>CAJOLI010000098.1 GCA_905235285.1 uncultured Bacteroidaceae bacterium
GCAATCTTTACTTGCGCCTTCGTAATGAAGTTCTGCTCGTCATCATCTGCCGAGTCTATGACAATGAATATTCCAGCGGATGTGAGGCTCTCGACAAGCACCTGCATCTGCTCACCTTTGATTTGGTTATGGTAGCAGGACAGATTTTGCAGCGAGGTATTCTTCGACACGTCAAGTGAGGTCAGCTGGTTGTTTTCGCAGCGCAGATTTTCCAGCGAGGTGTTCTTCGACACGTCAAGCGAGGTCAGCTGGTTGTTTTCGCAGTACAGATCTTCCAGCAAGGTGTTCTTCGACACGTCAAGCGAGGTCAGCTGGTTGTTGAAGCAGCTAAGACGTTCCAGCGAGGTGTTCTTCGTCACGTCAAGAGAGGTCAGCTGGTTGTCGTTGCAGTCCAGAATTTTCAGCGAGGTGTTATTCGACACGTCAAGCGAGGTCAGCTGGTTTCTTAAGCAGTGCAGATATTCCAGCGAGGTGTTATTCGACACGTCAAGCGAGGTCAGCTGGTTGTCGTAGCAGCTAAGACGTTCCAGCGAGGTGTTCTTCGTCACGTCAAGCGAGGTCAGCTGGTTGTTTTGGCAGTTCAGGCTTTTCAGCGAGGTGTTATTCGACACGTCAAGCGAGGTCAGCTGGTTGTCGTAGCAGTACAGATATCCCAGCGAGGTGTTCTTCGACAAGTCAAGCGAGGTCAGCTGGTTGCCGTCGCAGAACAGATCTTTCAGCGAGGTATTCTTCGACACGTCAAGCGAGGTCAGCTGGTTGTCGTTGCAGTACAGAAATTCCAGCGAGGTGTTCTTCGACACGTCAAGCGAGGTCAGCTGGTTGTCGTTGCAGTCCAGAATTTTCAGCGAGGTGTTATTCGACACGTCAAGCGAGGTCAGCTGGTTGTATTTGCAATCTAAATCCCTGAGTTCGGTGAAGAATTCAATGCCCTTTAAGTCCTTGATATTTTTGTAGCTCAAGTTAATTTGCGTCACTTTCTGTATCTCAGAAGGTGAGAGCAGCCCATCGGTGCCGTAGGACTGCGAAAGCAGCCAGTTGCGGAAGTCCTCGTCGGGGAAGTTGGTCTCGTTGATTTCTATGGCCTGCTCGATGACGACCCAGTCATCCTTCACCAGGTTGCCGTCGGCATCGACCACCTGATAGCCGCTTACCTTAGCGCCCTTGGGGCTCACAATCATCAGCGTGCTGGTTCTGATCGCTAGCGTTGTATTGTTCACTGAACCTTCCGTTCCTCTCAACTTCACTACTGACGTGTTCCCGAGGATTGTCAGATTGCAGGGATTTGGGCTGGAGTTGACTCCGTACTTGGCGCCTTTGGCTGTCAGCTTGGTGTCGGAGATGGTGAACGTGGGACGTACTATGTTGGAGTTAGGATCGAAATAGACGCCATGCTCGCTGGCCTCGATGGTGATGCTGCCCGAACCTTTTATGGTAGCGGACTGGACTATCCTGATGCCGGAATAGTCGCTGTAAATGATATTGTCGCCCTCGAGCACCACTGTCATGTCATCGATGCCGAGTGTGATGCCCTGAGCTGTCAGCCCGCGTGCGTCGATGATGACGTTCTTCAGCGTCAGGGTGTTGCTGGCGACGTCGAACGTGATGTCCATGCTACCTTCAAAGAAGCGCTCCATGGCGTCTTCGTTGCGCTCGGCAATGGTCTCGATGATGGTGCTGAGGTTCTCGTCTGTCAGCTGTATGCCTGCGATGTAAACGGGGTAGGCGGCGGCGTATATGCTGCACACTGCGGCAAGCACTGAAACGCATAGAGTAAATAATCTTTTCATAGAAGAAAATTTATAATAGTTAAGAGTTGTTGGGGTCGCTGCGCTCAAAATCATTCGAAAATCAATTTGGAAAATCATTCAAACTAACTGAGAGATTTTTTAGATAGATTTTCTAGAGATTTTCTTCAAGTGTGAAGCGTCGCAAGCGCCGAGCGGAGGCCGAAGGCCGACCAATAAAAGAGGGTTTATAGTTTAAGTTTATAGTTTACAGTTTACGGTTTACAGTTTATAGTTTACGGTTTACAGTTTACGGTTTACAGTTTACAGTTTACGGTTTACAGTTTATATTTCATATTTTATATTTCATATTTTATATTTTATATTTTATATTTCATATTTTATAATTAAAGGTTGTTGGGGTCGCATCGCTCCGCTCGGCGCTTGCGACCCCAATTCTATAGTCGTTATGCAGATCTCTCTTTTGAGCCTTGCCGTCGGCCGAGCTGATGATGCTGATGCCGCGACCGACGGAGTTGAGCTTGCGACCAGCAACGTCGTAGATGCCTTCAGCACCGCCGTTGGCCTTCACGCCCTCTACGCTGTCCAAGATGATGGCCTTGTTGATGGTGGCCTCGTCAGCGCCGAACCAGATGTCGTCGACGACGGAGTTGGTGAGCTCAAGCTTCAGCACAGGCAGTGCGAACTGGCTGGTCTGCGAGCCTTCGAGAGCTACGCTGTACTTCACGTCGCCCGTGCCGCGGTCTATGATGACCTCGTTCTTGGCATAAGAGGGCAGGCTGTAGCTAATGGTGCCGTCATCGTTCTGCGTGACGATGGCACCCTCGACGGTGAATTCAGGCACTACGCCGCCGGTGACAGGCATCTGGAAGCCGCTGAAGGTGATGTTCACCTCGCCCGGGTCTTCGGCAGGAGCTATCGTCACCGTCTGCTCGCCCAAGGCTTCGCCCTGGACACCCGTCAGCGGGTGCGAGACAATCTGCTTGATGACGCCGTCGAAGATTAGAGGCTTCACGCCGACCCATGTCAGCTCGGCTGGCACTTCCTTGCACGTAGCCACCCAGGAGCCGTCGCCCTTGAGCTGCAGCTCGGCAGCCTCGATGACAATCTTGTCGTAGGTGTAGCCATAGTGCAGCACCTCGGGGAATTCGCTGGTGCCGAGGGGCAGGTAGAAGGTCTCGCTCGTGACGACGTGGGCCGTCTTCGAGGCTGGCGGCAGTTCCTTGCCGGTGACGTCGCCCGTGAGGCTCACGGTGAGCTTGACGATGACGTCGGCCTCGGTCAGCTCGTTCTCGTCGAGGTACTTGGTGTCGAAGGTCACCTTCAGAGGCTCGTCGGCAGCGAGCATGGTGGGCTCGGCCTCGGTGCCGCCCGTGATGCTGAACTCAGGCGCGAGCAGCTCTACGCGGTGGCGTACGACCAATGTGTATGAAGCCTTCGACGACTTGTAGTAGTCGTTGCCGGCGAAGGTGGCGGTGATGGAGGTCGTGCCGGCGTTCAGGGGCGTCACTTCGCCCGTGTTGGCATCGACGACAGCCACGCTGTTGTCTGACGACGTCCACGTGACCTCCAGACCCGCCTCGGGCGTCACTACGACAGGTGCGGGCATGGGCTCGCCGATGTATGCTATCAGACCAGCCTCGGCCTCCTCGATCTTAATAGGCACGGTGGACTTCTTTATGGTGAAGCTGACGGTGATGTCGGGAGCGTTGAAGTCGCTCGTCGGGCCTTCGGCAGAGACTACCTCGCTGAGGTGCAGCACCTCGGGCGTGCCTTCGGCTTTCTTGCTGATTACGCCGGCCACGTCGGGCGTCACCGTGAGTTTCAGTCCGTCGAAGGCGAGCTTGGTGGTGCCGCCTACGGCTGTCTCTATGACCTTGCTGATGGCTGTGACGGCGTTGAGGCCTGTCGATGTGAAGACGACGGTCTGTGGCTCGGGCTCCTCGCCGTAGGTCCATGTGAAGCTGAGCTTCGTCTTGTCGGCCTTCAGTGTGTGGTCAATGCCTGTGAAGTCCACGAGGCGCGTCTCCTTGTAGGTATGGCACCAGTGGCAGATGCGCTCCTCCTGTCCCTTGAGCTTCGGTGTAGCTTCGCGCACGACCACCCAGTCGTCGAACTCATGTCCTGTGCGAGCCACTTTCTGGCCTCGCTTGACACGAGTGTTGCACAGCTTGCAGTAGGTGTCGCCCGAGTAGCCGTCGGTGGTGCAGGTGTTTTCTACCTCATCGCGAATCTCGTAGACATTGCTCCACGTGTTGTTCCACGCTTCGCTGCGTCCGAGCTGTCCGTGTGTCAATGGCGTGCGTTCGCCCTTGACCGTCTTGTGGCAACGGTTGCAGAGGAAGTCGCCACTGTAGCCATGATTAACTCCCGAAGGAGAGTTGTCGTAATTCGTGCAGTAGCCGATTACGGCTGTTCCGGCTATAGGCTCGGCAGCACGATCGTGGCCCAGAGCGGGTATGCGCTCGCCCTCGGTGATGACGGCTCCGCAGTCGATGCATACCTCATCAGGCTCGTGGCCGTAGCCTGAGCACGTAGGCTCGACGCGCTTGCCAAGCTCGGTGCCGCCAATGTGGTGGCATGTGCCGATGTACGCCTCCACGGCCACAGGCCCATTGGGCATGGTGAAGGTGATGACCTTAGAGTTCATGTTGGGCGTTACCGTAGGCATGGGCACGACGGGTCCGCCCTCCCAGTACTGATCCTGCCAGAAGGAGGTCTCACCCCAGTACCAATTGGGATGTTTGTCGTAGGTTATAGTGACGATGGTGCCGGGAGCCGCAGCATCGTGGCTGGCCGTGCCACCGATAACCATAATGGGATAGGTGCCGTAATTGTAGAACTTCTTCTCGAAATATGGGCACCACAAACATTCGCGAGCGATAGTGCCGCTCTTGGTGGCTGTGGCCTTGCTGGTAATCTCCCAAGCAGTGAACTGGTGGCTCTGGGCATTTATCTGGTCGCAGCTCTTGCAATAGGAGAAGTGCTGAACAGAGCTGTAGCCTGCTTTGCCCGAGTCATAGTTATCAGCGTTGAGTTCGTAGAAGTCGTGGGTATGCGGCAGCTTGTCGACGATATCGGAGAGTGTGAGGCCGCAGGCGGTGCATGAGATTTCCTGCTTGCCCGTTTTCTTCTCGGTAGGTGCTACGGTGATGACGGGTTCGCCCCAGGTGTGCGGAGCCCTCGGGTCGGGACTTACGATGCCGCACTTGCACGAGAACCAGTGCTCGGTAGCATTGTATATGGGCTGGTCGAAGACGTGCACGTGGCCGGGCTCCACCTTCGGCAGGGTTTCCTGGTTCCTGGCGCTGCAGTCAATACACTTCTGCTCGCGCAGGCCCTCCTGAGTGTCGGTGGCAGGACGTACGAGCGTCCACTCGCCGAAGCGGTGCTTCGACACCGTCTTGACCTCGTTACATTCGCCTAAGCACACGTAGGAGTGTGTGCCGTCGCCGTTGTTTAAGTAGTGACCGAAGACGTGCTGGGCTTTGATTGCAACGGTGTTGGTCGTTACGCTGCCGCTGGCGTTGGTGACTACACAATAATACTTATAATAATCGGTATCATCGCAGGCGTCGGTAAATACGAGGGCCTTGAGCGAAGCGGTCTGAGTGCCTTCGAAGTAGCCTTCCTTGTCCGTAATGGCCATGAAGGGCAGCGAACCACACTTCTCGTACCACTGATAGCTCAGGTTCTTGCCTCCGGCGCGCACGGTGAATGTGGCGTAGCGGCTGGGGTCGGAAGTCCAGGCGCTGGTGTTGGTCTTGCCCGTGTAGTCCTTGGGCTGAGTCGTGATGTAGGGCGAGCCGTCCTCGGGAATGGCCACGTAGGGCACTGTGATGACAGCCATCTGCTGCTCGCAGACGGTGCAGCTGACGTTTGCCTTGCCATTCTTGCGGCTTACGGGATCGGGATCGACGATGTTGACGGGTGCACCCTCGGTGTGTATGGCGCGGTCTACGGCGAGGCCGCAGTCGGCGCATACGTGCCAGTGGGCAGTGCCGTCGCTGTTCCATGTCGAGCTGACGTTGTTGTGAGCGCAGTCGGGATTATGGTCGCACTGCTCTAAGCACTGGCCGTCCTCGTAGCACCAATGTTCGGCGAAGTCGTCGCTCTCGATGCAGAGCTCGTGGTCGCAGCCTTCAGCCTCGGTGTTGGCAAGGCAGCAGGTCGGGCAGAGGTCGCAATACTCGCAGGGCTCATCGCCTTCGTAGCACTCGTCGCACTGCGGGCAGATGAAATGGTCGAAGGAGTCGGATTCGTCGCCTTCGGGGCAGTAGCCATGGTCGCAATGGTAGCTCGAGGCGCAGTCCTCACACTTGCCGCAGTACTCACAGAGCTCATCAGGCTCGGTACATTCGCCACAGTCGGTACAGAGATGGTCGTCCCACTCGTTGCCGTCGGGGCAGAGGCCGTGCTCGCAGTGGTAGTCGTCCTGACAGTCCTCGCACATTCCGCAGTACTCACACTCGGTGTCTTGCGGACAACTGCTGCAATTCGGACAGAGGTGGTCGGCAAAGTCAGAAGAGAAAATGCAGAGTCCGTGTGTACAGTCCTCATCGGTCTCTGTGAATTCGGAACAGCAAATCTCGCAATATCCGCAATCGTCGCAGAAATCGAGGCCTAATGCCTCGGTGCAACGGCCGCAGAAAGCACATGCATAGCCTTCCTCCTCACAGCAGATTGAACAGTGATTGCCTCCATAATAGCACATGTCAATTTCGCCATTCACGAGGCAGCGGCCACATTCCATACAATGCTGGTCGTCGCCCGCACATTCTTCGCACAAACCACACTCCTCACAAACGAATGAATCGCAACTATAACATTGCTTACAGTGGATGCCGTCACCATTATCCATATCATCCATACAAACTTTACATAAATTGTGATCTAAACAACATACTATATCATCCATAACCTCACCGGCAACGACAAGAGCAGTGCCGCAATAATCACAACTTTCCTCATGACAATCAGTACAGTGAGGTCCCCAAAGATATGCTGTAACACAATCACAGGCATCACCAACACTATAACCATAATGTCCATAACAAGACTGGCAATGTGTCTCCCACCAAACACCATCGAAACAATCATTGCACATTAGGAATCCATCTTCTTCATAGCAACCCTCGCAATAATCACCTACATCAACACAATCGGCGCACATATAGCAATGGTGCTCATCCCAGCAAGATTTATTTGCGTTATGATTACAATATCCACATTCATCGCAGAAGTATTCTGAGAGAGCATCCTCGGCATCTGAAGTAGAGTAGACATCATACACGATATAGGTCTCGCCACAGTCATCACACGTGGCCGAGGCTACGCCCCACTCATCAGTCCACTCCACTTCCCATGCTTGGACGTGGAATGTGGGTGCTAAACCAATTAAAGCGACGATGGTCAAGAGCTGCCTCAACCATTGTCTGCAAATGTCACTAATTCTTTTCATAATAGTACTTTTTTATGGTTGTATATTTCCTTAAAAACGTTAACTATTCTGTTGTATTCGACCACGAATTACACGAATTACACGAATGTCTTTATTCTCTCATACATGTAGATTTAGAGAGAAAAGAGAAGAAGATTTTTATTCGTGAGATTCGAGTAATTCGTGGTTTTAAACAATTCTACTTCTTGAGCACCTTGCGAACGCGGCCGTCGGCCGAGCGGACGATGTTGATGCCGCGACCTACGGTGTCGAGCTTGCGGCCGGCAACGTCGAAGACATCGGCAGGAGCAGCGTCAGTGGCCAGTCCGCCCACGGCATCAGCGCCGCGCTTGATGACAACGGTCTCGTACGTGACATCGCTGCCTATGATGTGGCCGTCGGCATCGACGAGTGCTCCGTCGGTGTAGACGGCTCCGCGCGGGCTGTCGATGTAGCAGCCGTTGAGCGTCATGCTGCCGAAGTCCCTGAAGCAGCCTATGTAGTGAGCCTTGGCAACGATGTCGGAGTTGATGACCTCGAGCGCCACGTTAGGCTCGCCGGTGATGGCATACGCGAAGCCGTCGCCGACCTCGATGTTGGCATTGCTTATGGTAAGTTTGTCGCCGAACTCCTGATAGATGGCTATGTTCCTCTGCCCAGGGCCTACGCTTTCGAGGGTGAGGGCGCCCATACCCTGGATTTCGGTGTTGTACTTCAAATAGATGACTGCGTAGTCGTCATTGGCTGTAGTGAGTTTGCTGGTGGCATCTACGCTGATGATCAGGTCCTCGATGTTGCTATCGATGATGCGGCAGTCTGCCGTGTTAGCGTAGTCGCCCTTAATATGGAGGGTCTTGTACCAGCTGACGTAGCTGAAGACGCCGTCGCCGAGGATGTCGTCCTTATTGACCTCGCTGACCTGCGTACCTGCTATCCAGAGCTTATAGGTCTCCAAGTCGATGACCAGCGGTCCGGTGTATCGGGCGTCGTTGTACTGTACGTAGCGGTTGCTGGTGCTGTAGTAGGCTCCCTCAGGCTCCACCATGGTGAGACGCGAGAAGTTGAAGCCAAGGAATCCGCTGATAGGATTGGCGTTGCCTCCCTCTACGGGCTCGTATTTCAGCTTGCTGGGGTAATATATATTCAGGATGGGATTGAAACCCGTGCCGAAGAGGCCTTGTCCGGCAGTGATATTGAAGGCGGGGCCCTGTAGGAGCATGGTCAGTACGCTGCGTGCCCCACTGTAGGTAGCAGCCAGGCGCATGCCAAGGCTCGTCTTGTTTGTGGACTTGAGGTTGAGCGTGCCGTCGCCCTCGAAGGTGATGTTTTCGTAGGAGTCGATGAGTATTACGTTGTCGGCGTTGTTCTCGATGGTGTTGTCACCCTTGACGATGACCTTGAGGTTAGGAATCTTGTTCTGGATGCCAGTGAGCGAAGCGCCGTCGAGGGTGAGCTCGTTGGCCTCAGCGTCGTACACGACCTTGCCGTCGCCGAGGATGTCGGCAGCGTTGCCGCTCGTCACCTGTGTGTCGTTGACGTAGAGTTCGTATTTCACAGATTCATCCTTCCCTATCGTCACCTCCTTGGCCATATTACCGTTGGCATCGACGACCTTGCCGCCCGAGATGCTGCCGCCTGCAGGTTTCAGTACGACGAGGCCGCTGCCGAGGGTGATGGAGGTGAAATCCCAGATGGCTCCATATTCTCCCTTGGCATGTATTGTGGCATTCTCTATTTTAAGGTTCTCATTAGAGGGTCGTCCTGCCAAACCAAATGTTCCGGAAGCCTCCATGGTGATGTCCTTGATAGTGAGGTCTGCCAAATAAGCATATAAGCCGCAGTCACCTGTACTCTCAAGTGTGAGATTACCTGAGCCGCAAATGGTAGACGTTTTATAGATGGCTATAGCCGGCTTAGCGCTGCTCTTAAGCACGACATCGCCTTTCACCTCGATGATAAGATTGGAATTATTTTCGTTGAAAATGGCTTGTTCAGTCCCGCCGTTCGCCCCATTGAGCGTCAGCTTATTTCCAGTGGGGCTGTACGTCACCTTACCGTCGCCGAGGATGTCGGAGGCATTGGCCGACGTCACGTTAATGCCATCGACTTTGAAGCCATAGTCCGTCACCTTTGTAATCAAGGCCTCCTTGGCCACGTTGCCGCTGGCATCGACGACCTTACCGCCCGAAATCTGTCCTCCCACGGGCTTTGCCACACCGAGGCCGCTGCCGAGGGTAATAGTCTTGAAGCCAACTATGGCTCCATATTGCTCTGCTTTTGCGTGCACCGTTCCGCTCTGAATGCTTAAAGTCTCCGATGTACCATTATAGACAAATAATCCGTATTTGCTGCCACTGGCTTCTAACGTTATATCTTGTACGACGACGCCAGCGTTATTGCCTACGCGCATTCCACAGTCTGCTTTGGCCTTAAGTGTCAGCATACCTGAACCGTTGAAAATGGTGTTGCCATTTGCAGAAAAAGCAGTATGCGTACTCGTATTCTCTATGGTGGAATTTCCGACAACTTTCACCTTTAAGTTGGCGGTATTATCCTTGTACTCCATGGAGGGGTTGGAGGGAGTAGGGCAAGAAATGGTGGCATTCGTGAGAGTCAACGTCCATGTGGAAGGGTCGAAGCAGACAGCCTTTTCGCCTCCTGAGCTTATGTACTTGCTGCCAACATAGATGGGATATGAAAGACTACTATTCGCTACACATATTTCTTTATTACCAATATAGAGGCCGGTTCTTAGCTTTATTGATTTGAAGGCTACATAACCCTTGGCGATAGCACCTCCGTTCTGCTTTATCTGACTATCGTCGAAATAACAGCCATAGATCATACCATTAGACGATCCTGAATTAGAGATAACCATACCATCGAGGCTCAAATTCCTTACGCCATACACGGCTCCCTCACTGCCTTGGAAAGCGTAGCCATAGTCGTCTGTCGAGGTCTTCTTCATGTACAGTAAGCCGCTGTCGTCGCCCATTACTCCTTTGTAGCCATATTTGGCGCCTCTCATAATGAAATAATTAGTGGTGACTATGCTGACATTCATGTCGCTTGCTCCAATCGTAATGCCATTCCCTTGGGTTGATATCCCCTCGAAACTACCAGAACCTAAGATGTTTATGGGCTTAGCGCTGGCCAGATAAAACACGTCGCTATTTGTCGTAATTTTGTTTGAACCAACCAGTTTAATATCAACGACCTGGTTAATCAAACAGTGGATTCCGATGTCGGTGTTGCCTGAAGGAGCCGTCAGCGTCACGCCATTTAGGGTCAGGATGTTCGAACTGCTGTCATACGAAATCGTACCGGCCTTAAGGCCATTGGGCTTAATATTAACCTTGTTGTCATCAGTCACTTGCGTGCCTAAGATCCACAAGTTGTAGCTGGCCGCCCACGTCGCTGCTGACAGCGTCATGAGCATAATAAATAGGGTAAATAATCTTCTCATAGTCGTAATTATTAAAGGGTTATTAATTAATGTTGATTGAGCTTCTGTACATATTGAATCGGCGAGCAGCCGAAGAAGCGAGTGAAGACGTGTGTGAAGTGTGCGTTGTCGGTAAACCCGCAGCGCTGGCCTATGTCGGAGATAGAGTCCTGCGGGTACATGGCAAGCCAATGCACGGCCTCGCGCATACGCACGAACATAATATATACTGCCGGGGTGACACCCGTGGCGTTCTGTATCTGGCGGCGGAGCTTCGACTGACTTATGCAAAACTCAGCGGCTAAACTGTCAAGAGACACCTTGCCGAAAGAAATCAATCGGACGATTGTACTATCTACAGAGTCTACAAATGCCCTATCGAAAGTGCTCATCTCTTTCACATCCAACATCATCTGAATAGCGCTGAATTTGCTAATTTTTATCATAATAAAACATTATAAAACTGATATAAAGTATTTCGTTGGCAAAGTTCGTTTATTTTGATTAAAGGATTGTTGTCTATTCTTTACAAATATTTGTCTATTCTTTACAAAATGGCCCTTTGCAGTATATTTTGTCTATTTTAAACTAATAATAGTTAAATAGCGCATGACTTTTGCCGGTCTTAAAGAGAAACAATACTTTTGCCAAACAAAACGACCGCAATGGGCTTTAGAGACAAAAAAAAAGACAAAATATGAGCATACGATTCCTGTTTATAACGTTGAGCCTGCTGCTCGCCATCCAGAGTCAGGCAGCAGGCACTGAGGCACCCGGACAGCTGCACAGCGTGGACAGCCTGCTGAGCATCTATGAGAAGAGCAAGGCGAAGACGAAGACCGACGTAGGGCGACAGCTGATCGGCATCTACACGCAGTACGATGCCTTCCTCAACGATGCCCCCACGCTCGACGCCGCGATGCCGGCCGACTCGCTCGACATGCTCGTCTACTACGCCACCGACCGCTTCTACGTCATCAACGCCTACTACACCGAGGCGCTCGCCTACAACGACAAAGCAGTGGAACGCGGCAGCCGGCAGCAGCCCGACATACACGCCACGCTGCTCTGCGACCGCAGCTACTGCCTCTACAAGACAGGCAAGATGACAGAGGCCACTACGGCCGGGCAAGAGGCCGTAGGCTACTGCAAGAAGACGGGCAACCTGCTGCAGCTCTCGCGCGCCTATCTCTATCTCGCCATCGTCAACGTAAATATAAGCACCGAGAACCGCCCGCAGGCAAAAGAATTTATCCTCAAAGCCATAGACACGAACCGCAAGGCGGGCTCCAACCGCCAGCTGCACAACACGCTGGGCGTGGCCTGCGAGGTCTTCTGTGGAGCAGGAGAGGTGGAGAAGGCCATCGACTTCGGCCTGCAGGCCGTGGCCGCTGCCGAGGAGATAAGCTATGACGCCGGCGTGGCCAACCACCTCACGCAGCTGAGCTATGCCTACAACCGCAACCGAGAGTTCGAGAAGGGACTGGAGGCGGCCGAGCGGGCCATCAAGATGGTGGAAGCCATGGACATCCCCGACCGCAACTTGCTGGCAATATCTATGGAGTACAAGGGTTGGAACCTTCTCGACATGGGCCACAACGCCGAGGCGGCCGAGGTGCTGCGCGAAGCGGCCGCCATAGAAGCCGAGGTGGGCAACTCGCGTGCCGTGGGCTACGACATGAAAGTCATCTGCGAGGCCCTCGAGCCCATTGATCCGGCCGGAGCGCTGCAGGCGCTGAAGCGCTACACCACCCTAGCCGACTCGATGCACTCCGTACAACTGCGCGAGGCCCTTGGCCAGGCCAATGCCAGCTTCCGCAACGACGAGCTGCAGGAAGAGAACGCGCAGGAGCGACGCATGAACCGTAACATCACCCTCAGCGGCCTCGCCGTGATAGTGCTGCTGCTCATTGCCGCGGCAGCTATATGGTGGGCCAGCCGTCAGCAGAGGCGCACCAACCGCACGCTGCGCAAACTGCAGAGGGCACGCGAACAGTTCTTCACTAATGTGACGCACGAGCTGCGCACGCCGCTGACCGTAGTGCTGGGGCTGAGCGAACGGCTGGATGAGCAGACGCCACCGGACGAAGTGGCCAAGGCTGGCACCCTGATCCACAGGCAGGGCGGACAACTGCTGAACCTGGTCAACCAGCTGCTCGATATCTCTAAAGTGAGCTCCGCAATAAATGAGCAGCCCAGCTACACGGCTGACGTGGCGGCCTATACCGAAATGATTGTTGAGAGCTTCAGCGAAGTGGCGCGGCAGAAAGGCATCACCCTCGACTACGAGGCAGGGGAGCGGCCTCTGATGGCGAACTTCGTGTCCGACTATCTACAGAAGACTCTCAACAACCTCATCGGCAACGCGCTGAAATTCACGCCTGCCGGAGGCAAGGTCAGCGTGCGGCTGGCCCGGCAGAAAGACCGCCTGCACCTGCAGGTGGCCGACACCGGCAGGGGGATAGCAGCAGAGGAACTGCCATATATCTTCGAGCCTTTCTTCCAGAGCGACCCCGACAGCGGCATAGGCTCGGGCGTGGGACTGACGCTTGTCAAGCAAATCACAAATGCGCTAAAGGGCAAAATCAGCGTGGCCAGCGAGAGAGGCAAGGGCACAACGTTCACGGTGGATGTACCCTATCGTCCCCCTGTGGGAGAAGCCTCACACCCGCTCGTAGTGGGGGGGGGAAGTAAAATAGCCTCTGGCATGCAAGCAGAAACGAGTTCTCCGCTCAGTGAGGAGGCTCATACAGAGGGTGAGTATGAAGTGGGACGACCGACAATCCTCGTCGTAGAGGACAATGCCGACGTGGCGTACTACATCAGCAGTCTGCTGCGCGAGAGCTACGACGTGCGGCTGGCCGAGGATGGCAGCAGAGGTTTGGACATGGCACGGGAACTGATGCCCGACCTCATCCTTACGGACCTCATGATGCCCAACACCGACGGCCTGGAGCTTTGCCGACAGATACGGGCCGACGAGCTGACAAACCATATACCCATCATCGTAATAACGGCCAAAGCCACCGAGGAAGAGCGCCTGCAGGGCCTCGCCGCGGGCGCCGACGCGTATCTCTACAAGCCGTTCAACACCAGCGAGCTGCACATACGCATAGAAAAGCTGCTTGAGCAAAGGCGGATGTTGCATGAGAAATATGCACGGCAATGGAAAGAAACAGCCATTCATCCCGAACAGGGCGAGGTGAGCGACAGCACGCCGGAGGCTACCGCAGAGTCGACACGCGCCACGGTCGAAGCAGAGTTTATCAGCCGTGCCGAGGGCGTGGTGCGGAAACTCATGACGGAGGGAAGAACGGATATCGAGAGCATAGCATCAGAACTGTGCATGAGCCCCTCGCAGCTGCGGCGCAAGCTGGCGGCCATCACGGGGGCTACGCCGACGAAGTTCATGCTGCACATTCGCATGCAGGAGGCATGCCGCCTGCTGCAACGACATCCGGCCTACACGCTGGCCGAGATAGCCGAGCGCTGCGGCTTTGCCGACCAGTCGCACTTCAGCCACGCCTTCCGACGACTCTTTGGTATGACACCAAGCCAGTGGATGGCGCAGCAGAAATAGGAATTTTTGCCTCTCTAATCAAATAATTCACCACTTTTTCATCCGTCATTCTCCATTTCTTCTTATCTTTGCACACAGATTACACGACTCTGGTTTCGCTTTAGAGGGTGTGTCAAAAATATCGATTAGCTTCCGAAACTGGAATTATGAAATGAGAATTATGGATTGTACAAAGCTTTTCCTCCTCGACGCCTACGCTCTGATCTACCGAGCATACTACGGTTTCATCAAAAACCCGCGCATCAACAGCCGCGGAGAGAACGTCTCGGCCATCTTCGGCTTCCTCAACTCGCTCGAGGAAGTGCTCGCCAAGGAACAGCCTTCGCACATCGGCGTGGCCTTCGACCCCCACGGCGGCACCTTCCGCCACAAAGCCTACCCTCCCTACAAGGCGCAACGCGAGGAAACGCCCGAAGCCATTCGTTTTGGCACTCCCATCATCAAGGAGATGCTTGAGGCATATAACATACCCGTCATCGAGTGCCCCGGCTACGAGGCCGACGATGTCATAGGCACCCTTGCCCATCAAGCTGACGTCCAAGGCATCACCACCTTCATGATGACGCCCGACAAGGACTACGGCCAGCTCGTGACCGAGCACATCAGCATCTTCAAGCCCCGTAGCTTCGGGTCCGGCTTCGAGACCTTAGGCCCCGCCGAGGTGTGCGCCAAATGGGGCATCAGCGACCCGCTGCAGGTCATCGACATCCTCGGCCTCATGGGCGATGCCTCCGACAATATCCCGGGATGCCCCAAGGTAGGCGAGAAGACGGCCGCGCAGCTTATTCAGCAGTTCGGCTCTATCGAGAACCTGCTGGCGCAGACGGAAGAGCTAAAAGGCAAGCTCCGCGAGCGCGTGGAAGAGAACATAGAGCAGATACGCCTCTCGCGATGGCTTGCCACCATCGTCACCGACGTGCCCGTCGCGCTCGACATGGAGGCCTTGGCTTACAAGGAGCCCGACCGCCAACGCCTCACAGAACTCTTCCAGCGCTATGAGCTCAGGGCATTGCTGCAACGCAAGTTCGGCACAGCAACCATCACCCAGGCTTCAAAGGAAGCAGATACAAAGTCCGGCACAGCAGAACAGCTCGACCTCTTCGGCAATGCCATCAGCCCTTCGGACAAGCCGGTGAAGAAACGCGACGCCGCACAACTCGACCTCTTCGACATGCCTGAAGCGCCTGCTTCGGCCGCTCCGTTAAACGCCCAGGACAACACCACGGAACACGTCCAGCACTTGACATTAGACTCCTATTCCCCAGAGAACGCATCATACCAGCTCGTAGATACCCCCGAGGCTCAGGAAGCCCTGGTCCGGCAGCTCCTTGCGGCCGACGTCGTCAGCCTCGACACCGAGACAACATCGACCGACGCCATCAGTGCGGAGCTCGTAGGACTCAGCTTCGCCATCCGCCCGGGCGAGGGCTTCTACATACCCGTTCCGGCCGAGCGCGAGGCGGCACAAGCCACCGTCGAACGCTTCCGCCCCGTCTATGAGAACGAGGCGTCGCTCAAGGTAGGCCAGAACCTCAAGTACGACCTCAACGTCCTGGCCAACTACGGCATCGAGGTCCGCGGACAGATGTTTGACACTATGGTGGCCCACTATGTCCTGCAGCCCGAGATGCGTCACGGTATGGATTATCTGGCCGAGGCCTACCTGCACTACAAGACCATACACATCGACGAGCTCATAGGCAAGAAAGAGCGCGGCAAGCAGCAAGCAGCAACTGTCGATGCGCGATGTGCCGCCAGAGCGCGTCTGCCCCTACGCCGCCGAGGATGCCGACATCACCCTGCGCCTCTTCAACGTCTTCCTACCTATGCTCCACAACGAAGGAGCTTACGACCTCTTCGCCCAGACGGAGATGCCCCTCGTGGCCGTGCTCGCACAGATGGAACGCACCGGCGTATGCCTCGACACCGAGACCCTGCAGGCCGTAGGCTCGGGCTTCGAGGATCAGCTGAAGGTGCTCGAGGGCGAGATATGGGAGCTGGCAGGCGAGGAGTTCAATATCCAGTCGCCACGACAAGTGGGCACCATCCTCTTCGAGCGCCTGCGCCTCGACCCGAAGGCTAAGCGCACCGCCACGGGACAGTACACCACCTCCGAGGAAGCTCTCGAGCGCATACGCCACAAGAGTCCCATCGTAGAGAAGATTCTCGAATACCGCCGTATGCGCAAGCTCAGCAGCACCTATATCGATGCCCTGCCCAAACTCATAAACCCACGCACAGGCCATATCCACACCTCTTTCAACCAGACCATCACAGCCACCGGACGCCTCTCCAGTTCCGACCCTAACCTCCAGAATATTCCCGTGCGCACTGCCGCCGGGCGCGAGATCCGCAAGGCCTTCCGCCCCGAGGCCGGCCAGCTCTTCTTCTCGGCCGACTACTCGCAGGTGGAGCTCCGCATCATGGCGCACCTCAGCGGCGACGAAGGTCTCATCGAGGACTTCCGCCTCGGGCATGACATTCACGCCGCCACGGCCGCCAAGATTTTCCATAAAGCAATTGACGAGGTCACACGCGAGGAGCGCAGCCGCGCCAAGACGGCCAACTTCGGCATCATCTACGGCATCACGGCCTTCGGCCTCACCGAGCGCCTCGGCATCAGCCGCACGGAGGCCAAGCAGCTCATCGACAACTATTTCGCAACCTACCCCCGCGTGCACGCTTATATGCAGGAGAGTATCGACCGCGCGCGCCAGCAGGGCTACACCACCACGCTGCTCGGCCGCCGCTGCTACCTGCGCGACATCAATTCGCACAACGCCACCGTGCGCGGACTGGCAGAGCGCGTAGCCATCAATGCCCCCATACAAGGCTCGGCGGCCGACATCATAAAAGTGGCTATGGTGCGCATCTTCCGCCGCTTCCACCAGGAAGGTCTGCGCTCGCGAATGATCTTGCAGGTGCACGACGAATTGAACTTCAGCGTCGTGCCCGAGGAGCGCGAGCGCGTAGAAGAAATCGTCATTAGCGAGATGCAAGGCGCCGCCGACCTGCGCGTACCTCTTATCGCCGACAGCGGCTGGGGCGACAACTGGCTCGAGGCGCACTGACGAACCTCACCGGCAGAACTCACTGACGAGGCTCACCGACGAAGCTCTATTAGCGTCACCGCCGCTCCCAAACCTTCAGTCCGCAGATGCCGGCGCGTTGCACATCAGAGCCCTCCGGGGCCCACAACCCTACCGTCAGCACCTGCGGCTTGCTTACGGTCACGCAGAAATATTTCCAGTCCATAAGCCTGTCTGCCGGGCACGTGTCCGCACAGCCCTCTGCACCGAAATACACGCTTGTGGGCATCCCATCCGCGCCCTGGGCAAAGAAAATAGCAGCGAAATAATACGTTCCGGCCTCAAGAGCCACTTCGTGCCCTACCAGCAAACCGGCGCTGGCAGTGCTGTCGCTGCGGTATTCCAGATAAATATCCGAATCGCCCATTCCCCGTCCCGCGTCAGTCCTATGTACGATGCGACAGCGGCGGGCCTCCTGCTGCGTCGTCCAGCCCTCGGGCAACGCCTCTTCGCGCCCTCGCCAGCAGTCCGTCACATCGCTGTTTTCCATATAGTCGTACAGCAAGTCCACCGCCACGCCGTCGAGCATTTTAGGTATGCGGTCGCCCCTCTTCAGCCGCGGACGCTCGTCGTCGGCGTGCCGGGCGCTGTCGAGCTGCGCTGCCATCAGCTTGAAGTCGTGCGCCGTGGCCTTGCGAATCAGATAAAGTCTGAAATCGTCGGCCTGCGCCCGACTGAACCGTGGCCAGTTGCCATCGGAGCGGAAACCTATGCGCACCGAATCATCCAGCACCACAAACCGCAGCACATTCTCGTAGCAGCTATCCTCATGCCCGAATTCTGAGGCGTAGTTCTTCACACGCTGCGCAAACGGGCCGGCATAGATCTCGGCCTGCGCCAGCGCCGTGCCGTCTGCCTTATCCTCGGCGTGTTCGTAGTCGTAGAGCGCTTTGTCGAGTTCGCATGGCAGGTGCCACGCTCTCGCCCGCAGTTCGTACTCCCCCGCAGGCAGCCCGTGCACCACCTGACAGACATCGAAGTCTTTCATGAAATACGCCAACGTGCCGTCGGGCTCGGCCGGCCAGCCTCCGTGCACGAAGGTCCACGCGCCTAAGCTGTCGGCATCGCAGCGCGCGTTGCGCAACAAACAGGTGAAATCTTCAGCACCACGTGGCAGCACTTCGCGCGCCGACAGGCTGCGCCAGAGCCACCACACACCCGAGCAGGCTATGGCCACCAGTGCCAGGGCCCATACCCACGCTCGACGGCCTTCGTCCTTTCCCCTCTCGCCTCCGTCCTTTCCACTATCGCTATCACCCTTAGCCTTCTCGCCTCCGGCATTCGTCCCATTCTCTGTAGCCTCGCAGGCCTCAACGCTAATGCCACTTTCGCCAGGCGAGGTGTTTCTACCCACCCCAACCTCGTGGCCGGCCACAGTTTGTCCGTCCTGCGCTTCACCGTCGTCGGCCACGCTGTTGCAGAATTCAGCATAGTCGGCAAAACCCGCATAGCGGGCCAGCACGTCGAGCGTCGAACGCCGCGGCGCCACGCCCTTGCGATAGCCCCATAGGCGCATCAGCGTCGAGCTGCTTATCATCTCATGCAACTCCGACATCAGCTGCTCCGACAGCCATTCGAAGTCCGAACGTTTCTCCAACGCCCGCCCCGCTTTCCGCTCTACTTCGCGGCACAAAACCTGATAACTATCCATTCTTTCTAATTTTGTTTGCCGCAAAGGTACTTAAATTTCTCCAACGCCGACAAGAAAGCGCCAGAAAAGTTTATTTGACACGCCATTGACACAAATGACACACTCAAAATCGAAAATGACACACAGATGCCACACCTTTTGTTTGAACAGAACGCCCGTTGTGCGTACATTTGCAGTCAAAATCAGCCGCAAAAGGCTGCAAAGCAGCAAAAAAATCTACCTTATAAAAATAAATCAGCCCACTATGGTGGAAATCACATTCTCTTGTCTTCCTGACCCTTTCAGCGGCTGTCCCAACAGTAAAGTGTTCTGCTTAAACAAAAAACCAGGCAGACCAGACCCATGTTTCAAACACGAAGCTGCATTCGATAACTAATTAGTGTTTTCTGAATAACCCAATTCTAACAACATTTTAACCTACTATCTTATGAAAAAAACAACAGTTTTATTCTTTCTTAGTTTAGCCACGCTCGTGGTGATGATATCATGCGATTCTAAGAAGCAAGAGATTAAGGATCTGGCAAAAAAGTTCGTAACGGCCCTAAACGAACAGGACCGTGTATCCGTTTACAATCTGTTTCCTGCGGCCAAGTCGCTAATGGAACTATTACCTGAGAGCCTAGATGCCAAAAGCTTCAAGGTTGCTTTAGAAGATAGTACTGGGAACTACGTTGCGATGCTTAATGCAGAGACTCAGCAACGACTGGTGTTTAAGACCGACAGTACAGGCGCCTATAAAATTGAGGACACCTACGGCGTGCTAAACTTTGATTCTATCATTCGAGAGTTTGCCATCAAGACAGGTATTCCCATAAAAGACATCTCTGATAGGAAGTTTGCAGAACTGATGAATGAGGACAGCATGTTTATGAGCAACCTGACACTAAAGCACTTCGACGAGTTGCATGGTAACCTGTCAAAAGTAAGTGGATACTGGAACTGGGGATATCAAGCTGGAGGATATTATCTGCATGTGTTCCAAACCATAAAAAACAAAGGTGAAATACCTGTCAATGGGGCTGATTACAATGTAGAGTTCAGGTTAGCAGATTACGGTTCAAATGGTGTGAATACGACCAAAGTAATTCCGGGTGTAGATTTGGCTCCAGGCGAGACTATTGAATTGACAACGGATGCTCCTGCATTCTACAAAGCTGCCAATAATAAAACGCTTATGGTCGACGTTGTCATTAAGTTCAAAAATATGAGTACTCAGGCGCTTATGCTTAAGTATGCAAAACTTACAGGAGAAGAATATCAAGAGTATCTTCAATATTTGAAAGATCTCAAAGATGCAATCGAAAAACCATCCAGCGAGGAAGGCGAGCTACCAGAAGACTTTGACTCCCTGCCAGACGAAGACTAAGTGCCATATTGGAATAATTACTATCAAAGTTTATAAACAAACTAACCATAATAACATTTTAAATTACTAATTTATGAAACCTATTAAAGAAACGTTATTGAAAAGAACTCTATTTTCTATGTTAGTCACTACTATGCTGGTGGCGTGTTTCCCTATCTCTGTAGATGCAAAAAAAATTCATTTTGGGAAACAAATCACATATAATGGAGAGCTTGATGCCACAGGGAAGCCACACGGAAAAGGCAAAATCGAAACAAGCTACGGAAATGGTGACCCCAATCCTCTTGCCGCAAAAGAAAAAGATATCCTTGAAGGTTATTTTGAGAATGGTGTAGTTAAGGATGCCAAACTTTTACTTCATAGATACAATGGCCCCCTATGGATCAACTCGTCCAAATTTACAGGCACTGTAGAGTACACGATAGCCGATGATGGAAGTTCTATCACATACAAAATGACTGAAGGAAAATTCGAAACTAATAATCTCACCAAATTCAAGATAGAGCCAAGTGCACCTTTTTCTATAACACGAACGCCTAAAGAGATAGGTTGTGAGTTGAATGCAACAAACTTATATATGAAAAACGAGACGTCTAACCTCAGCTTGGAGGATATAGACAGAAACTATTTTTACCCATTAGAAATATCCGAATTAGGGAACGTCAAACGAATAATAGGACTAACCTCATATAGTCTAAATTCCGAATTCAAAGAATACTCTAATGGAAATGCCTATATAGTTGAATTAGATAATGGATACCTTATATCTAAAGCGAAAAATGGCATAGAATTAACTTCGACCAATAAGGATTCATTCTTCGCATCCGCTAATTCTAATTCCATATATACTTTTCATAAGACGTTCCCAGAAGGGGTCCTTTCCTATACCAGTGGACCTTACTTCATCTTTTCGGGTGCTGATGGACAAAAAGGCCTTATTGAAAAAGATGCAAATTCCAATAGTTCAAGCATTTGCAAAAAAATAATGTGTTCCACGACTATCCAAGCAACTGGACTTGTCTTACACCAAGGCCCTATAGCCGCCTTGATTGAAAAAGCTTATGCTGAGGATGGTCAAGCTCAGTATGATTTGGCAATGGCCTATCTTAACGGGAGTGACATAGAGAAGAATGAGACCCTAGCAAACAAATGGATGGATAAGGCTGCTAAAAACGGGAATGCTGAAGCTATTGCAAAGATAGAAGCTGAAAAAGCAGCAAAGGAAGCAGAAGAAAAAGCTAAATTTGAAGCTGAGACAAAAGCAAAGCAAGACGAGATAGCAATGGCTTTACAAAAAAAGAAAGTTGCTGACGCTGCATTTTTCAAAAATGAAAATGTCGTATGCTGCACAGACAAGGATGATTATATAAATGAAGCCAAGAAATTAAGCAGCGGAACCATTGATGGTGTAAATATCGTGGGCGGAAGATTCCATCTTGAATTGCCTCTTGATTTTTTTAACGTTGAAGGCACCACCGCTCCACTTGATCCTTCAAAAAATTCAATGTCTCTTGAAGTTATAGATTTTGGCAATGAAGGAAAAACGGTCCTTTTGCACCTTAATCTTTCTGAGGCTGGACAAGAAGCTACGCTTTCATGGTCTGGAAAAAACATTATGTTAGCAGCGGGCATGGATTCTGGGAATAAGATAGTGACACTGTTACGCGGGCGTACACCTTGTGCTGTATTGATGACCCAAAAAACCGAAAACAAAAGGTTAGGTATGCTTTTGTCTAAGGATGGTGCTGTTAGCAGTTTCAGTAGAGGTATGCTACGATCTGAAGTTGAGAAAGAATGTTCCTCATTAGGATTGAGCAAGTTCAAATATACACGTGATAGTGGAAAGTATAAAGTATATTGTTTATACTGGCTTGACATGCAAAAACAATATGATATATTTGGAGATTATCACTATAATATGAGGAATGACAAGAAATGGGGAGAATTCTATTTCGACTCTCAAGACAGACTTATGAAGTGGTTCCTATATATGTGATTATGTATGTTCATCTATGGATAGGATAAATCTAAATCAACAGCAAAATACGTTTACTTAAGGGCAATCTTTTTGTGCAAAGTAGTAGATGGCTAAAATCTACCAAGTAAACATAACGCAACTTTCATATTACGATAACAGTAGCTATATGCTTCATATGTAGCGAATAGCTGCTATTTACAATTTCCCTCTTTCTTCAATATATTAGTCTCTGGCAGCTATGCTTTTCTTTATGATGCATAGCTGCCGGAGTTTAATTGGACCCTATCTTGCCCGCAAAGTAGCGCTTATGCCGGATGCTTTAAGCATCCGATAAACTACAGTACGCTTTTTGAAAAGTTATTCAAAAAAGGGTTCATCTTACATTGTAAACGTTTGATAATCAATAGCAGTGTTGAAAATCAATGACTTGCGATGTAAGATGAACCTTTTTTTGAAAAACTTTTTGTTTTTTGCTGCTATAGGAAAGCCGACGGATTAATTATTTCGAGGGTATTACTACCTGTAGTTTATCGGATGCTTACGTCCGAATGCCTCAAGTTTTCTACAAGTATGGGGCGATGGGAGTTCAAGCGCTGAGGTAAAACAAGTTGTTTTACTAAAGAACAATAAGGCGAATGGGGTAATACATGCGGGAGAATGGGGTAATACATGCGGGAGAATGGGGTAATACATGCGGGAGAATGGGGTAATACATGCGGGAGAATGGGGTAATACATGCGGGCGAATGGGGTAATACATGCGGGCGAATGGGCTTGCTCGGCCGGGCTATATTTTCAATTATTCATCTTTTTTTATTAGTTTTTGTGCTCAACTGCGCAAAAAGCATTACCTTTGCAGCCGAAAAAGGCCGCAGGCCGTGAATTTAAAAACCCCGCAAACACAATGAAAAAGATTCGCGCAGCCGTAGTAGGTTACGGCAACATCGGAAAGTACACATTGGAGGCTCTCCTGGAGGCTCCTGATATGGAAGTGGCCGGCATCGTGCGCCGCCGCGGCGCCGAGGACCTGCCCAAGGAACTCGAAGGCTACAAGGTAGTGAAGGACATCCGCGAGCTCGAGGCCGTGGACGTCGCCATCTTGGCCACCCCCACGCGTAGCGTAGAAGCCTACGCCAAGGACATCCTGGCGCTGGGCATCAACACCGTCGATTCGTTCGACATCCACACACAGATCGTTCAGCTGCGCCGCTCGCTCGACGCTGCCGCCAAGGCCGGCGGTGCCGTCAGCATAATCTCGGCCGGTTGGGATCCGGGGTCAGACAGCGTCGTGCGCACGCTTATGGAGAGCCTCGCACCCAAGGGCATCAGCTACACCAACTTCGGCCCCGGCCGCTCGATGGGACATAGCGTGGCCGTTCGTTCCATCGAAGGCGTGCGCGATGCGCTGAGCATGACCATTCCCGTAGGCACAGGCATACACCGCCGCATGGTGTAT
>CAJOLI010000099.1 GCA_905235285.1 uncultured Bacteroidaceae bacterium
ACGAGAAGCTCTCGAGAGCGAGGGGCGAGCCGTGGTCCTGCCAGTTGACCATGTCGCGGGTGCTGTAGACGCGCCACTCCTACATCCAGAAGAAATCGGCACCAGCCTCGTCATGCCCTGTGAAGACATAGAGCACGGAGTCGCCTACGTTGAGCGGTGCCGGATCGGTCGTGTAGCAAGTCTGCACGAAAGGGTTGCGATAGTGGGCTGCCGCCACCTGCTCGGCGGGCGAGGGCTTGGCTGGCTGCTGAGCCATGCACGCTGCACTTGCCAAGAGAAACATTATGGATAATGTCCTTTTCATAGTTCGTTGAGTTATTAAAGCTTCGCTTGACCATTTACCATTTTACATTTACCTTCTAAAAAGCAACTGTGCCATCTCACGCAGGCTGCGGCGCCAGGTGAGGAACTCATGGGCGGTGCCTTCTGAGACGTAGCCTACGGCGTTGTAGCCCGCCGCTTTGAGGGCTGCGGTGGAGCTGTTGATGCCATCGGGGTTCTCCTTGCTGCCGCAGCTTTGGAAGATGAGTCTCACCTGTTTGGGGTCCTTAATATCGTCGGGCGAATATGTGCCGCCGCTGAAGAGGCCGTAGTAGCCGAAGACCTCAGGTCGGCGCAGCGTGATGAGGCGCGTCTCGAAGCCGCCCATCGAGAGGCCTGCCATAGCTCGCGACTCCTTCTTGGCTATGGTGCGGTAGTGGCTGTCGATGTAGGGCACCAGTTCGTCGACAAGCACGCGCTCGAAGTCCTCTGCTGTGAACTCGCGCAATCCTCCGAAGCGCACTTCATTAGTCATGCCGTAGGTCATCACGACGATGAAAGGCACACACTTGCCTTCGGCCAGCAGGTTGTCCATGATGATGCCTGCACGCCCCTGCCGGCTCCATGATGTCTCATCCTCGCCCCAGCCGTGCTGCAAATAGAGCACCGGGTATTTCTTCTTGTCTCTGTCGTAAGTCGGCGGGGTGTAGACGAAGGCGCGGCGCATCTGCCGGGTACTTGGACTCCAGAACAGCACTTCCCGCATATCGCCGTGAGGCACATCCTTCGTGGCGTAGAAGCCATCGTCGTGGGCCGGCACCTCGATGCCACTCTCGTAGCGGGCGCCACCGGCATAGATGTGTGTGCCGGGGTCGGTCACGAGCCCCCCGTCGACGTTGAGGTGGTAGTAGTGGAAACCTTCATCCTCGGGCTTCTGTGTCTGCCCTACCCACGAGCCATCGTAACACTGGTGAAGGGGAGTGCCCGCTCCGCCGCCTATTGTGCTCACGACGGATTTGGCCTCGGGCAGTTCGATGCGGAACCGCACATAACCCTGCGAGTTGACCTGCGGATAGTCCTGCCGGGCGAGGTTCGTTGCCGAAGGTCGGAAGTCCTCCTTCACTTCAGCCTTCGCGGGGAAAGCCTGCGAGGCATTGAATGGCGGGCGCTGAGCCTGCTGGCCGCGACGGCGCTGGTTCTGTTGCTGCTGCCCCTCGGGCCTCGGGCGGCGTGGCGGGCGCTGCGGCATCTGCCATTCGGGCGCGCGCTTATTCATTATATAGTCGTAGGCTTTCTTCGGCTGATACTCCGTGTCGAAAGGCAGGGGGTAGTTGCGCGCGCCGAGCCACGAGTCGCGGTCAGAGAGGTTCCAGAACGTCACGTTGTCAATGACGTCCTTATGCTTGCGCAGCACACGGAAGATACGGGCATACTGGTCTGCCAGGTGCTGCTTGAGGGAGTCGCTGACCTCCATGCCGTCCTGGCTGAACTGCAGGGCACCCCCCATCTCTTCGTTGGCACGCACGTCGAGCTCCGTCATGTGGATATGTTTGACGACCTGCCTGTAGAGGCTTATGGCGGCGTCTATCTCCTCCTCCTTAGGGCCGTAGATATTATAGTGGCCCTGCATGCCGATGCCGTCGATGGGCACCCCTGCGGCCTTCATCTTCTTTACCATCTCGAAGATGCGGCGGCTCTTGACGGGGTCGGTCTCGTTGTAGTCGTTGTAGAAGAGCAGGTTGTCGGGGTCCGCTTCGCGGGCATAGCGGAAAGCGTTGGCTATGAATTCGTCGCCGGCAATCTTGTAGAGGTCCGACTGGCGGTAAGGATCCGCGGCGCTGGCGTCGTCGGTCATGGCTTCGTTGACGACGTCCCAGGCATAGACGACATCCTTGTAGCGGTTGACGACTGCGTGAATATGCTCGCGCATACGGCGGAAGAACTCGTCCTTGGGCAGCAGGTTGCCCTGCTCGTCCTTGTAGATCCATTCTCCAATCTGCGAGTGCCACATCAGGCAGTGGCCGCGCATCCTGATGCCGTTCTGGCGGCAGAAATTAGCTATGCGGTCGGCACGTGTGAAGTCAAACTGCCCGCGGCGTGGCTCCGTAGGTTGAGGCTTCATGTCGTTCTCGGCCGTGACGCTGTTGAACTCGCGCAGGATCAGTGCTTGCTGCTCGGGATTAGTGACGTTGCGCTGGTTCACTGCTACGCCGATGGTGAAAAAGTCTTTGTAGGCATCCTTCAGCCCTTGTGCTGACGCTGCAGTGGCGACGAGGGATGCGAGCATGAGAGAGATGGTAAGCTGTTTCATAGTCTTGTACTTTAAGTCTTGTGCTTTAAGTTTTGCGCCACAAAGATAATCTTTCTTCGCGTGACATGCAAGCTCTGGGCGTCTCAAATAGTTGCAATAATGTTTCAAAAATTATTTTTCATCGTTTTCATCCTTCATATCATTCGTCAAAAAGTCTTGTTTATCCTCCTAAATAACGTTAAACTCACACAATTATTAGCGTTGTAGGGCTATTTTGTGTACTTTTGCAATCACTTTAGTTTTCGCCTCATGAAAAGACTTTTTTTCACGCTCTGCATACTATGCCTCACGGCAGACCTCGCGGCACAGGTCTTGGGCACCGTCGTCGACGACAAGACTCGTAAACCGCTGGAATACGTCAACGTCTATTACGACGGCAAGAACTATGGCGAGATGACCGACGAGGACGGGCGCTTCATCATAAAAGAGGACTCCGCATGGCACGAGCTCACCGTCAGCACGATGGGCTACGAGCGTAAAGTGGTCAAGCTCGGGGCTTTCGGCAAGAACAAGGACCTGAAGATACGCCTCAAGCCCGAAGGCTCGAACCTCAAGGAGGTCACCGTCTCGTCGCGCCGCACGCGCTACAGCCGCAAGAACAACCCCGCCGTCGACCTCATGCGAAAGGTCATCGCCCACAAGAAGAACAACGACCTACACGTCAAGGACTACTTCACCTACACCACCTACGAGAAGATGACAGGCTCAGTGAACGATGTCACCGACAAGATCTTCGAGATGGACGAGGCCAAGGCGTGGGCTTTCCTCAAGAACCACGTCGAGCGGCACCCCAAAACGGGCAACCTCATACTGCCGCTGACCGTCGACGAGCAGCTCTCACACACCTTCTACCGCCGCAGCCCAAAGAGCGAGAAGCAGCTCATCAAAGCCAAGTCGAGCCGCGGCATCAACGAACTGCTCAACACCGGCGAGATACTCACCACCGTGCTCAAGGACTGCTTCACCGACGTCAACATCTACGACGAGGAATGTCGCCTGCTCCAGTTCCACATCAAAAGCCCAATAGCCAACTCCGCCATTCAGTTCTATCGCTACTACATCCAGGACACCCTTTTCTTCCAACGCTCTACGCCCGAGGACAAGGAGCGCCGCGAATACGACCCGCTGGACTTCTACGTCAGCCGCGAAGAAGCACACCGCAGCAGCCTGCCGCATGACAGCGTCGTAGTACTCGGCTTCACGCCCAACAACCAGCAGGACGTGGCCTTCAACGGACTCATCTACGTCCTGCTCGACTCCACATATCAGGTCAAGACGGCCGAGATGCGCTTCCCAAAACAGACCAACGTCAACTTCATCGAGGACATACGCATCGACCAGTACTACGAAGACCTGCCGACAGGAGAGCGCGTCTGCGTCAACAACGACATGCTCGTAAGCCTCAAAGTGACCAGCTGGCTGTCGAAGCTACTCGTGCAACGCACCGTGCGCAACTTCGACTTCACGTTCCAGGAGATACCCCCCAGCGTGTTCAAGCACATCAAGGGGAACGTCTTCACCGAGCCCGACGCCACCATGCACACCGACGACCAGTACTGGGCACAGTACCGCAAGGAAAAACTCACCGAGAGCGAGAGCCAGATTGGAGGGCTGCTCAAAAAACTTACCGAGCTGAAGTACTTCAAGCCCGTCATGGTAGTGGCAAAAGCCCTCATCGAGAACTACGTCGAGACGTCAGACAGCACCGCCACCAACAAGTTCGACTTCGGACCCATAAACACCATCATCTCATACAACGACTACGACCACTGGCGCTTCCGACTCTCGGGATTCACCACCGCACACTTCAACCCACACTGGTTCTTCTCGGGCTACATAGCCTACGGCACACAATCACAGAATCTCTACGGATGGGGCGAGGTCGTTTACTCGTTCAAAAAGAAAGCATACCTCTACCGCGAGTTTCCTCGCAACAACATCCATTTCTCCTACCGCCGCGACGTCACCACGCCCTTCGACAAGTTCGTACCCACCGACAAGGACAATATGTTCATGGCCCTGCACACCTCGAAAGTCGACCAGTACAACCTCATACGCGAGTGGAAAGCCATGTGGGACCGCGAGTGGTACAACGGAGCCAAGATGCTGCTGAAATACACGCGCACCCAGCAGCGCCCCGTAGACAAGCTCTTCTATCAGCCACTCGGCACTGACGCCACCGTAGCCGCCCTCGGCGACATACGCTACCTCAACCTCGACAACTCGCTGCAGCATCGCAAGCGCGGCATCAACACATCTGAGTTCTACGCCAACGTCAGCTTCGAGCCCGGAGCCACATACATCAACACCAAGCAGCGACGCGTCAAGATCAACAAGGACGCACCCATCTTCACCGTGGCACACACCCTCGGGCTGAAAGACTTCCTCGGCGGCGACTACAACTACAACGTCACCGAAGCCGGCATCTACAAGCGATTCTACATCCCCGCCGGCTGGGGATACTCCGACTTCGACATGCGTGCAGGCATACAGTGGAACAAAGTGCCATTCCCCCTGCTCATCCACCCTGCCGTAAACCAGAGCTTCGTCATCCAGGACAACACCTTCTCGCTCATGAACAGCCTCGAGTTCCTCAACGACCGCTACGTGCAGCTCATGTGGTCGTGGGACATGTGCGGAAAAATCTTCAACCGCGTGCCGCTGCTCAAGAAGCTCCACTGGAGGGAATACCTCGGCGTCAACGCACTCTGGGGCACCCTCACCGATAAGAATAACCCAGCCGCCAGCCGCTACACCGACGGCGACCTCTTCTTCTTCCCCGGGCACTTCCGCACGGCCGACGACGGCACCCTCTTCTACGAGAACAACACCGTCGTCATGACAAAACATACGCCCTACGTCGAGCTGCGCGTGGGCGTGCACAACATCCTGAAGATCCTGCACATAGAGTACGTACGACGACTCACGCACCACGACAACCCAGGTACCCACAAAAATGGCGTTCGATTCATGTTCCGAGTCTTCTTCTGACCTGGGCTGAGCTGGTGGGAAACAAACCATAACACATGAATAAGGTTCGTTTGCTAAGACATATTCTTACGCCAGCCCTTCTTATCATCGTCTTATTAGGATGCACGGGAGGGAATCAATACCATGCGCTGCTGGAACGGGCGGACTCCCTGATGACCGGGCAGCCCGATTCAGCCTACGCACTGCTCTGTGCCATCGACTCCGCTGACCTCCAGCGGCAGCGTAAGTCCGTACGCATGCGCGTCGAGCTGCTCCGTGCCGAAGCGCAGAACAAGCTCTACATCCCCTTCCGTACCGACTCCGTCCTTCGCAAGGTGGCAGATTATTACAACCGTCATGGCTCCCCTAACGACCGCCTTCGCTCACGTTATGCTCTCGGCTGCGCCTACCGCGACCTTCACGAAGCACCAAGAGCCATTGAATATTACCAAAACTCTATAGACTGCGCAGATACGACCTCAGTAGGATGTGACTTCAAGACCCTTAGCTGCGTCTACTCTCAGATGGCTGACCAGTTACGGCATCAGCTGGCTCTCTCCAGTGCCATTGAAAGCCGAAGACAGTCTATCAGGTATTCTTTTCTGATAAAAGACACACTGAATGCTCTTTATGACATGACTCAGATAACGACGGAGTATATGATGCTGAACAAGAAAGACTCCGCAGAGGTAATTTTCAGCAAAGCGAAATCCTTGTATCTTGAAAATGGTCATCAAAGGGAATGGGCCATAGCCTCGCTACCTTTGGCCTATATCTACTTGACTCAACCACAGCGACTGAACAAGGCAAGGGAAGTGCTTGACTTATATGAGTCAGAGTCCGGAATGTTCTCGCCTGATGGCCATCTCCCGCCTTCGGAATGCATGTACTATTATTACCGCGGCTTATATCAGAAAGAAATCGGCAACTTGGATTCTGCCGAGTATTTCTATCGTCGGATGTATTATCCAAATATGGAGTACACACATGAAGACGCCATGTACCGCGGATTACTCTGTATCTACCGGGAAAAGGGTACAGCTGACTCTATTGCCAAATACACCGACTTATATACTAATGCCAACGACTCATCCATTGCACATAAAGACACAGAGCTAATGGTTCAGATGCAGGCCAGCTACAATTACGGCAGGCTGCAGAAAGAAGCAATAAAGCAAAAGGGAAAAGCCGCAGAGGCAAAGGTATGGCAGGCTTTTTTCATCACATTCTCTGTTGTCCTAATCTTCGTGATTATTCGTCTTAGGAACAGGCGTATACTGAAACATAAAGAATTAGCTCGGACACAGCAGGAGCTCCAAGAGGCGAAGGAAGCTTACCAAAAAGAAGTAGAAGAGCTGGAACGATTAGAGGATAATCACAAGAAAGTGGTCAGGCTCATACAACGCGACTTGCAACATTCACAATCTGAATCTGAACTATATCATCTGAAATACCAACACGCGCAAAAGGACCTTGAAGAAATAAGCTCAATGCATGAGGCCAGCATAAAGTCGCATAAAGATGAAATTGAGCGACTGAACTCAAAAATTGAAAGTCTCAGCATCAAAAATAGACTTAAAAATGCAGATGATTACCAGAATACGACTATAGTCAAGAAACTGCAAGACATGGAAGCGAAGTCGCAATACACGCTTTCTGAGCATGATTGGGGTACTTTAATTGAAGTATTCGGCAATCATTATCCCAAACTCCTTGCGAATTTACTCGCCATCTCTTCAGTGAACGAGAATGCATTGAGAGTGTGTATCTTAATAACCGCGGGCTTGAGGGAGAGTGCCATAGCCAATTTCCTTAACATCGGAGACACGGCTGTTTCCAATTACAAGTCCGACATCAACCTTGCTCTTTTTGGAGAGAAGTCTGCACGTACACTATACAAAAACCTAAAGAAACATTATTCTCTTTGACCGCACATGCATACAAATGACAGTCAATACTTTACCCTTTATGTTTAACATATTTAAACAACCATGAGTGAAGTTCGGTGAAGTTTTTGTGTGGTATTTCTTTTGCATGGTTTCTTATTCAGTCATATCTTTGCAGCGCCCAATATTAAAAATGCAAAAATATGACTAAGAAAATTTTTCTCCTCGCATTAGTAATGATGGCTATTGTGCCATTGCAACAACTCCAAGCCGACCCAACTATCCTTGATTTCCAGGTCGGCTATATAGATCCAGGCAACAACGGAGGTCGGCACAGGACTCCAGTTTTAGTCCCGACTATCAGCATCGAGGACTACACATTGTATTTTACAACGCCATGTGATGGGTGCGCGTTGCGATTATTGGATACTGATGGCGAAGAAGTCTACTCTACAACCATCCCCGACTCCTGCACCA
>CAJOLI010000100.1 GCA_905235285.1 uncultured Bacteroidaceae bacterium
AAACGATTCTATAATTCCGATACATTCGAGTTCCGGAGTATGTGAATAATTCTCTAATTCTCTAATTCTTGATAAAAAAAATAACTTGCGAAACATGAATCGTTTTATTCTTTCTGCGAATGTTCATTAAACCCAAATCGGTCATTAGACCAAAGATGTCTTTTAAGCTATGCTTCTTATGCTTTTATCCACGTTGTTGCCCTATTTCTTTTGGCCTCTTTCCGCCATCTGCGCGGTCACAATGCCCGCATTGCTCCCTTACAGATAACGAAAATCTGCTCAAAACAAATAGCGCACCAACATGGATTCTAATGAACGATTTGGGTTAAAATGCACTTTTTCTCGCTACCTATACCCGTTCTCTCGGAGGAAGGCTGCGAGGTGTTGCTTGCCTCGAAGGAGATGGCTCTTGACGGTGTTCTCGTTCATCGACGTGATCTCGGCAATATCGCGGATGCTGTAGCCTTCGATGCATTGTAGTGTCACGCAGGTGCGCTCGGGTGGTGATAGTGTGGCGAGTGCGTTGTCGATGTCTATCCTCATGCCTGCAGCCTTTGCCGATGGTTGAGCAGAGGCTAAGGCTCCAATGCCATGAGTTGAATTATCTAACGAGAGCGTCGGCTGCTTCACCTTGCGCTGCTCGTCGATGAAGAGGCGGTAGGCAATGCTGGTAAGCCACGTCTGAAAGGCCGCCTCAGCCCGGAAGTCGCGCAGGTGTTGCCAGGCCCTTATGAACGTCTCCTGAGCAAGGTCGTCGGACAGCATGGCATCGCCCTGTGTCATACGCAACAGGAAGCGGCGCACGGCCCCTTGATGCTCCCTCACCAGAGTGGCGAAAGCCTCATGGCTGCCCGCGGCTGCTGCCTGTAGTATATGGAGAGTGTCTTCCACGTTAACTCGTCAACGGGATATCACTTCTGCGAGTAGGCTATGATGAGCTTAGCCACGCCCAAGCAGGCTACGAGTGCGCCGATGCCCCAAAGTCCGCCAAGTCCGAGAGAGTAGAAGAGTATGGCCAGACCTACGCCCAAGCAGGTATTAATTACGCCTTTCTGCCATAGCTCGGTCTTTTCTACGGGTACGGGCTCGTTGCTATACTCCGAGGTGACATATTCAGGCTGATCCGAAGCGTAGGAAGCCTGAGCAGACTGTGTCGCTTGGCCGGATTGTGCCTCTTGGCCGGATTGTGTCTCTTGTGCGGATTGTGCGGATTGAGTTGTCCTGCCGGCGTGTGGCGTCTGATAACGCATATATTCTTTTGAGACTGATGTCTTGCTGTTGCGTACAATGAGCCAGATAACGAGTGCTATCACCCAGAGCGGAGCCGTAAGTATGACGAAGACGAGCACTACAACGATGATGGCAAACATAATGCCTAAGAGACCAATCATCAGACCAAGGATGCCGAAGAGGCCTTTGCCCCACCAGGTGTGGGCCCATTGGGGCAGCGAACTGCCCCAGCCCTTCTCGAAGCCGTTGATGAAGTCGTCGAAGTCATCGCCTGTCAGTTCTATGCTGTCGCCAGCGAGTTCAAGGCTGTCGCCATAGAGGAAGGTAGTGTCGTCGGCCAGCGTCTCCAGCGAGTCGCCCAGGCGCTCCATCTCTTCACCCAGCGACTCCATCTCGTTGCCTATGGCCTCAGCCTTGTCGGGGTTCACGACAGCCGTAGCAGCCATCTGCACGCCCTTCTTGGCCATCTGTGCCCCTTTCTGAACCATTTGCTTTGCCACGGCTTTCTCCTGCTTTGTTGCGGGCCGGCCGTTGACCGTCATCTGAACCTCTGCGTTCACGTTAGCTGCGCCCATGACGAGCGCGAGCATGAGAGTTAAAAGTTTTGCTTTCATTTCTGATATAGTTTTTAATTTTGTTCTCATACGTTTGACGCACTGGGTTTTGGAAAAGTTGCAGCTGAGGCGAAAAAAAGCTGAGAGGCAAGAGTATGATAGGAAGAGGCCCAGCCGAGAGCCTTACTCCTTCAAGCGCAATTCCTTCAGCAGCGGCTCAAGGATAGTAGCAGCGGGCTCGGCCGTCTTTACGCTGAGGCTGATGTCATCGCCCATTCCTACGAGGATTGGGAACTGGAAGTCTGGGTTGTCCGTGAGTTCGATGGCTGTCGTGGGCCGGCCTTCGAGTCGGTCGGCGGTCTCAGCTGCCATAGCCTTCAGCTTGAGCAGCCACGGACGCAGATCGTCGTAGAAGAGGCGGTCTGTCTGGCGCTCGGATGTCTGCATCTGTTCCAACAGAGCACAAGCCTCCACGACGGCTTTCAGCGTGGCGACGAGAACTGCGGGCCGTGGCCTTCCTTCAGCGACGCTCTGACGGTAGTTCTTCACTTCGTAGGCGAGTGCGTCGGAGTCGTAATAACGGAGGAGTGGCAAGGCCGTTCGCAGCGGCTGGGCGAAACGCTGTCCCACGACGGCAGGTATTGCCTGCTGCCACGAGCGGTCGTTGTTGAAGGCTGCATTGTTCCAGGCATAGTCAGCGACGCCGAAGAGCGCTATTTTCGAGAGCTCGCCCTGCTGCATTGGATTAATGATGAGCGTAGGCGTTCCCTCCAACTGCGGTTCCAGACGTGCGAGATTGGCAATATGGCTCTCGTCGGCGAAGTTGGCATAGGTGTCCATGCAGAAGAGCTTTGTCACGTCGTTGTCGTTGCACGGATAGTTCCACCACCAGCTGGTTCCGTGGCCGAGCCATTCGCGCACAATAGCCAGGTCGACGCTGTTGGGCACCGACCACACGTTTCTGCCTGTGATGTAGATTCTCACCTTCTCAGGCACCGACGACAGCGACTCGAAGAACCTACGGCCGGCATCGCGGCTCACCCACGAGAAGGCATAGAGCTGGGGCACGTAATGCAGCGGCTTGACGGTGTCGGTCGGTGCTGCTGCAGCATTGTTCCAACGGCTGTCGATGCGCTGCTGCAGCTCGGTGAGGCGTTCGGCGCCGAGGCGTAGCAGGCGCTCGTCAGAAGGTACGCCCACATCATCTACGAAGACGCCAAACTGGCGTACGCCCAGGCGGTGCATATCCTGAAACTTATGCATGATGCGGTCGAGCACGGTGCCGTTGTCGGGGTCGGTGAACGCTTGGCCCGGATGAATCGCCCAGATGAAATTCACCTTCGTAGCCCGCCCCACGTCAGTGATATCTTTCAGCATCTCTTGCGTGAGGTAGCCTATGTGCAGCTGCTCGTCGGTGATAGCGGTAGGGTAGGGGTCGGCCCACAGCTTAGAGTGGTAGGGGTCGCTCTTGGCGCCGTACATGTAGGTATTCATCTTGTAGCGGGCCATAAAGCGGAAGAGGTCCTTTGTGACCTCGGCAGTGTAGGGCACTCCGTAGTAGCCCTCGATGATGCCGCGGTCGCGCACGTCGGCATAGTCGAAGAGTGTTGTCTCTCTTACGCGCGTAATATTATTATTGTGTGGAGCCTGCTCCAGTATTTGCTCAAGCGAGGCCAGCCCGCAGAACGTGGCGTCGGTCGTCTCGCCCAAAACCAGTATCTGAGCCTGACCTTTCTTGTCGGCAGAGATGTTGAGGATGTGCCTGTCGAATTTGTTGAGCGCAAACACTTTCCGACACAGCTTGAGGCGTTGGGCCTGCTTGTCGGCAACCTGCTGCGACCCGTTGATACCCAACAAGAGATTGGCGCTGCCCGCCTGAGGCTTACTGCTGCTGACAGCTTTCAGCCCGTGCTCGGTCAGGATCTGAAGAGCCCTGTCTACAGTAGCCTTGTCGATGCCCGTCTCGGCGACGACGTTCACCGTCGTTCCAATGGTTGCCGTGCCTTGCCCGAGCTGCTGCTCGTGGGGAACAGGATAGATTGTATAAGGCTGCGCCCACGACGTAGTAGCGCAAATCAGCATCGCGGCGGCGGCAACGATGAAGTCCAACGTTTTCGTCAAGCCAAATGAGCAGAATGAAGCTCGCTTCAATTCTGCCATGGCGAGAAAAGGTCGGATGAATTCCAACAATTTTTTCATAGCTATGAGTTTAGTAGTTTTCGTGTGTCTTCTATAATCTCGAACAGTTCGTCGACCTTCTCGGCGCGCAGCATACGAATGCGCGTCTGGCGGAAGTCGGGAATACCTTTGAACAGAGGCGAGGCGGCCAGATGGCGACGGACGTGGCGTATGCCGCTGAGCTCGCCGAGGCGCTCTACGGAGGTCTCTATCTGCTGCTTGAGAATGCCTATTTTCCAGTCCACGCTGAGCTGTTCGTGCTGCCCGTCGGGGTTGTGCAAGGCATCATATATCTCTTTGAAAATCCACGGACGGCCGAAAGTAGCTCTGCCCACCATGATGGCATCGACGCCGTAGCGCTCGAAAGCCTCTACGGCTCCTTCGGCACTCGTGATGTCGCCGTTGCCTATGATAGGTATCGTCATGCGCGGGTTGCGCTTCACCTCGCCTATGAGCGTCCAGTCGGCCGTGTCGGAGTAGAGCTGCGAACGTGTGCGACCGTGTATGGTCAGGGCCGCTATGCCGCAGTCCTGCAGCTGCTCGGCCAGCTCCACGATTATCTTGTGTTCGTGGTCCCAGCCGAGGCGAGTCTTTACGGTGACAGGAACCTGCGAGCCTACGGCATCGACCACGGCACGCGTGATGGCCAGCAGCTTCGGCGGGTCCTTGAGCAAGCCCGAGCCGGCACCCTTTGTGGCAATCTTCTTCACGGGACAGCCGAAATTGATGTCGAGCACGTCGGGGTGGGCCTGCTCCACTACTATGCGCGCCGCCTCGGCCATAGGTTCGGGCTCGCGACCATAGATCTGTATGGCTACCGGACGTTCCTCGTCGCACACCTCGAGCTTACGCATACTCTTTTTGATAAGGCGCACGATAGCATCAGCCGAGACAAATTCAGAATATACCATGGCTGCGCCCAACCTGCGACAGAGCAGGCGAAAACCTATGTCGGTGACGTCCTCCATGGGCGCCAGCATGACGGGCCGTGAACCCAAATCAATATTTCCAATCTTCATGACTGCAAAGGTAATGAAAGATTAGAGATTAGGGATTAGGGATTAGAGTTTTTTTCAAAAAATCGTTTTTTCTTTTTTCTCTTTTCTCTTTTCTCTATTCTTTTCCTTACCTTTGTACCCATGAAGAAGAGAACAGACAACGTTTTCGATAAGCCAAATGAGCAGAATGAAGCTCGCTTCAATTCTGCCATGGCGAGAAAACGAAGGATGAAATCCAACGTTTTCGTTAAGCCAAATGAGCAGAGCCAAGCTGGCTTGAGCTATGCCATGGCAAGAAAACGAAGGATGAAATCCAACGTGGCAGCCGTGCTTATAGCCCTGTTCGCCGTGGCGCAAGTGGTCATACTCTACGTCTGCGGCTACACGCCCTATCCCGACAGCGACGGCTACATAAGCCTCGCAAGCGAGTGCCTGCAGCTGAAGGACGCCTATCCGGCTGCGAAGCTCATCTGCGACTATCCTTTCCTCTGGAACTTGGGACCCATCAACGCCGCCGAATTTTCGTTGGCACTGACGGGAAGCATCTTCCCACTGCTGCTCTTCTACACGCTCCTGAAGGCGATTATGACCGTCTTCTTCTACTCCCTCGCCAAGAAACTCTGCGGCCAGCAGGTGGCTTTCATTGCGCTCATCATCTACCTCATCTATCCCGCCAACTACGGCGAAGGCACGTCGGCGCTGAGCGAGTTGCCGTTTATGTTCTTTACCATAGCCGGCATACATCTCTCCGTCGTAGAGAAACAAACGGCCTTCGCAGGGGCTTTGCTGGCCGTAGCCAACTATTTCCGCCCTATGGCCATCGTCTTCCTCGTCGCCATGGCGTTCTACTATTTCAGCGAATGGCGCAAGAGCGCGCGGCTGGCGGTCGGCTTCGTTGCTACAATAGCCGTCATAGGCCTTGCACACAAGGCGCAGAGCGGGCTGTTCCTCTTTCAGGCCAAGACAGGATGGATGGCCCTCGCCGACTATTCCACCGGCTCCGACCCGCAGTCGATGGCCATCCGCGGGCGCCACGACCTCGACGTGGCACAGAAAGACTCCGCCTGGCGCGCCCTGACGCTTGAGTGGATTAGGCAGCACCCAGGAGAATACGTGGCACAGATGCCCCGCAAACTCGTCGACACCTACGCCAGCGACAACGTCAACCTCTGCACCTTCCTGCCAGACAAGCACGAACGCAAATATATGTACGAACCACTGAGCATGCGGTCGCTTGTGCGCGATTTCCCACGCCTCACGCCCGTGCAGTGGCTCGCCGTGATGAATCTCCTGATTTATTATACCCTGCTACTGCTGGCACTCCTCTCGCTACGCCACTATCGCCACAGCACACACGCGCTGCCCACGGCCGTCGTCGTGGCTGGCACGGCGCTGCTCCTCGTTGCCGGACACGGCGAAGCGCGTTTCCATATTCCCTTCATGCCTTTCATAATCCTGCTCGCAGCCTACCAGCTGACAAGAATTAAGGAGTTAAAAATCCTAAACACCTATGCTTAGAGAAGACTTTGAGATAATGGCCCCCGTAGGGTCGCGCGACAGCCTCACTGCCGCGCTGCAGGCGGGTGCCGACAGCATCTATTTCGGCATCGGACGCCTGAACATGCGCGCTCACTCGGCCGCAGCCTTCACCATCGACGACCTCAAGGAAATAGCTGCCACCTGTAGCAGCCACGGTGTGAAGAGCTATCTCACCCTGAACACCATCATCTATGCCGACGACCTGACGCTCATGCGCGAAATACTCGATGCCGCACGCCAGGCCGGGATAAGCGCCGTCATAGCCTCGGACATCGCCGTGATGACTTACGCACGACGAATAGGGCTCGAGGTACATCTGTCTACGCAGCTGAATATCTCCAACACCGAGGCCCTGCGCTTCTATGCTCAGTTTGCAGATGTCGTGGTGCTCGCGCGCGAACTCAACATCCAACAGGTGCGGCAGATACACCAGGACATCGTGCGCGACCGCATCTGCGGACCGTCGGGACAGCTCGTGCGCATAGAGATGTTTTGCCACGGAGCGCTCTGCATGGCCGTCTCAGGCAAGTGCTACCTCAGCCTGCACAACACAGGCCGCTCTGCCAACCGCGGCGAATGTATGCAGCTATGCCGCCGAAGCTACATCGTCAAGGACAAGGAGACGGACACTGAACTCGAGGTGGACAACAAATACATCATGTCGCCAAAGGACCTCAAGACGATTCGTTTCCTCGACCGCATGGCCGACGCCGGCGTGCGCGTCTTCAAGATCGAAGGGCGCGCCCGCGGGCCGGAGTATGTGCGCACCGTAGTGGAGTGTTACCGCGAAGCCATAGACCTGAAACTGGAGATAGAAAAAAAGAAAGCTGAAAATCCCGTGACTACTGAGGACTTGAGCTTTCAGCATCCCGACTTCGGCCAGCAACTCGACGCTTGGGACGAGCGTCTGGCACGCGTCTTCAACCGCGGCTTTTGGGACGGCTACTACCAAGGGCAGCGCCTGGGCGAGTGGGCTGAAGTCTACGGGTCGCAGGCCACTGAGCAGAAGGTCTATGTAGGCCGAGGCACTAAATACTATTCCAGGATGGGTTTGGGCGAGTTCCACATCGAGGCGGCCGAGCTCCGCGTGGGCGACCGTTTCCTCGTCACCGGACCTACGACGGGCGCCGTCTACGGTGTCATCGAGGAGATGCACGACGACAGCAACGCTCCCTGCCAGGTCGCACGTCAAGGCTCTAACGTAGCCTTCCGAATCGAAGCCAAAATACGACGCTCCGACAAGCTCTTCCGCATCGACAAGAAATAAACGCAACAGAATTACTCTTTTCTCT
>CAJOLI010000101.1 GCA_905235285.1 uncultured Bacteroidaceae bacterium
CGGTCGTCGGCCCACGAGAAGCTCTCGAGAGCGAGGGGCGAGCCGTGGTCCTGCCAGTTGACCATGTCGCGGGTGCTGTAGACGCGCCACTCCTGCATCCAAAAGAAATCGGCACCGGCCTCGTCATGCCCCGTGAAGACATAGAGCACGGAGTCGCCGACATTGAGCGGTGCAGGATCGGTCGTGTAGCAGGTCTGCACGAAAGGGTTGCGGTAGTGCGCTGCCGCCACCTGCTCGGCGGGCGAGGGCTTGGCAGGCTGCGCAAAGGCACTGAGGATGAAGGCTGGCACCACAGCCTGTACGAAGGCCAAGAGCACAAGAGCAATCGTACGAGTTTTCATAAACTTCATGTATCAGTTGAATTTCATTCGACCTTTATATTAGTTGACGAGTAAACGAGTTCTTGAAGTGTCAAGCGTCCCTTTGGGCCGAGCGGACGAGTTGTTACTTGTCTACTTGTCAACTTGTCTACTCATTTGGCTTCGCTCGGCTCGAAGAGACGCTTGACCCTTCAAGAACGAAAACGTTATTATTATTTGAATAGGCGTCTATCGAATAACGGTCTTCTTACCGCCCACAATGTAGATACCAGCAGGCAGTCCACGCAGAGCTGAGGCGCTGTCAGAAGCACGGCGGATGAGTTGGCCAGACAGGGTATAGACAGCCTGAGACTTCTGGGCTGCGGCATCGGCAATGTAGTCGATGGCCGTCTGCGGTGAATAGTCGTCGTTGTTGGTCAAGTACATCTCATCGACGACGATGGTGCCGTTGCCATTAGCCCAGAAATCAACGATATGGATATTGTTGGTCTCTAAGGCCTGTCCCTTCTTACCGCCCGAGGTGTATTTGGCTTTCGAGAGATCAATGACAATCTGTTTCGTCGACCCGAAGGCAGGCGACTCACAACAATCGCTCCAGATGCTGTTGGCGGTGAAGATATTCAGATGGGCATCACAGTTCTGGACGCGCTTGAGCTTGATGACCAGATAACGGTAGGCCGAGAAGTCAGCACCATTGGGATATTCCCATCCCATTTGACCCCATTGACCAGGCTTGAACGTGCGGGTGCTCTCGGTGTAAGTGCCGTTGGCAAAGAGATTGGGATTGATGTATTGAGCGCCGAAGGGGAAGAAGGTACTACGTACGTTGAACGTAGTCGTGAGTTCGTTGCCCATCGGATCGGTGAAGGTTGCCGTCACCCGAGCCGTGCCTTCGGCCAAGCCGCGTAGCTGACCATTCTGCATTGTGACAAAGTCTTCGCCCGCAATGGCGTAATGAGCTTGAGCTGAGACATTCTCAGTATGTCCGTCGCGATAAGTGGCGACCAACTGAAGAGGCGTCGTATTGCCGACCATGATCTCAATGTCTTCGGTAGTAGGTGCAAGTTTCTCGGCCGTCAACATGTCGGCACTATAACCCTCGAAAGTGGCAGGATAGAACATAGACTCGTCGTACTCGGTCTCGGTTGAGAACCAATCGAAGTCGGCATAACCCTCACTGTCTGCTTGAGCAGCATAGCAGAAGAGGCCAAAGCGTGCACCTACAAAGACCGTGAGGTTAAAACTGAGTGCCGTCTCATCGCCAAGATTGGTATAGGTCTTATTATCCAATGAGTAAGCGAACTTCGCACGGCTCGTACTCTTGGTAACAGAGGCACGCAGATAGATAACGCTGTCAATGTCGACAGTCCTCACTTGTTCCTTTGGTTGGAAACTGCTGGATGTGCGCAACGAGTCCTGCCGCCAGATGAGTCGGCGCTGGCCGTCCTTCATCTCGACAGCGATGAAAGCATAAGGATCCTGCAGAACGCAGATGCCAGCACGGTCGCCCTCGGTGAGTTGACTGACATCGAGGCGGATGGTACCCGTGGAAGGGGTGCTCTCCTTGCCATGGAAGGCATAGATGCGCTGCGTGAGCATATTACGGGCTTGAGTCAGGCGGTTGGCCGTACCGGAGGTCTTCAGACGCAGCCATCCTGGACGCTCGAACAACGACCATGCCCCATCATCGGGATTATGATTCCATTGCCACTGCTGACCAAGAGGATAACTGCGGAAGTTATCATTGGTCGGTAGCTGATGACGTGGCATAGGACGGGCTGTCTTAGGCTTGAAATATGTCTCATAAGGCACACCTTTATTGCCAACGACAGGCCAATCTTCTTCCCACTGCACGGGCTGCATGTTAGGCATGCGGCCCAGACAACCGAGGTCTTCCTGCATAATGGTCCACCACTCACCCGTCGGGGTGTCGAAGAGAGCGCCCTGATGGACGGTGTTTGGCTTGCCATCGATGGTTTTCTCCACCAACATCTTCTCCTCGTAAGGACCGAAGATATTCTTGGAACGGAAGACGGCCTGCCCACTGGGCCAACCGCCATACGTGGCGTAGATATAATAGTAGTCGCCTATCTTATAGAGGTGACAGCCTTCAAGACCAGACTTGTCGCTGATGACACGCTTCTCCTGCTTGAAGTTGAAGTCTTCGTCGAGTTCACATATCTGAATATTTCCGATACCACAAGCCACATAGACCTTACCATTGTCGAAGAGCATGCCTGGGTCATAATAGATACGCGAGAGCTGGCGTTTCTCCCACTTGCCTTCGGGGTCGGTGGCGGTGAGCAACCATCCGCCTGCATCATTACCGTTGATGAGGAGATAGAATTTGCCATCGTGATATTTCATCGAGCAAGCCCACATGCCAGCAGCATAGGCATTCTGCCCGTCGATGAGGCTGTAGCGGTCGCGCGTAGAGAGCTGTGTGAGCGGCTGTGCGCAGTATTCCCAGTTGACGAGGTCGGTGCTCTTGAGGATAGTAGCCCCAGGGAAATGGTGCATGGTCGTGCTGACCATATAATAAGTATCGTTAACACGGATGACATCGGGGTCGGGAAAGTCGGCAAAGATGAGGGGATTGCGGTACTTGCCATCGCCCTGATCGCTGACGGACACCTGCTTGAAGTCAGCATGAGGCCAATCGCGTGTGTAATAGTCGGCATACCAGTCCATACAAGCCTTGCCGCAAGCCTCCTCATAGCCGCCGAAGGCAGGCACGACCTTATTCTTCTGAATGAGTGTATCGACATCGATGAGGCAACTGGTTCCAGACAAGGTCATAGAGATATTGCCATAATAATCAAGCATCGCCTTGTAAGCCTTACCCCATTTGGAGGTCGAACCCGTAGCCCACGTGCCGTAGTTTGACTCTACCCACTCGCCATGCTCATTATAGTGTCCTGTCCCTTCCTTCTTAGGACTCCAGTCAACCTCAGTGATGATGATAGGGGCGGTGTCGACCACAGGAACCTGCTTGTGGAATTGGTTGATTTTATTGGTCGGGTCGGGAGTGTTGTCGCTACAGCCATACCAACCACAATAGTCGTGGACCGCATAACCGATATTAGGACCCTCGATGGGATAAGTGGCATAGCTGGCATAATTGGCCTGCCAACCTGTGCCTGGCGCCCAAATAATGCCCGTGAAACCATTGCTGCGAATCTTATCGACAATAGGTTGGAAATAGTCGTGCAGGGCACGAGCATCTTCCTGTCCATTGGCATTCTTCAGCGAGACGGGTTCATTGGCCAGCTCAATGCTGATTTGCCCTGCATACTTCTTGATATTGGTGTTCTGCGAGAAGATGTCCCAAACAGTCATCAAGTATTGTTGATAGTAATCGCCAACCTGCAGATTGCCTGGGCAGACGCCCGGCGGGCGTACGACGACATAAAGCCGATGGTTCATCGCCTTCTGTATGAGAGGCCAATAGAGCGAAGTGAGGTAGGTCTTGAGTCGCGTGGGATTGAACTTACGGATGTCGGCTTCGCCTGAAGCATCAGCGGCCTGACCTGCCGAGCCAGGGTAAACGTAGCTGCCGGACGGATCGTTGGTCCACGCAGGCTCCAAATGAAGGCGGAAGACGGTGCAATACGCTTTCTCAAGGCCACTGAAGAGTTTTTCAAAATAGTCTAAGCATCGTTGACGACCTGCATCATCATAGCTCCAGCCCCAACGGCCGCTATTGAACCAAGCGCTGGGCGTGTCCATTACGCCATGGAGGACGACGTGATTGCCATGCTCGTCGACGAGCCAGCGACCTTCGGTATGGAGGGTTGGGAGTGGCTTGACGCCTTGTGCTTGTACGAGCACAACAGCCCCGAGCAAGAGGACTGCACAGAGGATTCGTTGAAGGATATTTGTACGTAACATATCGAGATTTAGGAATAAGGTGAATGTTCTTTTTAGATAAAAATGGGGAATCTATGCATCCGCACCAATGCCCCCCAAAATCAATCATCTGAAAAATAAACTAACTAATGATCTTCAAATCAAATGTATTGCGCCTTCATTATCATAGGTTAATTCGGCTATTTTAACGCTACGCAACCAAGTGCGTCCGCCACTGGGTACGCTGTCGTGGTGGAGCAGGAACCAGCGGCCGCGCCACTCGACGATGCTGTGGTGAGTGGTCCAACCCACTACGGGCTGCAGCAGATCGCCACGGAAGCGGAAGGGGCCGTAGGGCGAACGGCTGGTGGCGTAGCAGAGGAAGTGGCTGTCGCCGGTGCTGTAGCTGAAATAGTAGATTCCATCGCGTTTGTGCATCCACGAAGCCTCGAAGAAACGGTGGGAATCGTCGGCACGAAGGGGCTCGCCATTATCGTCCACGATGACCACGGGGCGGGGCTCCTCGGCGAACTGAGTGACATCTGCCGTCATGCGGGCTACGCGGGCTGGCAGGGCCGGCTCTGCGCCCTCGGGAAGATGGGCATTCTCGAGCGCACGGTTGTCGCGATAGCGCTGGAGCTGCCCGCCCCAGATGCCGCCGAAGTAGACATAGATCTCGTCGTCATCGTCCTTAAAGGTGCAGGGGTCAATGCTGTAGCTGCCACGAATGGGATCAGGGAGAGGTGTGAAAGGACCTTCGGGACGCTCGGCAACCGCAACGCCAAGATGGAAGGTGTCCGTCTTGTCCTTCATAGAGAAGACGAGGTAGTAGCGGCCAGCCTTCTCTACGACATCGTTGTCCCAGAGCTGGCGGCCAGCCCAAGGGATATCGTCGACGTCGAGAATCTTGCCCAGGTCACGGGCTTCGGCCTGATCGGGGTCGTCGAGCACGAGGACGTGATAGTCCTTCATGTCGAAGTGGTCGCCATTGTCGTTCTCGGGGATTCCACTTTCGCGGTCGTGCGAGGGATAGATGTAGAGGCGGTCGTTGAAGACGTGGCCTGAAGGATCGGCCATATAGTCGGAAGGAAATAGGTAACGCATATTAGCTGAGAGTTTAGAGTTGAGAGTTTATACGTTGAGTATTAAGGACTATTCAGTCCCGTTCTTGGCACGACGCGCTGCCAGTTCGGCCTGCATCTGCTCATTGAACTGCTTGGAGATAGGATAGAAGCAGAGCGCGATAACTCCGATGCCGAAAAGCACGGCAGGCACGAGGCTGCCGACCAGACGAATGCCCGTGACCGCAGAATCGCTCTGCAAGAGACCTGAGCCCGAAGCATAGCCGAAGGCTGAGAGGATGAGTCCTGCGAAAGCGCCGCCAAGGCCGAGGCCTGCCTTCAACGCAAAGACAACTCCCGAAAAGCAGAAGCCGGTGGCACGGCGATGGTTGACGTACTCGATATGGTCGGCCACATCAGCTATCATGGCCCAGAGCAGAGGTACCGTAGGCGCATAGGCCAACGACTTGAGCACGCAGAGCACGAACATGGACGTGACGTCCTTCGGACCGGGCAGCCAGAACATGGCCGTGAAGATGGCCGTCAGCGTCAGACAGACGATGAAAGTGCGCTTCTTGCCATAGCGGTTGGCAAGATAGTTGGAGAGCAGAATGACACCCACGAACTGCACCAGAGCGCCGACCATATTGAATAAGGAGAAGCCGATGGCGTAGGCGTCTGCCTCGGAATGGGCAATGAGGTTGAAGGTCGTCAGCAAGACAGCGCCCTCGCCTTCAGGCTTGACCAGTCCGAGGCCACCAAGGAAGTCGTAGAGAGCGCTCTGGTCGACATAGTTCTGAAAATAGAAACTCATGGCCGATCCCCACATGGCAAGCGTGATGAACACGAAGAGCGTCAGCACGAACATGGCCCGCCAGGGAACGCTCGAGAACAGCTCGCTCACGTCCTTGCGGATATTCATCTCCTGCTGAGGGGGAGGAGTGATACGCTCACGTGCCGAGAGGAAGGTGACGACGAAACAGATGAAGCAGATGATGGCATACAGCCCGATTGTGCAGAACCAGCCACGACCCTCGTCCTCGCCGCCGAACTTAGAGACCAACGGAAGCGTCAGACCCTGCACGACGAACTGTGCAATCGTAGAACCAACGAAACGGATGCTGGTGATGCTGGTGCGCTCGCGGATGTCGCCTGTCATGACGCCGCCGAGAGCGGAATAAGGCGTGTTGTTGAACGAATACATCGTCATCAACAAGACGTAGCTGATCGTAGCGTACAGCGCAACGAGTCCCTTGTCCTCGATGCCCGGATTCCAGAATGCCAGCACGTAGAACACACAGAAGGGAATCGCCGTCCACAACACCCAGGGGCGATACTTGCCCCAACGGGTCTGAGTGCGGTCGGTGATGATACCAACTGCGGGATCCACGAAAGCATCGACGATGCGAGCGATGAGCAGGACCGAACCTGCCACGGCACCATCCAAGCCGAAGATGTCGGTGTAGAACTTCAGCTGGAAAATCATCATCATCTGGAAGACCAGATTCGCAGCTACGTCGCCCAACGAGTAGCCGACTTTTTCTCGAAGAGTGACCTTGTTTGTTGTCATCATTTCAAGAGTTTTACAAGTAAATGCACGATTACATTAGTTTTTCGACTGCAAAGGTAACAACTTCCACGCTAAAAGGATTTACACGTGCGTTCCAAACTATTTAAATTATGTTTCATTTGCCGATTCATCCTCTCCGTGTAGCTAAAATTCGCAAAAAACAGCGGATTATTCGTCTATGAAAATGTTTTTATGTACTTTTGCAACCGTTTAGTGAGCGCACACCGCATTCCGTATTATGAAAAGACTCTTTCTCTCGACATTCATCGCCTTCCTCGCTGCACAGCTCATGGCTCAAGTCACCGGTGTCGTCATCGACTCGAAGACACGCAAGCCGCTGGAATTTGTCAACGTCTACTACGACGGCAAAGGCTATGGCGAGCAGACGGATGAGGACGGACAGTTCGTCATCAAGGAGGACTCCACCTGGCACGAACTGACCGTCTCCACTATGGGCTATGAACGTCAAGTGGTCAAGTTGAGCACCTTTGGCAAGAACAAGAACCTCAGGATACGCCTCGTGCCCGAAGGCTCCAATCTGAAAGAAGTGACGGTCACCACCCAGGAGGTCGTAGCTCTGACCGAAGACGTAGCTCTTGCCCTTGAAGTCGATGATGCCGGGATGATTGCCTCGGTCGCGCTGCGTCGGTGCCATGATGTAGCCTTTTGACTGCCAGTGGCCCGTTGGCGCGTCGGCTATAGCATAGCCGAGGCCCTCGGGGCAGCAGGTGGAGGCGTAGGCCAGATACCAGTGTCCTGCACGCTCGTAGAGCCAAGGTCCTTCCTGATAATGGTCGATGTGATAGTCGAGCTTG
>CAJOLI010000102.1 GCA_905235285.1 uncultured Bacteroidaceae bacterium
GTGCAGACAAGGGCCGTGACAGCAAAGGTGCAGACGGCCGTGAAGATTATCTGCAATGGTGTCGTCCACAGCCCCAGCGAGGCAGCCTCTCCGATGCCTAATGCCTCACGGAAGCAACTCGAGAAGGCCGCCAGGACAAACATGTGGCAGAGATACATTCCATAGCTTGCGCCTGCCACGGGGACAACGGCCTTGCGATAGACAGCGCCGCAGGCGGTGAACTTGCGGAAGAGGAGCAGCCAACCTATGGTCATGAGGGCTACGCCCACTGTGTCATTAATCCACGGCACCTCCCACGCTACGACGAGGTCTATAGTGCCTTCGATAGGGAACGAACTTCCAGAGGCGAAGACGCGTGCGAGGAAACCGCCGAAGCAGATGGCGAAACCAGATAACCAGCACGGCAGACCTATCAACAGCGTTCGCCCCCACGACAATTCACCAACGAACCGGCGCAGATACAGGCCCAACAACAGATAGCCAATGAATCCACTCACGTAGTAAAACATACCGTAAGCGTTCCAACTCGCCTCACCCCACAGCGGGTAGAGGGCTGGATTAGGCAGGCCGGCGCGACCATGGATAATAGACATCTCACCCTCAGTGGCCCACTCGCGCACGAAGGGGAGGAGTGTTGTGAGCAGGCATAGCATAAGATAGAAGCCCAGCTCCCGACGCCCGACGCGCTCCGCCCAAGGCGAGAGCAGCGGCATAAGCAGATAGATGCCCAGAAGCATATAGACGAACCACAGATGTCCGGCTGCATAGTTGAAATTCAAGAGCAGGTCGCTGAAATTCTGAACAGGCTCGCCCCAAAACAGCGCATAGGCGACAGTCCACACAGCAAATGGGACTATTATTCGCTTGGCGCGACGGATGAAGAACTCGCGCGTAGTGTAATGAAGTGGGAACTGAAGGTAGCTGGAAGCCACGACGAAAAGCGGTACGCACGCACGCACGAAAGAGTCGAAGAACGAAGCCCAGCAGGCATCGCTCGCGCTGAGGATACGCGCCCCTTCGCCGCCGATATAGAAGGGCTCTGTAGAGTGAACTACCATTACCATAAAGCAGGCCGCAATGCGCAGCCAGTCAATCCACACTTCACGTGTCGTTGTGTTAGTTGTGTCCATCGTTTCCATCGTTTGAGTTTCCTGTGCAAACATAATGATAAATAATTGTATAAAAAAAACAAAACAGGAAAAATACAATAAGAACGAAAAAAATAATGGAAAAAACGATGGTGGTATTACTATTTTCGTAACTTTGCAGAGCAGTTAAACTTAACTTTTATATTTGTTATGAGAAGATTTGCTATTGTTGCCTCTGCCATACTTTTGGTTGTGACCGCCGTCACACAGGCACAGACCCTCAAAGAATGGGATGACATCAGTGTCACCAGCCTCAACCGACAGCGTGCCCATACGCTGGATATCCCCGTGGCCTCAGCCAGCCAAGCCGCTGCGGCCTACACCCCGACGAACGCCCTTGAGGCATCGCCATACTTCCTAAGCCTCAACGGCACATGGAAGTTCCAATGGGTAGGCACGCCCGACAAGGCCAGCGGCACGTTCTTCCAAGACCGCTTCGATGCCTCGGGCTGGGACGAAATCGAGGTGCCCTCGTCATGGCAGGTCTATGGCTTGCGCCACAACAAGCAGTGGGATAAGCCCCTCTACGTCAACACACGCTACCCATTTACCTACGACCGTCAGACATGGAGCGTCATGACCGACCGTCCCAACGACTTCACCTACCATGGCGACATGGCCAACCCCGTAGGCTCGTACCGCCGCGAGTTCACGCTGCCTCAGGACTGGAAGGGGCGCGACGTCTTCATCCGCTTCAACGGTGCCGGCCACGGCTACTACGTATGGGTCAACGGCCAGTTCGTAGGCTATGCTGAAGACTCATACCTGCCGAGCGAGTTCAAGATAACAGATAAGGTACGCGCGGGCGTGAACAACGTCAGCGTGCGCATCTACCGCTTCACCAGCGGCTCGTTCCTCGAGTGTCAGGACTACTGGCGACTGACGGGCATCACCCGCGACGTATACCTGTGGAGCGCCCCGAAGACGCGCATCCACGACTTCTTTTTCCGCACGACAGCCCTGGCTAACAACAACACCGAGGCCTCGGCCGCACTGACGGTCAACATCGCAGGTGCCAAGCCTAAGAAAGCATCGATCGAGGCTCAGCTCATGGACGGCGAACGCGTGCTTGCCCAGCAGGCTGCTGCCGTGACCGCAACAGGCGACGTCGAGCTGCAGTTCCCCTCCATCAAAGGCATCACGGCATGGAGCGCCGAGCAGCCGCGCCTCTACGACCTGCGCCTGACGCTCACCGAGAAAGGCAAGCCCAGCGACGTACGCACACTGAAAGTGGGCCTGCGCATGGTCAGCGTACGTGCTGACGGCGCCCTGCTGGTCAACGGCAACCGCGTCATCTTCCACGGCGTAGACCGCCACAGCTTCTCGGAGAACGGCGGCCGCACCCTCACGAAAGCTGAGATTGAAACCGACGTGCTACAGATGAAGCGCCTCAACGTCAACGGCATACGCACCAGTCACTACCCCAACAACCCCTACCTCTACGACCTCTGCGACCGTCTGGGCCTCTACGTCCTGGCCGAGGCCGACGTGGAATGCCACGGCAATATGGGTCTCTCTCACGAAGAGGCCTTCAAGCCCGCCATGGTGGAACGTTCCGTTCGCCAGGTGCTGACGCTGCGCAACCACCCCGCCATCATCATCTGGAGTGCGGGTAACGAGAGCGGCAACGGCAACAACTTCGCTACCGTCATGGACAGCATCGGCGCCATCGACCCGACACGCCTCACCCACTACGAAGGCAACAGCCAGTGGAGCAGCGTCACTTCGACCATGTATGGCAACCTCGGCTTCATAGAGAACACGGGCCGCAGCCGCCTGCAAGATTACAAGGACGGCAAGACGGGCATACGCCCCCACGTGCAATGCGAGAACACACATGCCATGGGTAACTCAATGGGTAACCAACGTGAGTTCTACGATCTCTACGAGCGCTACCCCGCACTCTGCGGCGAGTTCGTATGGGACTGGAAAGACCAAGGTTTGAAGGTCAGCGCCACGGGAGCCCCGCTGCGTTTCGAGGCATTAGGCCTCAAGAGCAAGACCGACGTCCGCTCCATCCTCGACCCCTCGAAGGGTGAATACTGGGCCTACGGCGGTGACTTCGGCGACAACCCCAACGACAACGATTTCTGCTGCAACGGCGTCGTACTGGCTGATAACACACCTACAGCCAAGAGCTATAATATGAAAAAGGTGTACCAGCCCCTCGACTTCGACTTGAAGGACAGCACGGCCGGCATCTTCACGCTCCGCAGCAAGTTGCAGCAACGCGTGCTCGACGACCTGGAGGTGAGCTACACCTTGCTCGAGGATGGCATAGAATATGCCAGCGGCAACCTCGGCGCCGTCAGCATCGGAGTCGGCAAGACCTTGGATGTCACCATTGCCGAGGCCAAGGAGGCCGTGGCACGTCCGCGTAACCCGCAGGCCGAATACTATATTCGCTTCAGCGCCAAGCAGAAGAACGCCACGGAATGGGCTGCAGCGGGCTTCGAAGTGGCCAAGGAGGAGTACCGCCTCCGCGAGGCCACCGGCCGCCAACCTTACTCTGCTGCGCAAGGAGGCCGTCTGACGGTCGATAAGTCCGGCTCGGACATAGCTATCAGCGGAGAAAACTTCAATGTTCGTTTCGTGGGCGGACTCCTCGCTGCCTACAGCGCCGCTGGGCATCCCCTCATCGCTGCGCCTCTCTCTCTGCAGGTGTTCCGCTTGCCAACCGACAACGAGCGGGGCCGTGCTGGCAGATATGACGAGATGGGGCTGCGCAACCTGCAGCTCACACCTGGCAGCTGGGAGGTCAAGCAAAGCAAAGATGGGCAGAGCGTAGATCTTAGCAACACCAACACCTACAAGACGTCGACCGGCCACAGTTTCAGCGTGCATCAGTCGTTCCGCATACTGGCTGATGGTGCCATAATTGTAGGAGCTACTATAGACCCCTCCGACAAGGGTGTTGAGCTGCCGCGACTGGGACTCCGCACCGAGTTGCCCGCAGGCACCGAAACGATGCGCTGGCTGGGACGCGGCCCACAAGACAGCTATCGCGACCGCAAGGAAGCGGCTCTCGTAGGTATCCACCACAGCCGCGTCAGCGATGAGTGGACCAACTACGTCCTGCCCCAAGAGCAAGGTAACAAAGAAGACGTACGCTGGATGGCACTCACCGACGACGGCGGCAAGGGCCTGCTCGTGGTTGCTCCTGAGCTGATGGCCGCCAGCGCCAGCCACTGGCGTCCCGAGGATAACTACAACACTAACCGCGACCGCAAGAAGCATCCATCGGACATGAAATGGTGCGACGAGACAGTGCTGAACCTCGACGCCTACAACCGCGCTCTCGGCAACGCCAGCTGCGGCCCTGATGTTATTGACAAGTATCGTATAACTGCCGGCAGTACCTTCCTTAGCTTCGTGCTGTTGCCTGTGACTTCTCAGCAGACCGATGAACAACTGGCAGCACGCTCACGCTTCATATCACCGATATGCTCGCCCGTAGCCATAACGACTGGCAAAGGCCAAGTGAGCCTTACCTGTCCCACCACCGGAACTTCAATCTTCTATAGCATCGACGGCAGTAAATTCAAGCCCTACACCGAACCGTTTACTCTCACGAAAGGCGCGCTTGTAAAGGCGTATGCAACCAAGGAGGGCATCAGCTCAAGCGATGTGGCCGAACAATACATACCCGGCTACGTCAGCAAAGCAGCCTGGCGGGTAGTGAGTTGCAGCAGCCAGCAAGGCGGCAACGAAGCCGTAGAGAATATTATCGATGAAAACCCTGCCACCTTCTGGCATACACAGTATCAGCCCGTAAAACCGGCATGCCCTCATGAGGTCGTCATTGATATGGGACAGACCTACAATATCTCACATCTCATCTACCAAGGCAGAGCGGATATGGGCAATGGCCGCGTCTCACGCTACGAAGCTTACCTGAGCACACAACCTGACAACTGGGGCAGCCCTGTGGCTACCGGACGTCTGCAGAATAGCGCCGAGGAGCAGCAGGTGGCACTTGCGGAGCCTACACAAGGGCGCTACTTGCGCTTCGTGATTCTCTCTACTCACGACCGGCAAGACTACGCCACGACCGCAGAAATAGGCATCGTGCCAGCCCAGCCAAAGCGTTAGGCCCTCGCACCCGACATTACAACGATTTATCCACTCCCTAAATCTCATAACCTATGAACTTACCTAATGTCTTCTGGCTCGTGCCCATCGCCTCCGTCATGGCTCTCAGCATGGCCTACTATTTCTTCCGCTCGATGATGCGGGCAGACGAGGGCACGCCTCGTATGCGTGAGATTGCCAGCTACGTGCGCAGCGGCGCCATGTCTTACCTGAAACAGCAGTACAAGGTCGTGACCGTCGTCTTCGTCGTGCTGGCCGTCATCTTTGCCTTCATGGCTTACGTGCTGAAGTGGCAGAACCCGTGGGTGCCCTTCGCTTTCCTCACGGGCGGTTTCTTCTCGGGTCTCGCCGGCTTCTGCGGCATGAAGACGGCCACCTACGCCTCAGCCCGCACTGCCAACGCTGCCCGCCAGAGTCTTGACGGCGGACTGCGCATCGCCTTCCGCAGCGGCGCTGTCATGGGACTGACCGTCGTGGGACTCGGGCTCCTCGACATCGCCATCTGGTTCTTTGTCCTCTCCTGCTTCTATCAGGGCGACCACATGGCTCTGATCACCATCACGACGACGATGCTGACTTTCGGTATGGGCGCTTCGACGCAGGCCCTGTTTGCCCGTGTCGGCGGCGGCATCTACACGAAGGCTGCCGACGTCGGTGCCGACATAGTGGGTAAGGTCGAGGCCGACATCCCCGAGGATGACCCGCGCAACCCAGCCACCATCGCTGACAACGTGGGCGACAACGTGGGTGATGTGGCTGGTATGGGTGCCGATCTCTATGAGAGCTACTGCGGCTCCATACTTTCCACGGCAGCCCTCGGTGCTACAGCTTTTGCCATGAGCGGCGAGATGCAGATGCGAGCCGTCATCGCTCCTATGCTCATCGCTGCCGTAGGCGTCTTCCTCAGCATCTTCGGCATCTATCTTGTCCGCACGAAGGAAGGCGCTACGATGAAGGACCTGCTGCGTTCGCTCTCCGTAGGCACGAATGTCTCGGCCCTGCTCATAGCCGCTGCCACCTTTGCCATCCTCTACCTCCTTGGCATCGAGGGCTGGCTCGGGCTCTCGTTCTCCGTCATCACAGGGCTTGCCGCAGGTGTCATCATAGGGCAGGCCACCGAATACTACACCAGCCATTCCTACCGTCCGACACAGAAAATCGCCGAGGCAGGCTTGACAGGCTCGGCCACCGTAATCATTAAAGGTATTGGCACGGGGATGATTTCAACATGCATCCCTGTCATCACCATCGGCGTGGCCATCATGCTCAGCTACCTCTGCGCCAACGGCTTCGACCTCACCATGTCTGCCGCAGCCTTGTCCAAGGGCCTCTACGGCATCGGTATCGCAGCGGTCGGCATGCTCTCGACCCTCGGTATCACGCTGGCCACCGACGCCTACGGCCCCATTGCCGACAACGCCGGCGGCAACGCCGAGATGAGCGAACTGGGTGACGAGGTACGCCACCGCACAGATGCCCTCGATGCCCTCGGCAACACCACGGCAGCCACGGGCAAAGGCTTCGCAATCGGTTCGGCAGCCCTCACGGCGCTGGCCCTTCTGGCATCCTACATCGAAGAGGTGAAGATAGCCATGGAGCGCACAGGTGCCACGCTGACCAACCTCCGTGGCGAGGTCATCAGCGCCGCGCAGGCCACCATCCCCGACTTCATGAACTACTTCCAGGTGACGCTGATGAACCCGCGCGTGCTCGTAGGCGCATTCATAGGCGCCATGGCGGCCTTCCTCTTCTGCGGCCTTACGATGGAAGCCGTAGGCCGCGCCGCACAGAAGATGGTCGAGGAGGTACGCCGCCAGTTCCGCGAGATAAAAGGTATTCTCGAGGGCAAGGCTACGCCCGACTATGGCTCGTGCGTCGAGATCTCGACGCGCGCTGCCCAGCACGAGATGATCTTCCCGTCTCTGCTCGCCATCGCCATACCCATCGTCGTAGGCATAGTCCTCGGCGTGGCCGGAGTCCTGGGCCTGCTCGTAGGCGGCCTGGCTGCCGGCTTCACGCTGGCCATCTTCATGGCTAATGCCGGCGGCGCCTGGGACAACGCCAAGAAGATGGTCGAGGAGGGTAACTTCGGCGGCAAGGGCTCCTTCGCACATAAAGCCACCATCGTAGGCGATACCGTAGGCGACCCGTTCAAGGACACCAGCGGCCCATCGCTCAACATCCTCATCAAGCTGATGTCGATGGTCAGCATCGTCATGGCCGGCCTGACCGTAGCCTTCAGTTAAATCAGCTTAACCACAGCGTTGTATGCCCAACTTCTTGAAACATAGAAGTTGGGCTATCTTTTTCTCTTGTATAAGACTTCACTTCCATTGACAATTCTTCCGTAGGCGATAC
>CAJOLI010000103.1 GCA_905235285.1 uncultured Bacteroidaceae bacterium
TCAAGGCTCACATAGTTTGTGGGTCAATAGAAATCTCGCCGCACAGGGCTTGCTGCATACGGTTGCGGATGACGGCCGGGTCGGAGTAGTGGGCCATCAGGTGCATCAGCTTGGCCGTGGCGCATTCTACGGTGCCGTCGAATCCGCTTATCACACCTGCATTTTTTAAGAGGAAACCGCCGCTGTAGCGGGCCATCTCTACCGGGCCTGCTGCGCATTGTGTTATGTTTACGATGACGATACCGTTGTCGCTGGCTTCCTGCAACGCCGCCATGAGCCACTGCTGCTGGGGCGCGTTGCCACTGCCGTAGGTGCGCATGACTACGGCGTGCAGGTTGGGCGCGTCAAGCAGGTATCGCACCGTCCGCTCTTCGATACCGGGGAAGAGCGTGAAGACTACGACTCCTGTATCCATCGCCATGTGTGGAATCATGGGGCGTGAGTAGTCTGGGCGTAGAATCAGTTCATCGTTGTAGTTTATCTTGACGCCGGCATCGGCCAGATGGGGGTAGTTGAAGGTGTCGAAGGCATTGAAACCCTCGCTGTTGACCTTAGTGGAGCGGTTGCCTCGCAGAAGCTTTCCGCTGAAATAGATGCAGACCTCGGGCACGCGCGGCAGTCCGTTGCTACGCTTGGCAGCCGCTATCTCGATGCTGGTAATGAGGTTTTCGCGTCCGTCGGTGCGCAGCTGCCCGATGGGCAGTTGTGAACCGGTGAGGATGACGGGCTTGGTAAGGTTCTCAAGCATAAACGAGAGGGCCGAGGCTGTGAAGGCCATGGTGTCGGTGCCGTGCAGGATGACGAAGCCATCGTAGGCGTCGTAGCTCTGAGCGATAATGTCGACGATCAGCGCCCACAGCTCGGGATTCATGTCGCTCGAGTCAATAGGTTCGGCAAACTGGTGTACGTCGACGTGTGCAGGTATATCCTGCAATTCTGGCATATGCGCGAGCAGCTTGTTGAAGTCCAGAGGCTCGAGCACTCCTGTCGTTGCGTTGACACCCATGCCTATGGTGCCTCCGGTGTATATTAGAAGTATGCGTGCTTGCATTTTGTCATCTATTTTATGTTTTTCCGACCGTTGCTGATAAACAGTTGATGTGGCATAGGCGACGTGATGCGACGTCCACTCAGATCATAGTATTTGCCATTAACCATTTGCCTGTTTTCGATACCATGCTGGTCGTCCCTGACGGTCTCGATGCCTACAGGCACCGCTTCAGTCTGCTTGCGAAGGCGCACGTTGTCGACGTAGATGCGCGTTTGGTTGGCGGCGCCCTGGTTGGCGGTCGTGGCAAGTCCGAGGCGGATTGTCGTCTGCGTGTCCTCGTTGAGCGAGAAAGGGATTGTCAGTCGCTCCCAAGTGTCGGCGGCGGTGGGGTAGGGGACGTAGTGCTCTTCGCTGCCTAATACTATGCCGCAGAGCAGAGTGTTCGTGTTGCCGCCCGTTGTGGTGATGACGTTAGGCGCTGTGCGGCGGCTCTCGTTGGGGCAGGCGTAGCGCATGTCAAAGGTCAGTTCATAGGTGCCGGCGGGCAGCGTGGTTGTCTGGCTGACGGCGTTGGTGCCGATGGTCCAGGAGTTCAGGATGCTGAGGCATCGTCTGCCAACCTCGTCCTCGAAGGCGGCAGGCAGGGCCATGATGCTGGCGCTGTTGCCGAGGTTGGAGGGCGAGACGCAGTACTGTGTGAAGCTGTAGGGCATGGAATAGAGGAGGGCGAAGTTGCTGGCCGGTGCGAGCTGGCTCGCGGCTGTCCAGCCTACGACGGGCAGCACCTGTGGCAGCTGTGCGTTGTCGGCCTTCACCGTCTGCGTGTAGCAGGGGTTGTAGGTCGTGCTGCCGAGTGTTATGCTACCCGTGGTGCCCCACGTGACGTCCTCCTCGAAATTAGGGTTTGCGATGTACTGCGCTGTGACGTCCGTCCATTCGTATGGTTCAGCCTCTTCGACGTAGGCGGATATCTCACCGTTGTCGAGGCGTATGATGGTAGTGCCGTCTATGTTGAACTCCTTGCTCAGGACTTTGCTGCCGTCGAGGATGGTTACGGTGACCGTCTGCTCGCCGAGGCTTGTTGTGCGGATGTATAGTTGCTTGTCGTCCCAGGGGTTGAACATCTTGGCCGCCACGCCAGAGCCTTTGACGTAGACGGTCAGCGGCTGCATCAGCGTGTGGTCGGCGTCGAGGGCTATGGTGGCTGTGCCGCGGCTGTCGTCGATGATGGTCTCGCTTGTGAGCACGGGAGCCCCATATTCGCTGCTGAGGTCTGCCAGCTGTGCTTTGTTCTTCTCCCCGCCCCCGAGGTTGGCCACTACGAGGTAGGGCGTGCCGTCGGCGTCAGCGAAGCGTAAGCCGTTCCATCCGTCGGGCAGCTGGTCAGCGAGGCTTATGGCCTGTGCCTTCAGCGCTTGTGTCTTGTCGGCATCGACGCGGCTGTAGTAGATTACGGCGGTGCGGTCTATGGTCTTGCCTTTTGCCAAAGTCTCATTCTTCTGCGAATAGATGGGGTAGAACTTGGCACACTGGATGCTGTTGTTCAGGGCGCGGTCGGCGAAGGCCATCTCTCCGGTGGCGCCGAGGGCTACGATACCTATGGATTGGTCGATGTTGGCCCAGTCGGTAGCGAAGGTCTGCGTGGCGGCTCCGTTGCCGGTGTACACGCCTTCGGCTGAGTAAATGGTGCGCTGCTCGGCGGTGAAGGGATCTGTGGTGATGGCGAGTAGCCCTCCACGCCGGCCCGTTAAGGTTGCGCCTTGCAGGGCTTTGACGTTGTTGAGGTAGACAACGGCATTGCCGCGTGTGGCCGCTACGGCGAAGCTGTTCTCGAGAACGGCGTCGTTGGTCTCGAGGCGCCCGTTCATCGTGAAGGCGTTCTCGTGGAGGTCGTAGATGCCGCTTACCGTCGGCGTCGCATTAGTGGCACGGCCGCTGATGTTGTACCAGCCAATGATGTTGCCCGTGTTGTTGGCTCGGAAGGGGCATATAATCTTGTTGCGGTCGGGTGTGGTGTCGGTGAAGTATCCGGTGTAGCTCTTCAGTCCGTTGCTCCACGAGAAGGTGACGAATCGGTCCTTTGACGCAGCGCGGACGATGTTCTGCGAGCGGAAGAGGTGTGCGTCTTGCTGGCGTGCCGAGAAGTCGTCCCACGTCGAAGGTGTCATAGAGGCTGTTGAGGCTGCCAAGTGCATGAGGTATGTCATCATGACGCGGTGGCCTTCGACGCCCATGCGTCGCGGTCCGATGTCGCTGTTGAGCAGCCACGAGCCGTCTGTCGTTGTCTGTTGTCTGGCTTTGATATACTTATATGCCATGTTCTCGAGCATCAGTGCATCGGCGTCGCGCAGGAAGCAGGCTGCTGTGCTGTAGCTGGTAATCTGGTCGAAGAGGAAGAGGCTCCAGTCGTTGCCGTTGGGCATGGCCAACTCGCCGTCGGCTAAGGCTAAGCGCTTGAGCACGAGGTCGAACACCGCCTGCTGGTTATGCATCAGTGCGTTGGTCTGCCACTTCTGGTTGCTGCCTTGGAAGAGTAGCATGGCCAGGTGAGCCTCGCCAAGCTCCTGCATGACGACGTTCTGGTATGAGGTGTGGAAGAGGTTGTGGTTCTGCAGCGTGTAGTCGTCGTAAAGGTTTTGGCCGCGATAGTAGTCGGCGACGGTCTTCTGGTCGTAATCGGGGTCGATGACGGAGTCGTCGGTGGCATCGTTGGCCTGCGAGTAGCTGTTGATGGCGAAGGCGCGCAGGCGGTCGAACCATCGTGCAGCCAAGGCATCGTCGGGGTAGAGCCCGAGGGCGCAGGCCAGCACGTCGGCCTCCCATCCGTTCTCTTCGGCTTTGGTGTCGCCTGCATATCCGGTGGGAATCGTGCGACCGAGTTCGTAGTTGCACTCGGCCTTTACCATATTATATATGTACGCGCGTTGAGCATCGGTGAGTTGGTCGTCGAGGAAATGGGCGGCGTAGCAGAGGCTCATGGTCCAGAGCGAGCTCTCCCACGTGTTGTCGGAGGTTGATGTGCTACCCCAGTAGGCGTTGTTCGACGTCACCTTCAGCTTATTGGCCTTGTGCGTGGAGTAGCCGAAGACGAGAGCTCGCATTGCCATATCGCGGACGTCGTCCCAGGTGACGCCTTCGGGCAGAGTCACCTTGCCCTGTGCATATCTGATGAGGAAGGCGCTAATCATGGCGAAGTCTGCATTGGTCCGCACGCCGTCCTCGTTGTTCTGTCCGGCGCTGTTGCCCTTGAAGTAGCCGCAAGCCTCTCCGACGGAGTTAGGTGCCTGACACTGGAACCAGATGCTCTTGGCATACTGCATCGAGCGTGCCAGCATCTGGAGCAGGTCCTGCATCATCTCAGCCTCGGGCACGAAGTCGTGTGTGATGACGCCCTCGGTGAACTGTGTCGGCGTGGGCTGTGGGTCAGGCGTGTCGTCGGGGAGACTCCAGAGCCTGACGTCGTCGATGGCTATCTGGCTGCCTCCGCTAACCCACGTGATATCTGTTGCAATGCTGATGGCAGTGGCCTCGGTGAGCGTGAAGCGCAGGCTGACGTCCCTCCAGGCGGCAGAGCCCATGCATCCGTTGCTGCCTTTCTCGAAATCTATGGCGGCTGTTGCGAGTCTTCGGCTGCCGGCCCTCACCTCGGCGACGGCGCTGCTGCCGCCGTTGGCATAGAACGCCTTGACCTTGAGCGTTAGCAGGTACTTACCTGCAGGCACGGCCTTGGATGTCGTTTGCGTGATGGCGCTGTTGCCGTTGTTCCAGCCCATTCGCTGGAACAGGGCATACTGCCCGTCGGCGATGGCCGTCTTGCCGAAGTTGTTGTCGGTGAAGCAGTCGGCGGTGATGAGCAACTGCTTGTCGGGGCGAGTGGTAGCCCAGCCGGTGATGGCGCTGACGTCCCAACCGCGCAGGCCGTCGGCCGCCTCGCTCTTGCGCACGGCATCGGTGCACATAGTGGCATCATCCTCGAACGAGGGGTTGGATATGTAGTCGGCAGTGACGTCGGTCTGGGCTGTGGCACTCAAGGTGAGCAGCGTTGCGCCCACGGCAAGGGTGAGTTTAGGGTAGTGTCTCATATCTGTAGTTAGTTTCGTAAAGCTGTCAATAGCGCTTCAAAGGTAGACAAAAAAGCGGAAAGAAGAAAGGTAATGATTAAAAATAAGCCCTAAAAAGCAGAAAGTTGGCTTCGCAGCGTCAGTTTTTTTACTTTTCCTTTTTCACTTCTCACTTTTCTTCTTACCTTTGCACCCGCTTTTTGGTCAAAGCACACAAATCTGGCATGCCAGAGGTGAAGATGAGATACTCCTCACTTAATTCGTGTGATGGCGAATGAAGCAAAACATTATTAACTTCATTTAGAGTAACACAAAACTTAAACGAAATGAAAACAATCGCAATCAAAGGCACAGCACGTGTCGCCGGCGGCAAGAAGGCTGCCAAGCAACTGCGCAAGCAGGGCATGATTCCCTGCAACATCTATGGTGAGCTCAAGGACGAGCAGGGTCTTCCCAAGGCCGTGGCTTTCGCCGTGAGCGAAGCCGAGCTCCGCAAACTCATCTATACCCCAGAGATTTACACTGTGCAGCTCGACGTTGACGGCCAGCAGTGCCTGGCTATCCTCAAAGAGGCTCAGTTCCACCCCGTGAAGGACCATGTCCTGCACGTTGACTTCTACCAGATTACCGACGAGAAGCCCATCGTAATGGAAGTACCCATCAAGCTCAACGGACTCGCTGAGGGCGTCAAGGCCGGTGGTAAGCTGGCTGCCAGCGTCCGTAAACTGAAAGTGAAGGCCGTCCACACCGCCATCCCCGAGCGCCTCGACATCGACGTCACTCACCTCGAGCTCGGCAAGACCATCAAGGTCGGGGAACTCAGCTTTGAGGGCCTCGAGCTTGTCACCTCGCCCAGCGTCGTTGTCTGCCAGGTCAAGATGACACGTAATGCCCGCAGCGCCGCCAGCGCTGAGGAAGCTGCTGAGGCATAAGACTCACATAATTCTCCTCAGAGATATGAAAGACGCAAGGAACATGATATGGGCTTTGCGTCTTTTTTTTGTCAGTTTTTCATGAATCATAATAATACCCCATCAACCAATGTTTACCTTTCTGAAAAAGCTTTTTACTAAGGAAACTACTCTCCCACTTCATGGAGAGCGGGAAGGGGGTCAGCCTATGGAAAAATTTCTCATTGTAGGTCTGGGCAATATGGGTCCCGACTACGTCGGCACACGCCATAATGCAGGCTTCCGCATCGTAGACGCACTTGCTGCCTCGGTAGCTCCAAAACATGAGTCTGAGACAGCCGCCGGCCCCACCGCAGTGAAGGCCATGGACGGGCCAGCGTGGGAGGACCGCCGCTACGGCTTCGTCACCCGCATCAGCGTCAAGGGGCGCCAGCTCATTTTGCTGAAGCCCTCCACCTTCATGAACCTCAGCGGCAATGCCGTGCGCTACTGGATGCAGCAGGAGAATATACCCTTGGAACACCTCCTTGTCTGCGTCGACGACGTAGGGTTGCCTTTCGGACAGCTGCGTATGAAACCTGGCGGCAGCGACGGTGGCCACAACGGCCTGAAGCACATTGCGCAGGTCCTCGGCACGCAGCAGTATGCTCGCCTGCGCTTCGGCATAGGTCACGACTTCTACCCCGGTCAGCAGGTCGATTACGTCCTCGGGCGCTTCACCCCCGAGCAGGAAGAGCTCATCCCTGATGTCACCAAGCAGGCCGTTGCCGCCGTCAAGACTTTCTGCTTGGCAGGTGTGCAGATGGCAATGAATCAGTTGAACAGGAGAGGTAATGGAGCAGGCACGCATTGACAAATGGCTCTGGGCCGCTCGCATCTTCAAGACGCGCAGCATAGCCGCCGCTGCCTGCAAGCGCGGGCAGGTGAGCGTAGGTGGGGCGCAGGTGAAACCCTCGCGCATGGTGAAGGTCGGTGATGTCATCGACGTGCGCAAGCCGCCTGTCACCTACAGCTTTCGCATCCTGCAAGCCATAGAGCATCGCGTGGGCGCCAAGCTCATACCCGAGATACTTGAGAACGTCACCGCTCCCGAGCAGTACGAGCTCTTGGAAATGAACCGCATCAGCGGCTTTGTGGATCGTGCCCGGGGCACAGGTCGTCCCACCAAGAAGGAACGCCGTGCGCTCGACGACTTCGGAGCCCAGGCAGCCGACATTCCCATCTTCTTCGGCGACTTCGATTTCGACCTCGGCGATGAGGAATAGGACTGCTTCGCAACTCCACCTCCTTCACCACCTGCCCGTCGGCGAGGATGAGCTTGGAACGTGCAACGACGGCACGGGTGATGGCTACACGCTGCTGCTGACTGCCTGAGATCTGGCGGGGGAAATACTTGGCACTCAGCCTTCGGCATCCGCATATATAGCAGTGGCAGTTCGATGTTCTCTTCGACACTTAGGTAGTCTATGAGGTTGAAGCTCTGCTGAATGAGTTGCGAGCTCATTCACTGCTTATATTTGACCAGGAATGAACGTCGCTCTTTCTTTAGCAAATGAACAGTCAGA
>CAJOLI010000104.1 GCA_905235285.1 uncultured Bacteroidaceae bacterium
AGACATCTTCGAATACTTCCGCGAGAGCGAAACCGATGACATCGACGACGCCTTAGACGAGCTTGAGGATGATTACACCGAGGAGCAGATCCGACTCGTACGCATTCAGTTTATCTCTGAAATGGGCAACTAAAGACAAAGACCTAAGTCTTTCCGGCCACAGTAATGCTTGAAAAAGGGGTTCACTTCAAATGTAGTGCCCCCAGAAGTCAAAAATGTAGTGCCCCCAGAAGTCAGACAAAAGACTTTTGGGGGCACGGTATTTTTGCACACACTCATGTAATATCTTCACCTCGCAGCCTTTCCTGTTTGCCGCTTTTCTCTGCCTGAAAGATTAAACTGCTCTAATTAGTCAGGCCGATGCGATTAGGAAACTTCCAGATTCAAGCGTCTCAACGCGGGAAACAGAATATTTGTCAATATCTAGCTTTGAGGGGGTATTTACTCAATTCACTACAAACTTTCTGCCATCAACAACGTTGACGCCTCGCTGCAACTGATTCCTACGCTGTCCGGCAACATTATAGATCCGCGTCGGTTGGGACTCCCCTTCCCCTCGCAAACCACTGATGCCGTCAGGCTCGGGCTCTGGCAGGACCCCGCCAAGCGAGACGAACCAGTCAAGAATTTGCTCACGTGTAATCGTCAGGAAGTTGATGGCGTAGCCGTTGCCTGCGCTATATGACTCATCCTCGTAGAGCAGAGCTACTGACTCATCGGGCAGGCGTGGAATAGCACGAGCCATTGGGCTGAATGTTGTAGACATCTTTCCACGACTTACCTCCATCAAGACTCATGGCCAGCTGCAGGCTCTCGCGACCGCTTGTATTTATGTATGAATGCAGCATAATGTCGGGTGTAGTGTCAGACAGGCGGCTGTAATAAATGACATCACCATTGCAGGCATTGCCCCAGATGTCGGGAGTGCGGTATTGCGTTCCCCAGTTGAAAGTGACGGTGCCATCATCGTTCTTTGTATATGTCGCCGTGTTCCAACCTCGGTTCCCACTCTGACGAACGGACAGCAGGAGCGAACCGTCATTGAGTTGTTCGAGTTTTGACTCGTCGCCGCCGGAGTAAGCCAAGGCATTGCTCATACGCCACGTCTCGCCTCGGTCGGTAGAATAGAGAATGTAAATAAGATTAGGGCCTGAGCTGCCTTGGGTGCGGCAATTCGTGGTGTACATAATCACTCCGTCGTTGGTCGTGAGGCCCTTGCCAGAGGTGCAGAAGATATTGGCCATACTAAGCGCACCTTTAGCGCTATTCTCATCATAGAACAAGTTAGAGTCGAACAAGTTAGGGACCAGCGTCCACGTCCGTCCGGCATCAGTGCTCTTTGCAAAGCCTGCATATTTCATTCCATCAGTGGCATTTGAGCCCCACATCTTGTTACCTGCTGCCATAAGACAGATGATATCACCGTTGGGCGCAAGAGTAAGGCCGGCATCGCCATAGCCGTAATAAGCTGCCGTGCGGCCATCGCCAGCAGCTATGACGGCATAGTCCTTCCAAGTGACGCCGCCGTCCTCGCTGCGCTTCGAGACGACGTCAATCTTATGGTTGCCGAGGTCGGAGTTGCTGTTGTAGCGCTTATCCGATGCCACGACGATATTGCCATCTGCATCAAGAATCATAGCCGGTATACGATAGAAGCGGCAATCGTCTGTCGTGGGAGCAAAGACAAAGTTCTGGCGCTCGAACACCTTCAGACCTTGACGCGCGGGATTGCCTACGCTGGCAACATCGAGTTCTGCTTCTGCTGTCGAGAAATATGAGATCTTTGTCAGGGCGAGTATGGCTCCGAGTTCAGCGTCGTCTTTCACCGTAGCGCATAACCATAGACGATGGCTGCCTGCGGCAAGGCCCTCAACGGTCAGGCTTGCTTGGGGGCCTATTTCCGTGGTCTGAGCGATAGGCGTTTCTGGAATATCTGCGATGAATTCGGTATTTTTTGACTCGTAGAGAGTCAACGCAGAGATATTGTCGGCCGTCGAGGCATCCAGATCGAAGTGGAAGGTGGCAGACTGCAAATCCTTAGCAGGGACCATGTCGATGCGAAGCAAGAGGGCATGTTCGTTACCACGTCCTGTGGTCTGATACCCCTGCGTCACATTGACGTCCCCGATGAAAAGAGCAACCTCTTCGCCGATGTCTTCGAGTTTTACGGGATAGAAGGCCCAGTCGTTGTTGCCGCCTGTGGCCGTCGGCGGCGTTGAGCCCCATCCCACAACAGTAGCCTTGCCATTACGTACGTCGTTGGCATCGAGGATAACGCCTGTGCTGGGCGTCTGCAGATAGAAGTGGCCGTCGGTTCCTGCAATCTTTTCAACGACAACAGGCACTGAAGCGTCGGCGACAACGGGTACTGCGGTAGCCTGACTGAAAGCTCCGAAATAGTTGCCGAAACCGTTTTGGATAAAGAACTTACCATCGCCAGCGTCAGAAAGACGCACGAGGTAGTTGGCGACAGAGGTCGCAGAACCGGAGGGCGCATCAGCACTATTGTAGAGCGTGTGCGAAGACTCGTCCTCATAGAGGTAGCCGTGGGGATAGCGGCCATCAGTGATGCCGCGGTCGAACATCACGTACCAAGTGTCAGTAGCCAAATCGGCAACAGGTTCCTCGCCCAACGTCATCATCTTGCCGGCCAGTTCCGGAAGAGATTCTGCCGAGAGGGGCGCATCGACCTCGAATATCTTCACGCGCTGGGCAACACTTGTCCCACTTGACCAAGCGACAAGTTTCTGGGACATACGGTCGAGATACCATTCCGTGCCTTCTGCATCAGGGGCCGAGGGGTGAGCCGTACCATTAGACAGATTCAGTTTCCAGCTGCCGGCCTCAAGCTCTATTGCCGGAACTAATTCTTGCTGCCCTACGGGAATGCCAAAGTACTTCCCCGTTGCCTGATTCTTCAGTTTCCAGGTGCCATCGCCATTACTATAGAAATAATATACCGAGGCGGTGGTAGGACTGTTGCCTGCGTTCGGGATTGAATAGTAGGTACCGGCATCAGTGATATACGGATTGCCGGTAGCCGTCGACTGCACGACGTATTTGCCGCCGTCGACGATATTGCCTTCCGTCATTATCTGCGCACCGACACCTACAGATGACTGCGCGTAAATGCTGGAGCTCAAGCCCATTAGCATCACGATGGCGAGAGCAATAATTCGACCTGTCGTTTTCATGTTATCAAGTGTTGTTATTGTTATAGTCATTATTTACCGAGGATGATATTGACGAGGGCCGTGACATCAGCTATCGTGACACTGCCGTCACCATTGACATCAGCCATGCCTGTCTCATCCGTGGCCTTGCCGAGGATGATGTTGACCAGAGCCGTAACATCGGCTATCGTCACGCTGCCATCAGCGTTCACATCGCCAAGCCCTATGAGCGCGACGGGATAGAAAGCCCAGTCGTTGTTACCGTTCAAAGTAGTGGGAACGGTAGTGCCATAGCCTACGACGGTTGCATCACCCGAGGTTACACATTCATTGGCATCAAGGATGACACCTCCCGTCTCGCCTTGCAGGTAGAAGTGTCCGTCGGTATTCGCTATCTTGGCCACGGTGATACGCTGCATCATCGTCGAGAGCACTGGCACAGCCGTGCTCTGCCCTATTTTTCCGAAATAGTTGCCATAGCCCGTCTGCAGGTAGTACTTCCCTTCGCCTGCATCCACGAGGCGTACGAGATGCCTGCAGGCATCGACGGCCTTGCCCGAGGGTGCGGTCAACGTATTATATAAGGTATGCGAAGAGACCTGCTCATAGAGGTAGCCGTGGGGATAGAGGCCATCAGTGATGCCACGGTCATACATCACATACCACTGCCCTGCCGTGAGCGAGGCAGCAGCCTCGGAGGCTACTTTGATGTAATAGCCTTCGAGTTCTTCTAACGCTGTATCTGAGAGTTCTGGGCTATCGAAAAGCTCTACTTCCTCGATGGTGAACTGGCAACCTTCGTCAGTGGTATTGCTGCCACCGCCCCAGTTATAAATCATATTGCCGTTGGTGCCCTCATAGGACGTCTGGTTGAGCTGTACAGAACCTGTGGTAATGATGTACAGACCATCTGTGGCAGCTGGTTCTACTCGCCATCCCGTTGAAGGCTGAGCCGCTGTCGTGGTAACCTGCGAATCCCAACTGGCAGTTGGATCGAGGTAAGAACCGTCATTACGGTTGACGATGTCGAATGCTTCAGACTCACCTTCACGTGCTACGAACTTCCATTGTCTGGAATCTGTCAGCGTGGTTTCTGTCGTGCCAACGACGCCTTGACCAGCGCCATTACTAAGCATATAACGACTACCACGCATAGAACGAAAGGAATACCACATATCGGTGCGGGGAAAGTCGTTGACGAAGACCTCAATGCTCGTGTCCTTCGTAGCCACAATTTGAGAGCCATCGCCTGCCGCAGCCTTGATTGTATAGTTAGTACCTATATCCTCAGGCAGCTTGAACGATGTCGTGTTGTAGAAGCCTGCGATATTTCCAGTTGCATCATAAACGATAAAGCCCACGGCCCCGGTTCCACTAACCGTGACATGACCTTTATTATCAACATTAAAGGCGTAGGCCGAACACGTGGCATCGTAGTCAGTGTACTGCCCTGTCTCTCCGACCTGCCCGAAGGCCTTCACGGGAGCATCGGGATTAACCGCCCTGAGTTCGCCATCGGCATGACCTTCGTAGGTAGCCAAAGGCGCCGCGACGCGGTCTTCGATGAAGACGATGTTCGTGGTCTTCAGGCCGCTCATCGCAGCCACCTGCGCCTTAGCTGCATCTATCATCTCCTGCGTGACGTAGAGGTTATAGTCGGCATAGTCGTTGAAGCTCTGGTAGCGATTGGTGGTGACACCATTGTAGGTGATGCTCGTCGCTTGCTCCGGTGGCAGCATGAAGAAGCCGTATGAGGCAAAGAAGTCCGTGAGGTCATAGCCGCTGACCTCGCAGCACTTCACATAGTATTTAAGGTAGTCGGTCGAGGCGGGTGTGAGCGTACTGCTGCCGCTGACCTTCGTCATCGGTTCTGCGCGCAAGGCATCGAACAGGCGTGGGAAGAAGTCGGGGTCGTTGCCGTTGACGTGGAAGAAGAGGTAGAGCGACCAGTTCAAGTGCAGCAGATGAGCGTTGTAGTTGCCTACGCCGCCGCAGGCCCTCTGCACGCGCTCTGGCCACGAGATGCCGTCAATATAATCACTGAACACATCCTTTATGCTGGCCGTACGGCTGGTGTAACGCCCTTGCTTGTAGATGGCCATATTGGAGAAGACATTGTTTGACATCTCCGTATTGCCCACCATGTTAATGGGCGTCTGGCGGTTATGGCCTTGCTCATGGGCGATGCACCACATATTATCGGCCACTGTCATAAGCTTCTCTGCATTGAAGATTAGCGGGTCGGAGTACTCATAGAAATAAGTGCCATAGTTGGTTGCATGCGGCGAGCCGTCAGTCCCTGGCAGGGCTGTGACGGAATAGACATTATTGCAGAACTGGCCATAAGTGGTCTGTCCGCCATAACTGTCGGAGCGACCGCAGAGTTCATCTTCCCATTCCGACAAGTTCTGCCATACATTCAGCATCTCCGTGATGCTCGATCCGTTCAGGGCACTGATCAATCTTGTAATGCCAAGGTTCATCACATGCTTGTCCGTCTTGAGACACACAGAAGGACGATTGCTGGTATCCGTGAGAAGAAGCGACTTCATCTTTGTCCAATCATCGTCTGTGTACCCCTTGGTCAAGTCGAAGTAACCTTGTACCGTACCACCTTCGATGTGGACGGTCACATCAGCATAGTTGGACAAGGATTTGTAAGGAGCATTGCCGCTTGTCGTATTATCTACTTCATAGAAGACGAAACAGTTGCCGCTAGATGCCATCAGCAACGAGTTCATACCTGAATGGAGGGTATACTGAGTGCCAGATGACTGTCCATAGCCTGCAACTTCAAGTGCCACGCTCTGTCCGTTTGGTATCGTTCCCACATAGACTTGGATGACTTCTCCAGAATTAACCCAGATACCTGTAGGATTACTCAACCGCCCCATTGAATGACCTTTACTGAGAATGCTTGTCCACCGTGTATGGCTGCTGTAAGGCTTATAATCAGCAATGCGGAAAGTGCGCTCCGTCTTGTCCCAGCCATCGTATGTCGCCCAGGTATTGTTCTTCACCTTCAAGGCCATGTCTATCACCGTCTGCGGCACATCGTTGCTCATCGTATTAATCAGCAACTCGTCTGAATAAGACGACTGTGCGCTCTTGAGCTGCGTGCAGGCCGTAGTCGTGAAATAATTGAGCAGTTTGTCTGTCGAGACTTCTGTCAAGGCGGCCTTCTGCGCAGCCAAGGCAGATTCATCCACGGTGACGGCCTCGACAGTCCACTTGGACTTGGCTTCATTAGTGAGCCACAGCACCACGTTCAACGAGGCGTCGCAATGCAAGCCTCCGGACCACTTATCTTCGAAGGTGTAAATTCCACTTCCCTCATCGTTAAGCGTGAACGTATTACTGGAAGTACCCGTTACATACTGCTCAGACCATGAGTTTCCTGTGGTTTTCTGTATATACCGGTCCGTCAGCGCATTCTGTAAGGTGACGCTGCTACCGCTGACGTTGACTTTCCACACCTGCGCATAGTTTGCCGAAGAGGTGAGGTCGGAGCACACCAACGTATGACCTGCGGTGTTCTCAGTCAAGTACTTGTTGTTATAACTCTTAATGTGGTAGTATCCAGTTGTAATAGATGCTAATGCTGTGCCACAAGCGCACAGCATCAGCAAGACAAACATTTCTTTTAAAAACTTCATGTTTGAAATAATTATTAGGACTCGTTTCCAAATCTTCACGATTGGCCAAGCACTATTGCTTCGACCAATCGTCATCCCATACGCCACGGCCGCCACTGCCTCCGCGAGCAGCAGAACCACGGTCTTCCTTAACCCAACCAAGATCGTCCTCGTCGGCTGTATCTCCATTACTCCCAACGATTATAGTCTGCAACAGATCATCTTTTCCGCCAATGTGACAGGCTTGAAGATACGGAGAAATATATTTCTTTTTCATAATCCGCTCCTTTCTTATTTGATTGCAACTTTCTTACCATTCACAATGTACAGGCCACGACTGGGCTTAGCAATACGGCGACCCGAAAGGTCATATATTACGCCATCAGGCTGTTGACGCTCCAACGAATCGATGCCATCAACAATTTCACCAAATTTAAACGTGAAGCCCTTGACCGTTTGATCTGGTTCTGATGGTGTCTGCAGATATGCCTTATTGGCGCCGAGGAGGAGCGTCCCACTCGTCGACTTATAGAAGCCAACCTGATAATCGCCATTACTATCCATTTTGCGTCCCAGAGAATAGTTGTTGCTTTCAGAGGACAGATCAAGCGTCATGTCAACGAGCGTGCCCTTCAACAAGTTGGCATCCTCTGCCACAGGACTGAGTCCGCTGCTCACGTTGAATATAGTTTTGGCTGCAGCCTCCTCGTTGATGAGGACAACGGCAGTGTTGGCCGGAATCTCCGTGCCACCGTTGCCCGTGGGCGTCAATTGTGCATAGCCGTTATCAGCGGTAGCGATGTAGTAAGCCTTCGTAGTTCCGTCAGTTGTGACATCACACGGCAGGTAGAGCGTAGCGTAGCTGGCATTACCTACGACATTGAGCGGGAGGGGCTTGGCGAGAGTGACGGTGAAGTTGGCCAGGCACAGCCACTTGGAGGCATCGGTTGTGCTGACGGTGATGACTGCTGAGGTGGCAGAGAGACCAGAGACTTCTATCGGCGTGTAGTTGCTGCCGAGGTTGGCAGGAGTTACTTGATTTCCATTGACGGTCAGCGTGTAGGTAGCTGCCTGATAGACACCCGTCTGAGCGGAGAAGCCAGTGATGACGTAGCCTGCAGGAGCCGTCAGTGTGATCGTGGAGTTCGTGTTGGCTGCGGCGGGATGATAAGCCAGATTGTAGTTACCGTTCAGAGATGAGAACATATCATGTGAGCCGTCGCTCAATGTCATCGTCAGTCCTGCCACGCCGCTGGCTTTGCTGGAAGTCCAAGTGCTGCCGCTCCAAGAGCCATAATTGGTTTCGCCACTGGTGCTATAGACAACCTTCACGTCCTTCGACTTCATATACTCAGGAACATTTAAATCGTTCAGCGTCGGGATGAGGCTTTCCAACTGTTCGCGGGTAATCTCGATGAAGTTGAGGGGATAGTGGTTGTAGTCATAGTTGCCGCCGGCTTCATTTAGGCTCTGGTCTTCGAAGAAGAGGTAGAGGCTGCCGGGGTTCTCTTCGCTGCCGCTGCGCTCCATCGTCACGTAGCGCGTGCCCTTGGTCTGCACAGTTAAGAATTCTGTCCAGTTAGCGCCGCCGTCAGTGCTGTAGTAGAGCTTGAAGTTGGCGTGCTGGCCCGTGGTCATGGAGTGGAAGATGACATCTGTCTTGCCCGTCTTCGTCTCACGCTGGTAGTATAAGATGTCCTGATTGTTGGCAGCGCCAGTATTGAGCTGCGAGTTGTTCGTCTGCGTGCCCATGTTGAAGGTGAGGGTGCCGTCGTTGTTCGCGGTATAGGTGGCAGTGCTGAAACCACGGGCACCACCCTGACGGACGGATGCGATAAGCGAACCGTCATTGGCTTGAATGACCTTAGCCTCATCACCTCCTGCAAAGATGGCATTCTCGCTGATGTGCCATGTGGCACCTTGGTCGGTGGAGTAGAAGATATAGTCTTGAGAGTTGTCGGTATGATTGGTATGTCCTTCATTCGTATAAGCCTGTGCAGGTAGGAGTGCCATCAGGTAGCCCTCGGAAGTGCAGAGACCGCGACCCGAAGTGACGAAGTAGTCATAGAGTCCGTAGCAGGTGTTGCTGCCGTAGGAAGAGGCATGGTCAATCATCTTGCGGGTCTCGTAGAGGTCCACAGGAGCCGACCATGTAGCACCGTTGTCGGAAGATGTAGCCATGCATACACGGTTAAGACCATTGAAGTACCCCGTGTTGCCAGCGGCAAAGAGCAGATAGAGCGTGCCGTCATTGTCTTTGTAGAGCGACGGGTCGCCATAGCCGCAGGTGGCATTGTTGCTGTTATCGCCTTTCGCCACGACGACGGGTGAGCCCCATGTCTTGCCGCCGTCAGTAGAACGGCGCACCACGATGTCGATGACATGTCCGCCGCCAATGTC
>CAJOLI010000105.1 GCA_905235285.1 uncultured Bacteroidaceae bacterium
TTTTATCCACGTTGTTGCCCTATTTCTTTTGGCATCTTTCCGCCATCTGCGCGGTCACAATGCCCGCATTGCTCACTTACAGATAACGAAAATCTGCTCGAAACAAATAGCACACCGACATGAATTCAAATGACCGATTTGGGTTAAAAGAATAATAAAGCTGATACTAACTCTTTCGGAAAGAAAGACTGTTTATGAAGCCACTTTAAAACATATAATAAATAAAGAATATGGCACGCAAGAAAGTAGGAGAGGTGACGCCCGCAGAGCGCGACGAGATACAGGCTCTGTTCGAACGACGCAACGGGCTCAATGAATTGGCAAAAGTGTTGACGGCCGAGAACTCAGAACTCTACGAGCGCCTCGTCACAGACATGGGGCAGACAGGAGCACGCTTCCAACAATGGTGGGACAACATGGCCAAGAAGTATCAATGGGAAAGTTCTGAAAACGGCAGCTGGGAGATAGATTTCGACACCTGCGAGATTTACCTGACGGAAATGAATTAGAGATTCCGGGCAAAAGGCTTAACGGTTTTCTTTCCAACACGCGCTCGACCTTTGGTCGCTCATTCCCGCAAGGTCTTGAGAATTATCATAAATTGGCAATGAATTGCCATTAATTTATTTACTCAAAAAGGGGAGACTATGGTAATCCATCGCCTCCCCTTTTTGAGTTTGGCAGCTTTCATCATTATTCATTCACCTCTTCCCAGAGCAGGACACTGCCGTTACGGCGTGCGGGATCAGGGCCGGCGCAGTCTATGCCGTAGGGGCTGCCTGTGGTTGGCGACTTACATAAGTAACGATGGTTGCTCAACGAGAGGAGCATGAAGTCGTGGTCGAGATAGTCCTGCCAGAGGAAGATGTCGGCTTCGCTCTCGTCAGAGGTGAAACGGACGTCGCCGGGCAGTCCATCGCCGTAGGTCTTGATGTAGCTGCCGTTGGCACACTGAAGAGCCACTCGTCCGTTGCCTTTGTCGATGATGCGGAAGTGCGTGCGAGGGCTGTTGTCGACGGGATGTGAGTCGTAGAGCAGGCCGTGAGGCAGTGCTACGGCTGGGCGCCCAGTGGCTTTGTTGATGATGCGGAAGGTCTTTCCGTAGGGGATGTTACGCGAGCGGTCGGCATTGGGCTCTTCAACGGTGAAGTTGTCGAACTCGGCATATCCGCCTTGCTTGCCGCTGACGTTGAAAGCGAAGAGGGCATGGCGTGAACCTTGGAAGGTTAAGAGCTGGTATGAGAGAGGCATCATGCGCCCGAGAGTCTTGAACGTGTTGCCATCGAGGGAGTAGGCATACTGTGCCTGGTCGTTGTCGTAGTCGCCGATGCAGCGCAGCCATATTTTCCCGTTGATAAAATCAACGGGCATTGTCACGGTGTCGTTGGTCAGCTGCTCGAAGGCGATGAGGGAGAGAGCCTTACCGCTCTTGCGAACTCCTATCCATGAACAGGGGACGTTGATGTTGCCCAGGCCGCAGACGTCACCGTCCTTGAGCCCTTTCACGCTCATCTCTACCGTGGTGATGCTCTTAGGGCCTATGACGCGTTGCGTGAGCGTGTTGCGAGCCCACATGAGCTGTTCGGCAGGCAAGGCGTTCAGCCGTAGTTTGCCGCCTTTGAGTTTCCACTGGCTGTCGTCGGGGTTGTGGTTCCATTGCCAGATGCGTCCGAGCTGTTGGCCGTCGAAATTGTCGCTTCGCAGATAGGGCACACATATTTTCGGCGTTTCTCCTGTGGCGCTGACGCCCTCTGCCGTCCCAGGCTTAAACCATGTGCGGGGCGAGCGGCCGAGGTTACCTTCGAGACCTATCATCGGCCAGCCGTCCTTCCATGTCATGGGCATCAGGCATACCGTGCGTCCGATGCTGTGGAAGTCCATCATGAGCAACGCCCACCACGAGCCGTCGGCGTACTGCACGATGCCTCCCTGGTGGATGTTGGTGCAGGCTGTGGCATCCTTGTCGATGGCTCCGAGCGTGAAGGCTGTGCCGTCCTGTCCTATGCGATATTTCTCTCCGGGAGGCACCTGCGTGAGCGAAGCAGCATGGTAGCCAAACGTTTCGTCGGCAGTGATAACGCGCGTCTCATACGGCCCCCAGATGTTCTTTGAGCGTGAGCAGAGCGTGCGACCGTTGGGGGCATAGTCGGTAGAGATGAGGTAGTAGGTGCCGTCGATCTTGTACATGTGGTGTCCTTCGCCTACGCCGTTGCCTTCAGGAATGATGACGCGCTCGGTACCCTCGACCGGACCGCTCATGTCGGGCTTCAGTTCGGTGCATTTCACGGTGCCGTAGCCGTGGATGGCATAGACCTTGCCGTCATCGTCGAAGAGCACGCCAAGGTCATAGATGTTACCTTTCATGTTGACGTGCCGCCAAGGTCCTTCAATCTTCTCGCTGATGTAGCACTGAAGTCCTTTGCCGTTGATGTTTGAGTAGAGATAGAACTTGCCGTCGTGATGGCGTATGCACGGCGCCCATATACCCTGACCGTAGATCTCCTGATGATTGCGCAAAGCGAAGAGGTCCTCGGGGAAGTCGAAACGGTCGAAGCAGTAGGCTACGTTCTCCCAGTTGACGAGGTCCTTGCTGTGGAGAATGACGAGGCCCGGGACGGCGTGCATCGTAGTGCCGGCGAGGTAGTAGTCGTCGCCTACGCGCAGGATATCGGGGTCCGAGAACTCTTCGTAGAAGAGTGGATTGGTAAACGTGCCGTTGCCGTTGTCGGCCGTCCAGCTCTGTGCAGCAGCCGTAGCAGCTACCATGGCAGAGCAGAGCAGAGCGAAGATTAAGTTACGCATCATCAGAAGGTTTTCTTTGAGAGTTATTGCCTGCTTGAAACAGCAAAGCGCAAGTGGCCGTTATCCCCCACTTGCGCTTCATTAGTATATATTATATGTGTGACTCCGGCGGGATTCTAACCCGCGACCTTCGGAACCGGAATCCGACGCTCTATACAGCTAAGCTACGGAGCCTTTTGCGGCTGCAAAGTTACGAAAAAAATAGAGAACGAAGAATGAAGAATGAAGAATTATTTGAATAAAACAGAAAAAAACTCAAAAAAGCGATGTCGGAGAGGCGAAGAGGCAAGCTGCAGACCGTAGTGCAGCGGGTATAAGTGCAATGAGGGCTGCGGCGGCGTCCGCCGCCGTTTATGCCAGCTTACAAGGCCTAAATACATCAAAATGACAAAGTATTTGTCGATTTACTTGTCTATTTGGAAGAATGGAGTTACCTTTGCAGCGCAAAACGACAGGAAAGCATTAAAATGAGTAAACTGATTACCCCCTCAGGTTATACGCCCGCCCTTGACCTCCAGCAGACGGAGCTGGCCATCAAGAAAATCAAGGATTTCTTCCTCGACCAACTCAGCTCTGAGCTGAGGCTGCGCCGTGTCACCGCACCGTTGTTTGTGCTCAAGGGTCTTGGGCTGAACGACGACCTCAACGGCGTGGAGCGTGCCGTGACCTTCCCCATAAAAGATATGGACGACTCGCCGGCCGAGATTGTACACTCGCTGGCCAAATGGAAGCGCAACACGCTGGCCGAATACCATATCAAGCCCGGCTTCGGCATCGTCACAGACATGAACGCCGTACGCGCCGACGAGGAACTCGACAACCTCCACTCGATCTATGTCGACCAGTGGGACTGGGAGCGTACTATGACGCGCGAGGACCGCACGCTGAAATACCTGCAGCGCATCGTAGAGCGCATCTACGGATGCATTCTGCGCGCCGAGTACTTCCTCTCGGAAATGTACCCTCAGCTGACGCCTTTCCTGCCCGAGGAAGTGCACTTCATCCACAGCGAAGAGCTGCGCCGCCAATACCCCACCCTCACGCCCAAGGAGCGCGAGGATGCCATCTGCAAGGTCTACGGAGCTGTGTTCATCATAGGCATTGGAGGCAAGCTGGGCGACGGCACGCCTCACGACCTGCGCGCCCCTGACTACGACGATTGGTCGACGCCCAACGCCGACGGTTTCAACGGTCTCAACGGCGACCTGCTCGTCTGGTACCCGCTGCTCAACCGTTCCATCGAGCTATCCTCAATGGGCATCCGCGTGGACAAAGAAGCCTTGGAGCGCCAGCTGGCACTGCAGGGCAAGGAAGAGCGTCGCTCCCTGTACTTCCACCGCCGCCTGCTCAACGGCGAACTGCCTCTGAGCATCGGCGGAGGCTTGGGGCAGAGCCGTCTCTGCATGATTCTTCTGCACAAAGCACACATCGGCGAGACCCAGTCGAGCATCTGGCCTGAGCCCATGCGCATGGAGTGCCGCAAGGCAGGCATACCATTGATATAAACCCAAAACCGTCATTAGACAATGACACGCTAACGACATATTAACAATAAAAAATCAGACCGGTCGCGCAGGCTTACGCGACCGGTCGTGTTTTTGTATGCTACTAGTTATGCTCCACCAAAGCCTCAGCAACAGTGAGGTCAAAGGGCGTCGTTATCTTAATGTTCTCGCGGTTGCCTTCGACGAGGGCTATGCTGTGGCCGAGGGCTTCGACCACGGAGGCATCGTCGGTGAACGCTTCGGTGTAGGGTTGCTCGTAGGCCTGGCGCAGCAGGCTGAGGCGAAAGGTCTGGGGCGTCTGCACCAGACGGAAACGCGAGCGGTCGCGAGTGACGGAGCCGTCGTTGAGCAGCTCGCGCACGGTCTCCACGACGGGCACTACGGGCACTGCCGTTCCACACTCACGAGCAGTGGCCAGGCAACGGCAGATTACATCATGAGCCACAAAGGGACGGACACCATCGTGCACGGCTACGAGGGATTCATCATCCGGGGTGGCAGCAGCCTCGATGGCACGCAGCCCGCTCTGGACCGAGTGGAAGCGCGTAGCACCACCGTCAGCGATGGTATGAGCGAGCGTAAAGGCGTGTTTGCGGCAGAGGTCACGCCAATAAGCCTGCTGGTCGCGAGGCAGGACCAGGACTACATTTATGCCTGGCACAGCCTGCGCGAAAGCCTCAAGCGTGTACATCAGCAGAGGCCTGCCACCTATCGGCAGAAACTGCTTTGGCAGGTCTGCGCCCATACGCAGGCCCTTGCCCCCGGCTACTACGATGCAGAAGTCGCTCATCTGACTTCGCTCCACAACATGCCCTGGCGAAGGGCATCGGCTGTAGCCTTGTCCTTGAGCAGCTCTACGAGCGTGTAGCCAAACTCGAAGACGGCAGCCGGGCCTTTGCCCGTGATGAACTGCCCGTCAACTTCTACGAGCGCACCTGTGCAAGTGGCACCTGCGAGCTCACCCTCGAAGCCGGGATAGCAGGTGGCTCGCTTGCCTTCGAGCAGGCCGAGGCGGCCGAGCACGAGGGGTGCGGCGCAGATGGCAGCAATCGGGCGGCCGAGATAGACGTGGTCGCGGATGCGCTCGCACAAGTCGCTGTGGGCAGCCATGTTGGCAGCACCGGGCATACCGCCGGGCAGCACCAGCAGGTCGGCCTCAAAGAAGTCGGCTTCCTCGAAGAGGATATCTGTCTGGATATTCATGCCGTGGGCTCCCGTGACGAGGCGCTCGCCAGTGACGGAAACAATCTTAAGGTCCAAGCCTGCACGGCGGATGATGTCGGCTGTGCCGAGGGCTTCAATCTCCTCGGTGCCTGTGGAAAAAAACAGGTAAATCATGATTGTCGTTGGTTTTATATTAAAAATTAACAGGACTCACCTAAAGCATCGCAATAGCGATGAATCGTCTCTTCGAGACCGAGATAGAGGGCGTCGCAGATGAGTGCGTGGCCTATGCTCACCTCGTCGGTCCAAGGTATCTGCTGGTGGAAATAGGCGAGGTTCTCAAGGCTTAGGTCGTGCCCGGCGTTGAGGCCGAGACCGAGCGTGCGGGCGGTTTCTGCGGCGCGGATGAAAGGTGCTATGGCTTCAGCGCGGCGCTTCTCACGTTCCGTAGCCCCTTCGGGCAGAGCCTCGGCTACAGCGAAGGCGGCAGCGTAGGGCTCTGTGTAGAGTTCCACGCGGTCGGCTCCGGCACGTTGGGCATAATCAACCATCTCCTCATCGGCACCAACGAATATGCTCACGCGGATGCCGGCCTCGCGGAAGCGGGCAGTGACGTCGGAGAGAAAGTTCAGATGAGTGCGCGTGTCCCAGCCGTGGTTCGAGGTAATCTGGTCGTGGCCGTCGGGCACCAGGGTGACCTGCGTAGGATGGTTCTCGAGTACGAGGGCGATGAACTCAGAGATAGGATTGCCCTCGATGTTGAACTCGGTAGTGAGCAGGGGCTTCAGGTCGCGAACGTCCTGATAGCGGATGTGGCGCTGGTCGGGACGGGGATGCACGGTGATGCCCTGAGCTCCAAAACGTTCGCAATCCTGTGCCACACGAAGGACATCTGGGTTGTTGCCTCCACGGGCATTACGTATGGTGGCAACCTTGTTTATGTTTACACTTAGTTTAGTCATAATCTTAACGTTGATTCTGAACGCAAAAGTACTAAAAAGATGTATATCGAAGCCTAAAAGAGCAAGTTTTTTGCCTCTCATTAAGTCCTCACAACAAAGAAAAAGTCTAAAACAGTGTTGGAAACCAAGCAAAATACATATCTTTGCAGCGCAATACAAATATTCATTAAAGTATGCACAAGCTACGTTTTGCTCTCTTCGGGAATATCTTCCAGCCACAGAAATCAGCCGCCGTGGAACGCTTGTTCGCGTCACTGGGCGACCGTGATGCCGACGTGGCCATAGATGCGGCTTTCTATAAGTTTCTCGATGAGACGTTGCACGTAGATATTCCCCCGACGGCCCAGCTTATCGAGTCCGACGACTTCAGTGCCGACTACGTCATCTCGCTCGGCGGCGACGGCACGTTCCTCGAAGCAGCCCGCCGCGTAGGGAGTAAGGAAATCCCCATCGTAGGCGTCAATATGGGACGTCTGGGTTTTCTGGCCGATGTGTCGCCCGCCGATATCGAGACCGTAGTAGCGTCAATCTATGAAGGCGACTGCTCGGTGGAAGAACGCTGTGTGCTTAAGGTGAACTATCTCGATTCAACAAAAAACAGCACCCGCACCCCGAAGGATGCCGATGCCGCCGTAGTGCCTCAAGGCTACCCCTTCGCGCTCAATGAAGTGGCCGTGCTGAAACAAGATATGTCGTCGATGATAAGCGTGCGGGTGAGCGCCAACGGAGAATACCTGACTACGTACCAGGCCGACGGGCTGATAGTGAACACGCCGACCGGCTCTACGGGTTATGCCCTGTCTGTCGGCGGCCCTGTGATGCAGCCCGGCAGCCGCACGCTGGGCCTCGTGCCTGTAGCCCCGCACTCGCTGACGGCACGCCCCTTGACCCTCACCGACGACACCGTCATCAACCTCTCTGTAGCCGCTCGCAACCATCGTTTCCTCGTAGCGCTGGACGGCCGCAGCGAGCAGTGCCGCCAAGGCATAGAGCTTGAGATACGCCGCGCACCTTACAGGGTTAAAGTGCTGAAGCGGCAGAACCAGAGTTTCTTCCGCACACTGCGCGAGAAGCTGATGTGGGGTGCCGATGCGAGGCAGGTGGAGAGTTGAGAGTTAAAAGCGGAGAGTTAACAGTTGAGAATAGGAAATTGAGACTTGAGGGTAAATATTCGACAATGCAGTTGCTTGGATGGTTTTGGCAGATATTCAAGCAGGTGAAGGTTCAGGCTCTTATCAACACCTTGAGCGGTGTGATTCGCGTAGGCTTGGACTTTGCTTTCATTTGGGCCACGAAGCAGGTCATAGACGTAGCCACTGGCGTAGGGCACGCCGGAGGCCTGCATCCCTCAACCCTCAAGACGGCGGGCGCCCTGCTCATCACTATCATGGTATTGCAGCTGGCGCTGGGCTTTGCCGGCCGATGGATAGCCGCCCTCCTTGGCGTCAACGCTCAGAATCGCATGCAACACCATATCTTCGAGCACCTGCTGCGCAGCCAGTGGTATGGGCGCGAAGAGCGCCACAGCGGCGATGTCCTCAACCGCCTCGTCTCAGACACGCAGACCGTCGTACACGTCAACACCGACACCTTGCCGCAAGCCTTCGCCGTTCTGCTACGGCTCATCTGCGCCTTCATCTTCCTCTTCAGCATGGACAGCGTGCTGGCCATCAGCGTCACCGTCATCATGCCCGTCTTCATAGGGCTTAGCAAGCTCTATGTGCGACGGATGCGAGCCATCACACGCGAAGTGCGACAGACAGACAGCCGCATACAATCTACCCTGCAGGAGAGCATACAACATCGCCTCGTGCTGAAGACACTCGAGCGTATCGACACAATCCTCGAGACCTTGAGCACGCAGCAGGAGACGCTGCGCCGCCACGTGCGCCATCGCACTCTCTTCTCGTCGACATCCAGTCTGGCCCTGAACATCGGGTTTGGCGGAGTTTACCTCTTTGCGTTCCTCTGGAGTGCCAACCGTCTGGCGCATGGCGACATAACGTTTGGCATGATGACGGCCTTCATTCAGCTGTGCGGACAAATCCAAGGCCCCTTCCGCGAGCTCACACATTTCATCCCGGCCATTATCGGCAGCTTCACTTCAGCCGAACGACTTATCGAACTGGAAGAGACCACTCTCGAGGACGAGGGCGAGCCGCAATACTTCGAGGCCGGAGCAGGCATCCGGATTGACGATGTCTCCTTCGCCTACGACGACCATAGCCGCCGCGTGCTCAACCATTTCAGCGCCGACTTCAAGCCCGGCTCGTCGTCAGCCATCCTCGGAGAAACAGGAGCCGGCAAGACGACTCTTGTCCGCCTCATCCTGGCTTTGCTACGACCTACAGAAGGACACGTCAGGATCTACGGACCAGGACATGAGAGCTGCGACGTGAGCGCCAGCACACGCTGCAACCTCGTCTATGTGCCACAAGGCAACACGCTCTTCAGCGGCTCGCTGCGCTGGAACCTGCGCCTTGGCAATCCCGATGCCACAGACGCAGAAATGCGGGAAGCGCTGCGCCTGGCGTGCGCCGACTTTGTGGAGACGCTGCCGCAGGACCTCGACACCATCATTGGCGAAGGTGGCGCAGGACTCTCTGAAGGTCAGGCGCAGCGCATAGCCATAGCACGCGCGTTGCTGCGACGCGGACAAATACTCCTGCTCGACGAAGCCACCAGCGCCCTCGACATGCAGACTGAGCAGCAGCTGCTGAACAACCTCATTGAGCACCACAGCCACTTCCAGGTGCGCCCGACACTTATTTTCGTAACCCACCGCCCTGCCGTGGTAGAACATTGCGAGCAGGTGATAACCGTTAAGCGATGCTCCGTTTCCTGAAAGACTGGACGCTGCCCGTGGCCATAGCCGTTGGCATAGGGCTCTATCTGCTGTTTGCGTTGACACCTGCCCTGCAGACCGCCGGCGACACGCTCAGTCCTATACTTGAGACCCTGCTGCCGATAACCATTTTCTTCACGCTTTTCGTAACCTTCTCTAAGGTAGACTTCCATCGGATGCGCCTGCGTCGGTGGCACCTTCTCGTTCTTGTTGCTCAGTTGGCTTTTGTGGCGGTGCTGCTGTTTGCCCTACTGTCGTTGCCGGCCGACGGCAGCTTGGAAACCACCACTCGCAAGCATCTGCTCGAAGTGGTGCTCATCTGCGTGATAGCGCCTTGCGCCTCAGCCTCACCTGTCGTTGTCGGCAAGTTGGGCGGCGACCTCACACAGATGACAACCTTCATGCTACTGTCATCCGTCGTGGCATCGCTGCTCATTCCAGCACTCTTCCCTTTGATAGAGCCACATGAACATGCCACCTTCCTAACGGCCTTCCTGGCCATCCTCAGCAAACTGGCCGCCGTGTTGCTGCTGCCCCTCGCACTGGGAGCGGTCGTCAGGCACAGGGTGAAGCCCATCTATGACTTTATCAAGAGGTCGCCTGACCTGGGCTTCTATCTCTGGTGTGTATGCCTGGCTATCACCTCCGGGCTGACAATGCGCAATATCCTTTCGAGCCACACCGCAGGGCATCTCTTCGTGGCAATAGCATTGTTGCCGCTGGCTACTGCTATTGTGCAGGCCTTAATAGGCGGAGCAATAGGGCACAACGGAGGAGAGCGTATATGTACCCGTCAAGCTATGTTCCAGAAAAACACGGGGTTGGCAATATGGATTGCCTGGGTTTTCCTTACGCCGGAAGCTTCTATAGGTGCCGGCTGCTACGTGCTGTGGCAGAACTTAATCAATTCTTTCGAGCTCTGGCGGCACCAACATAGCGGCGCTCAAGTCGCATGACGATAAGTAAGGACCAGAGCATAGAAAAGAAACAGACGCCGGTGACAGCATTGTCTATGCCTAAAGGTGCAAAAGGCACAAGCGAAAGGGCAAAGACGAGGCTGTAGAAAATAAGGCGCTGGCGCTTGACCAGATGCAACAGTTCGACCCGCCCCCAAGAGACGGTTGTCAACCATAGCGTCAGGCCCACCGCCAAGACAAAGACCTTAGTATCCCACAGCAGCCCCAGCACCTGAGACGTGCGAGTGGTCAAGGCATTGATGTCCGGAGTCAGGCTGGGCAGACGGTCGCGAGTGACAAACTGCAGCACAGTGCCTATCAACCAACCTGCCACCATAGGCCAGCAGGCCAGCCGGAAAAAGTCGGTGCGGCGCTGCCACGCCAGAGTCAGGAAAGCCAGACACAGAGGCAACGTGATACCGTCGTGAGTGAAACTGCAGAAGATGCCCATCAACAGCATCAAGACATACGCCGACTTGAAGTTCTTACGGCTGATGCGAGTATATTGTGTAAGAAAGAAAGGAACGATACACTGCGAACCTAATTCCAGTATGGCATCCTCGTCGCGCGAGAAGAACAGCTGAGACCCCGGAGCAAACAGCACAATGAAAACGGCCGTCACCACCAACTCCAACGAATTGCCGTCAGTGCCTATGAAACGGGCAACGAGCCACACCAGCAACGTGAAGAGCACAGCCGTCAAGGGAACGATGATGCGAGGGTCCCACACGAAACCGCCGGCCTTAGGAACGACGACAAGCATTAGGGCCACAAAGAGGAATATGCAAAGGTAGGTTATTGTGCGCATATACATTATTTACGGCACAAAGATACACATTAATTAATATAAAGCCCCAGACTGCCACTTTTTTTTGTCACAATAACGTATAAAGGTATTAAATTAGATTAGTTTTTATGACATCTTGGCAGATTCATTTACTTTGGCACAACTTTAGCTTCCGTTTTTGGCAGAATATCAAATCTATTTTAAATTCATAAAAAACTATTGCTACTATGAAGATTCAACCTTTAGCAGACAGAGTTCTGATAGAACCCGCTGCAGCAGAAGAGAAGACCGTCGGCGGCATCATCATCCCCGACACAGCCAAAGAGAAGCCCCTGCAGGGCACTGTCGTTGCCGTAGGCGGTGGCACCAAAGACGAAGAGATGGTGCTCAAGGCCGGCGACCAGGTGCTCTATGGCAAGTATGCCGGCACCGAGCTGGAGCACGAAGGCAAGAAATACCTCATCATGCGCCAGAGCGACGTGGTGGCTGTGCTGGCATGAGCGAGCAACGCAATAACGTAATGTCGTAATAACGTAATAACGCAAAAAAAGAATCATAAAGTATCATGGCAAAAGAAATCAAATTCAATATCGAAGCCCGCGAGCAGATGAAGCAGGGCGTGGACCAGTTGGCAAATGCCGTCAAGGTAACCCTCGGTCCGAAAGGTCGTAATGTAATCATCGAGAAGAAGTTCGGTGCGCCCCAGATCACGAAGGACGGCGTCACCGTAGCCAAGGAGATTGAGCTGGCTGACGCCTTCCAGAACGCCGGCGCACAGCTCGTCAAGAGCGTGGCCTCGAAGACAGGCGACGATGCCGGCGACGGCACCACGACAGCTACCGTGCTGGCTCAGGCCATCGTCCGCGAAGGTCTTAAGAACGTCACCGCAGGCGCTAACCCCATGGACCTCAAGCGCGGTATCGACAAGGCTGTGGCCAAGGTCGTTGAGAGCATCAAGGGCCAGAGCGAGCAGGTCGGCGACGACTACAATAAGATAGAGCAGGTGGCTGCCGTCAGCGCCAACAACGACCCCGAGATTGGCAAACTGCTGGCCGAGGCTATGAAGAAGGTCTCCAAGGACGGCGTCATCACCATTGAGGAGGCCAAAGGACGCGACACCACCATCGGCGTCGTCGAGGGTATGCAGTTCGACCGCGGCTACCTCAGTGCCTACTTCGTCACGAACACCGAGAAGATGGAGTGCGAGATGGAGAACCCCTACATCCTCATCTACGACAAGAAAATCTCCAACCTCAAGGACTTCCTGCCCATCCTGGAACCTGCCGTACAGACTGGCCGTCCGCTGCTCGTCATCGCTGAGGATGTCGACAGCGAAGCTCTCACGACACTCGTTGTCAACCGTCTGCGCGGACAGCTGAAGATATGCGCCGTCAAGGCTCCCGGCTTCGGCGACCGCCGCAAGGCCATGCTCGAGGACATCGCCATCCTTACCGGCGGCGTCGTCATCAGCGAGGAAAAGGGCCTGAAGCTCGAGCAAGCTACCATCGAGATGCTCGGTTCGGCTGACAAGGTGACCATCTCGAAAGACAATACGACCATCGTCAGCGGACACGGCGAGAGCCAACTCATCCGCGACCGCATCAACCAGATCAAGAACGAGATTCAGAACACCACCTCCAGCTACGACAAGGAGAAGCTGCAAGAGCGTCTGGCCAAGCTCAGCGGCGGCGTGGCCGTACTCTACGTAGGTGCTCCCTCCGAGACCGAGATGAAGGAGAAGAAGGACCGCGTCGACGACGCCCTCTGCGCCACCCGTGCAGCCATCGAAGAGGGTATCATCCCCGGTGGCGGCGTAGCCTACATCCGTGCCATCAAGACTCTCGAAGGACTCGAGGGCGAGAACGCTGACGAGACAACGGGTATCCGCATCGTGGAGCGCGCCATCGAGGAGCCGCTGCGCCAGATTGTCGAGAACGCAGGCCTCGAAGGCAGCGTCGTCGTCAACAACGTCAAGGCCGCCGAAGGCGACTACGGCTATAACGCCCGTGCCGACAAGTATGAGAACCTGAAGGCCTGCGGCATCATCGACCCTGCCAAAGTGGCACGTGTCGCTCTCGAGAATGCAGCCAGCATCGCCGGTATGTTCCTCACCACCGAATGTGTCATCTGCGATGCCAAGGAGGACAAGCCCGAAATGCCGATGGGCGGAGCTCCCGGCATGGGAGGCATGATGTAAACCTTTGCATACACAATAACCAAGCCCCGCTGACATGGCACAAACCTGTCAGCGGGGCTTTCTGTTTATACGTTATCGGTCTGAGCTTCGCCTGGCATGTAATAAAGCCTCGATGTAGTAACAGGCATAGCTGACAGAAACATTCTCCTCGAAGCCAGCCGGATGATGACTCAAACCGTGAAGAAGGAAGGCAGGACATTGTTGCATGGAATGACATTCTTGTAGACATTTTGGCACTCTTATTGACATTTTGTCATTGAAAATAAGGCG
>CAJOLI010000106.1 GCA_905235285.1 uncultured Bacteroidaceae bacterium
GCAGTAAGCACTGTAGTGCGCAGTGGTCGTTATCTTCAAGGTCCTCAGGTAAAGGCGTTTGAGACTCTTTTTGCCGACTATATCGGAGCGAGTCACTGCATTATGTGTGGCAACGGGATGGATGCCTTGACAATCATCTTCAGGGCTTTGAAGCACATGCATGGGTGGAGCGATGATGCCGAGGTGATTGTCCCAGCAAATACGTTCATAGCTACTATTCTTTCAATTAAAGAGGCTGGTCTGAAGCCAGTGCTCTGCGAGCCGAGATTGGATGACTACCTCTTGGACGCCTCAAGGTTGCCGGAATGTGTCACCGAACATACGGTGGCTATTGTGCCCGTACATCTTTATGGCCGTGTATGCGATATGGATACTATAAATCACTTTGCTTCAACTCATAAACTGCTTGTTGTTGAAGATGCAGCTCAAGCTCACGGAGCAATGTGTGAAGGTGTTCATGCCGGACATTTCGGCATTGCTGCAGGCTTCAGTTTCTACCCAGCCAAGAATCTGGGCTCGTTAGGAGATTCAGGCTGCATCATAACCGACGACGACGAACTGGCCGCTACGGTTCGTATGCTGGGAAATTATGGTTCTAATGAGAAATATGTTCATGACATAGCTGGTATAAATTCCCGTAGCGATGAGCTTCAGGCTGCCGTCTTGATGGTGAAATTGAAGCGTCTTGATACCGACAACCATCTCCGACAAAAGATAGCTCAAGCCTACGACGATGGCATCGACAATCCATTGGTGACAAAGCCCTTACGTAGTTCAGACGGACAGAACGTATACTATGTCTATCCCGTAAGGACAGGATATCGTCAGCAGTTGATGAAGTGGCTTGAGTACAAAGGTATTCAGACGATTATTCACTATCCAATACCGCCGCACAAGCAAGGTGCACTTCCAGAATTCAGCGAGTTACGCCTGCCCATTACTGAACAGATACATAGGGAGATACTGAGTCTGCCGATTTCACCTATGCTTACGGATGAAGAAGTGGCTCGCATCGTTGAAGCTGTGAACAGCTTCAACCCATCAGATGATGTTACACCGTGACATCAGATGAAGTAAGTCCAAGCCTGGTCGTCTGTTGGCTAAGAAGGCAAAGGCGTAATATTTAATGCCATAATCGTACCGCAGGGGTAGTGGAAAGAGTGACCTGGAGCGCAGGAGGGGAATCTGATGCTGTGTTATATCGTTGAGATTTAAATCTCGACAAATGCGCCTTAGGTAGTCTACTACAAGGAATTGGAGCTTGCGACGTAAGCCCGAGCAGTCGCAGTGCCCTTTTTCCGAATTGATAAAAGATGAGAGCTGGTCTATAGCCATAAGATGGTGCTGGCGTAGGAGCTCTTTATGCTTTTCAGATGACTTGTTGACTGTGGAGTCTGGCCTTTGGTAATAGGCGTATACTGTGGCGTTGACTGTGCTGAGCGATTGTGCAAAATGATGCAGTCGAGCCGTGAACAAGCAGTCCTCGAGGAAAACATTCTCGGGAAATAGTATGTTGTGGTCTATTGCCAAATTTCGCCGGAAGAGAAAGGAGTAAGGGGAGTCGTTAAGGTTGTTTTTGCGCATGAAAGCCTCACCTGTCGTTGGCTGTGAGCATGAGGGCCGGCAGCTGTCAGTCAGCGCGATGCTTTTGCCGTACACTCTTTTTGTTTCGAAGCGCAGGATGTCGAAATCATTGAGCAGTGCCAACTTAAGTACCGGGGCCAGGGTATTTGCAAAAATATAGTCGTCGGCATCGAGGAAGAGGATATATTTCCCTCGAGCTTTAGCAAGTCCGAAATTGCGGGCTGCTCCCTGGCGGGCATGTTCGCGGCAATATAGTTGTATATTGCTATGGTTGAAGCTTCTGATGACAGCTTCAGGTGGCACATCTGAGCCATCATCGACCACGATTATTTCCCACTCGACATTATCTTCGTCCCATTGCTTGACGACGCTGTCGATGGCTCGAGCAAGCAACTCGGGATTAAGATTATAGTGAGGTATGATGACAGAGAGGTCCATATTAGGCGAGAAGACGAAGGTAAGATCTGATGTTCAGGCATGAGAGAAGTGTGGCCTTCAGAGTCGTTCGCCACCCTTCATGGAGGCTTAGGGCAACAGGTATTGTCGGTTTATGAGCCTGAATGATACGGAGAAGTGGGGTATATTCGTTGAGCTTGGCATCGCATTGCTCGTTGCGTGCAGCTTTAATGGTATCTATCAGCAAGTTCGATGCAGCCATGGAGAAATTAGCCCAGTCGTGTTGAGAGATATTATTATAGCTGTCAGCCAGTTGTGAAATCTCTTGTATGGCTGAGATTTGAGAGTCGAGGTCAGCCCATCGTGTTTGTGCTGTGATGGATTCGTTGCGCCAACGATAGAAATAGTTGGCAGTAGGATGAGCGACGTAGGCAATGGCGCGACATTGCTTCATGAGCTGCGGTATAACGTGCAGGTCCTCAAATGTCTTGCCAAGTGGGAAACGAACGGATTCAAATACCTGTCTGCGTGCGACCTTGAGCTGTGAATAAGCATGAAGGTAGCCTTGCCGTGCGAACCACTCCGACCAGAGATTCTCCTGGCCGCGTATTATAGTGGTGGTGGCGGCTGCGTAGCGGACGGTCTCCTTAGTGTTGAAACGTGAAATCATCGGCATCTCCGCTATATCGAGGTCAGATATCTTATTGAGAAGTTCCATGGCGACCTGGAAATAGTTTGGTGAAACGTAGTCATCGCTATCGACGAAAGCAATGAATTCCCCCTGGGCCGCTTCTATCCCTGCGTTGCGCGCAGCGCTGAGTCCTTGGTTGGTCTGATGAATAACGCGGACGCGATGGTCACTTAGGGCATAGTCGTCACAGATATCCGGACAACTATCTGGAGACCCGTCGTCAACAAGGATTACCTCAATGTCCGTGTACGTCTGTGACAAAACGCTATCTACACATTCCTGCAGATAGCTTTCGACCTTGAATACCGGTATGACTACAGAGAGGAGGCTCATTGCGTATAAAGTTTCAGGTATTGTTGAGCCACTTTGACGTGGTCGTGGTGGCGTCGTACGTATTCTATGCTATCGACCTGCAGCTGATGGATGTCACAGCCGGGCGTGAGCAAACGGCTTGCTATCTGATTGTAGACGTCGTCTTCGTTGGGCTGCACATTGATGATTGGGCGGAGTTGTTTTTCACCGATAAACTCATATTGCTCTTCCTCACCGCCGCCGACGACGATGAGCCCCTTTGCCATAGCCATCAGCGCGTTCATGGCCGGGGTATAGCTGTATAGCTGGTCAAGCAGTATATGGCTTGTGTTCATCAGGTCCTGATATTGGGTGAAAGGCACATTCTCTGCTTTGTGGATGGTGACACGCCCAGGTCCATAGTCAGCTCTTACGCGTTCGAGTGCTCGGAGCATAATATCTGTTCCTTTGTACTCCGAGCGTTTTTTTTGTATACCGATAAAAAAGCTTAGAGGCTCTGACACTGGCTCTGAACTGAGCGTAGAGGTTTGCTTTAAAGCAGAGAGATTGATTGGAAGGGGGATGTAGTGAGTCTTCTCAGGGAAATGCGGCCGGTAGCAGAGGTCGTATTCATACAGCCCAGTCACGATGTCATCAGCATCTTCGGCAATTCGGCGGTTTAAGACTCCCTTAGGTCCTCTAATCCATTCATCGTTCCATTGCTCGATTTCCTCAGAATGCCTTAGGTCTGGCCCTATATTGAAGTCGGAATAGCGGAAGGTCTTGCAGTCGGAAGCGCCCTGCACCCAATAGTAGTCCATGCCGAAGGCGCCCATCAAGATTCGTCCGTTGTGACGTCGCAGGAAACTGTAGAAAGGCCACAGACGCTCTGCCTTGAAGTCGAGAAAGACAGGATTGATAAGCTGAACGACATCGTAGCCACGCAGACGTGGCCACTCACGTGATATCTTACCGATAAATCTGAGAGTCCCTTTTAGTCGCTGCCATCGAGAGTCGCTGCCAAGGCCTTCGCGCCGAAGGTCAATGTTGCGGGGGTAGTTCTTCCAATCGTCGCCCTCGGACGCAACAGTGACATCGTGGCCAAGAGCGCGAAGGCCTTCGGCCAAAGTCCAATGTACGTTGCTGTATTCTCCGATGAGCAGGATTTTCATTGTGCATCTTATTTTATCAACACCTTCTTGTTGTCTATTATGTAGATGCCTCGCTTCTGAGGTGCCTGATTAATCCGGAGGCCTGTTATGTCATAGACATTGCGGGATTTTTGATTCGCTACAGACCTACGTTGGTCATTCAGGGATTCAATACCTGTAAGATTGTCGGGAACGTCAACGAGAGTGAGAGTGAAGTGATCAGCGCTCCACCATGCAGTAGACTTGGCATCAACAGTGAGCGAGAGTGTCAGCTGATCGCCTCGTTTTACTTCCACAGGTGTCGTCGTGACGACTTGCCAGCCTTGATGGTACTGGGCGTCTGCAGGAGAAGTAGTATTCCGCCCATCGAAAGTGGCAAAACCTGAGGAGGATTCCGTTGACGCGTCAAGTCGCATCGTGGCTGTTGACTGGCCACGTAGGATTGCGCTGAAAATGTAGGCTCCTGAGGGCAACCCGCTAATCTTCTGTGTCATTGTGGACTGATAAGCTCCGCTCTTCCAAATATTCCAGTAGGTGTTCGTAGACAAGGAGTCAAAGGCTTCGGCATCTGTTTTTACGTCCACGTTCTTTGTCGTCCAGCCATAGGATGTCTTTCGGTTGCAGTCTGGGTTAACGATGAAGCGTGAAGCATCCCGCGGGGTTGCCAGGGGAGCCTCGGATGCTGCAGGCATTAAGGTGTAGAGGGCTATCTCTGCTTTATCTGCCATCTTATCCAGATCGAGTGACTCGAGCGTTCCTGTTTTTCGGAGTACGAAGTTGTCTGCTCCCGCCCATCGCGCGGCCATTGTACCCAGATTGCGGACCCCCACACGCAACAATCCGCCCTCCACAATGATGTCGTCGATTGTGGAAGTGCCAGCTTCACTGATATCTGTAATGTCGGATGCAAGGTCGGCATCCTCGAGGATAGGGGAGAAGTATAGCTGATTCTTGCTCTGAGCATAAAGCCCTACGGTGCCGTTGACTTCTCCGCCATCCACATTGTCGGAGGTGTTAAAGACATTTGCAGAGAGACTATACACACCGTCGTCCAGATCCGTTAGGTCCTGATAGTAGTCGAAGTTGATCGATGAGGCCGTTGCGTCCCAAACTTCGAAATAAGTGTCGCCAGTTGATTTGGTGAAACCGTTGGCAGCATCGCGGGAGAGGGTCCAGCCTTCGACAGCATTTTTCGTCGTGGTCTCAATCGTTGGGTTGGTGATATAGCCAAAGTCTTGCGCGGAGCTGTAGACCGTTTTGCCAAGGAGAGTAGTCACACGCACACGGAAACGGTCGGTTTCGAGGTTGACATCCTCTGCCGGTATATTGTTGATGGCTATTGTCTCGTTGTCGAAACGCCAGCGATCCTCCACCTCATAGAAAATCTCCCACGAACCGTCGCTTTGCATACGCTCTATAAAAAGCGTCGCTGTCATGTCGCTGTTCGGATTGTCGATCAGGAAGTTGAGCTTGCCCGTCGACGTCTGTTCAGTAGAGAGCGAGGGCTGTTTTGCCGACGGTGCCCACCAGTTGGGTACTTTCTGTATGGCTGCATTATAGGCGAAGGTCGAGTGGTTGTCGCGATAGACCTGACCCGCTGGAAGGACACTACCGTCGTCCCAGTTGATCATCGCCCTATAGTATGTGTCCCAATTGTAGATAGCATAACGCTCAACGAAGCTGCACGTGTCCAGCATCTCTACGATCTCTTGAATCGCCTTGCGCTGCTTCTCCAGCTTGTCGCTGTAGCCGCTCGGCCATGATTCTGTCGTCCACGATGCTCCATTGTTCCATTCCGTAATCCATATAGGTCTGTGTGTAGAGTCATAGATCGCTTTCAGACGCGTATACCATGCCTGCGCATTCGAGGCCTCGTTCGTGCCCCAGTAGGCATGGAAGGCCACGAAATCACAACGGTATGCCATGTCGTCAACGTGACCGATGTATTCCGTAAGCCAGCTCGCATCCGTCGGGGCAGGTGAACCGATGCGCGCACCTGTCACACCGAAGTCCGGAGTCCTTGTGCATGACGTCCATGCCGAAATAGTGCCTCCGCACGAACACTTGTCGCTCGTGTGTTGCTCGCTGTGCTCGGGTTCATTGAAACTAAGCGTCGCCGTGGCATCCGTCTTTGACGCGATGTCACTCATCGAAGGCCAGCTCAGATGCTGCCGGATAGGTATATATTCTGCGTCGGACGTCGAACCGCGGTCAGCGCTCCATGTGTAGAACCACGTAGAACGCGTTTTGCTCATCTCCGTCGCTATTGCGCTGCTACCGTTCGTAGAGCACCATCCCTTCTTAGAGACATATTGCCAATCCTTAACATAGACAGAGCTCACACGCAAGTCCAACGCTTCAGGTAACTCATTAACCACAATGTCGCCGTGGTCCGCAACGTAGACACGGCTGTAGCCACCACCTTGCGTACCCGATGCCAACGTCGCCATATAGCCGCGATGCAGTACGAAACTTCTCACCGTGTTGTTCTTGTTGCCCAGCGATGCGTATGAGCCTACAGATTCGTACGTACGCTCTCCCGAACAATTCCTATCGCTATATAGCTCAAGAGGGTGAAGAACCGTCGTTCGCACTCGGGTCGGAATCACAGCCGTACCGTTCAGGTATATCGCAACCTTGCAGTTCGTACCCAACGACGCTGCTGCCGTACCAATACGTATTCGGCTCAGATAAGTACTTATCACCTCACTCGGCCTTACGTTGTCAAAGATGAGCCACGTCTGTAAACTACCCAACGTCACCTTGCCATTCGACGCAATAGCCTGTTTCGACGAGCTGATATGGATGTCAACGTCTTCTGAACTCTCTACAGACCTGTCGTAAACTTCGTAGTAATCAATCTCCTCACG
>CAJOLI010000107.1 GCA_905235285.1 uncultured Bacteroidaceae bacterium
AACCTCCCTTCGGTCGCCAATCGCTCCGTTTCTATCGGGCGATTGCCCGTGATGGAGGGAGTGGGGCTGACGCCATTGTGGTCTGTTGACTCGTCTTCAGATGTCACGACTCGGCCAAATGAAAGCAAGCTTTCAATGGCTCTCGCTGCTCCATCTGTTCTCAAATCCTTGTTTTGAATTTTGAATTTACTGATTTTCAATTTTGAATTTATCAATTTTGAATTTATCAATTTTGAATTTGAATAATTTTGAATTTTGAATTTATAAATTTTGAATTTTGGCGAGCAGGCTGGTGATGCTGACTTGGTCTTCGATGATGGTGCGCAGCTGGGCGATGGGGACGCGGCGCTGGGCCATGGTGTCGCGGTCGCGGAGGGTGACGGTGTCGTCCTCGAGGGTCTGGTTATCGACGGTGACGCAGAAGGGGGTGCCGATGGCGTCCATGCGGCGGTAGCGTTTGCCTATCTGGTCTTTTTCTTCGTACTTGCAGTTGAAGTGGAAGCGCAGGTCGCTGATGATTTGCTGTGCTTTCTCGGGCAGTCCGTCTTTCTTGGTGAGGGGGAACACGGCGAGCTTGACGGGGGCGAGGGGTGCGGGCAGGTGGAGGACGGTGCGGGTGTCTCCGCCGGGGAGTTGTTCTTCCTGGTAGCTGTGGCAGAGGACGCTGAGGAACATGCGATCGACGCCGATGCTGGTCTCGATGACGAAGGGGGTGTAGCTCTCGTTGGTCTCGGGGTCGAAGTATTCTATTTTCTTGCCGCTGTACTTGGCGTGCTGGCTGAGGTCGAAGTTGGTGCGGCTGTGGATGCCCTCGACTTCCTTGAACCCGAAGGGCATGTGGAACTCGATGTCGGTGGCGGCGTTGGCGTAGTGGGCGAGTTTGTCGTGGTCGTGGAAGCGGTAGTTCTCGGCGCCGAATCCGAGTGCCTGGTGCCAGGCCATGCGGGTCTGTTTCCACTGCTGGAACCATTGGAGCTCGGTGCCGGGCTTGACGAAGTACTGCATCTCCATCTGCTCGAACTCGCGCATGCGGAAGATGAACTGGCGTGCCACGATTTCGTTGCGGAAGGCTTTGCCTATCTGGGCGATGCCGAAGGGGAGTTTCATGCGTCCGGTCTTCTGGACGTTGAGGTAGTTGACGAAGATGCCTTGTGCGGTCTCGGGGCGGAGGTATATCTTGCTGGCTCCGTCGGCGGTGCTGCCGACTTCGGTGCTGAACATGAGGTTGAACTGCCGCACTTCGGTCCAGTTGCGGGTGCCGCTGATGGGGCATGTGATTTCTTCGTCGAGTATGATTTGGCGCAGCTCGTCGAGGTTGTTGTCGTTGAGGGCTTTGGCGAAGCGTTGGTGGAGGGCGTCGCGCCGGGCCTTGATGTCGAGGACGCGCTGGTTGGTGCTGCAGAACATCACTTCGTCGAAGCTGTCGCCGAAGCGCTTGGCGGCCTTGGCTATTTCTTTCTCTATCTTCTCGTCGTACTTGGCTATCTGTTCTTCGATGAGGACGTCGGCGCGATAGCGTTTCTTGGAGTCGCGGTTGTCGATGAGGGGGTCGTTGAAGGCATCGACGTGTCCGCTGGCTTTCCAGGTGGTGGGGTGCATGAAGATGGCGGCGTCGATGCCGACGATGTTCTGGTGGAGGAGGACCATCGACTGCCACCAGTATTGCTTGATGTTGTTCTTCAGCTCTACGCCGTTCTGGCCGTAGTCATAGACGGCTCCCAGTCCGTCGTAGATGTCGCTGCTGGGGAAGACGAAGCCGTACTCTTTGCAGTGGGAGACTATTTTCTTGAAAACATCTTCTTGTTGTGCCATTGTGCTTGATTTTTGTGCTTGTTATTTATTTTTCGCGGCAAAGTTAGGTATTTTCTTTGAGAATTGTGCTTTTTCCATGCCATAATTTTAAGTAAGAGGGGCAGATTTTGTGTTCCTGACGCTCTTGAGGGAAGAAAAAGGGGGGTATTTTTGCAGATTCGGAGAAATAAATGTATATTTGCTGCAAAAATGTGGATTATCCGGCAAAATTGTTCAAATTCAAAATTCAAAATTCAGTTCAAATTCAAAATGGATAAATTCAAAATTCAAAATTGGGCTGACGCCATTGAGGAGGACGCAGCCGGCATTCTTCATGAATTGGTGTTTTTGAATTTTGAATTTATAAATTTTGAATTTATTAAGGTATAGACGACGATGATTGATAAAGTGGCTATGGCGGATGGGATTACTCATCACTTGAACCAGATGTTCCAGAGCTGGTTCCTGGACTATGCTTCCTATACGATTCTGGACCGCGCGGTGCCGCACATCGGGGACGGCTTCAAGCCTGTCCAGCGACGCATTCTGCACAGCATGAAGCGGATGGACGACGGGCGGTATAACAAGGTGGCGAACATTGTGGGTCACACGATGCAGTTTCACCCTCACGGCGATGCGAGTATCAAGGACGCGCTGGTGCAACTGGGGCAGAAGGGGCTGCTGGTGGACTGCCAGGGCAACTGGGGCAATATTCTGACGGGCGACGATGCGGCCGCGGGCCGTTACATCGAGGCGCGTCTCTCGAAGTTCGCGCTCGACGTGGTCTTCAACCCCAAGACGACGGAATGGAAGTTGTCGTACGACGGACGCAACAAGGAGCCGGTGGCGCTGCCCGTCAAGTTCCCGCTGCTGCTGGCTCAGGGGGCTGAGGGCATCGCGGTCGGGCTGAGCTGCAAGATTCTGCCTCACAACCTGAACGAGATTTGCGACGCGGCCGTCAGTTATCTGCACGGCGAGGAGTTTCATCTCTATCCCGACTTCCCGACGGGCGGCAGCATCGACGTAGGCAAGTATAACGACGGTCAGAGGGGCGGCGTGGTGCGCGTGAGGGCTAAGATTGAGAAGCGGGACAACAAGACGCTGGCCATCACGGAGATTCCCTTTGGGAAGACTACCGGCACGGCCAGCAAGCCCAGTGCCTTTATCGACAGCATCCTGAAGGCCGCCGAGAAGGGGAAGATTAAGGTGAGGAAGGTGGAGGACATGACTGCGGCCAACGTGGAGATTCTGATTCATCTCATGCCGGGAGCCAGCAGCGACAAGACTATTGATGCGCTCTACGCCTGCACGGACTGCGAAGTGAGCATCTCGCCAAACTGCTGTGTCATCGACGAGCGCAAGCCGTGCTTCCTCACCGTCAGCGAAGTGCTGCGCCGAAACGTGGATACGACGCTCAACCTGCTGAAGCAGGAGAGGCTCATTCGGAAGGGGGAGCTGATGGAGAGCCTCCACTTCGCCTCGCTGGAGCGCATCTTCATCGAGGAGCGCATCTACAAGGACAGGCAGTTCGAGAACGCCAAGTCGATGGACGAGGCCTGTGAGTGGATAGACGAAAGGCTGACGCCCTGGTATCCGAAGATGATTCGCGAGGTGACCAAGGACGACATCCTGCGCCTGATGGAAATCAAGATGGCACGCATCCTGAAGTTCAACAAGGACAAGGCTGACGAGCTCATCGCGCGCATCAAGGACGAGATAGCTCAGATTGACAAGGAGCTGGACAACATGGTGGAGGTGACGGCCGACTGGTTCCGGTTCATCAAGGAGAAGTATGGGAAAGACCATCCGCGGCTGACTGAGATAAAGAGCTTCGACACCATTACTGCCGCCACCGTGGTGGAAGCCAACGAGAAGCTCTACATAAACCGCGAGGAAGGGTTCATCGGAACGGGGCTGAAGAAGGACGAGTTCGTCTGCAACTGCTCGGATATCGACGATGTTATCATCTTCTACAAGGACGGGACGTACAAGATAGTGAGGGTGGCCGAGAAGCTTTTCATCGGAGAGACTGAGCGCTCGAAGGCCGAGAAGAAGAAGGCCGAAGTCATCCACATCGCCATATTCAAGAAGAACGACGCCCGAACCATATACAATGCTGTCTATCGCGACGGCAAATCGGGCACTTGCTACATCAAGCGGTTCAACGTGACCAGCATGACGCGAGACCGGGAATACGACGTGACGCAGGGCACGCCCAAGAGCCGCGTGCTCTACTTCACCGCCAATCCGAACGGCGAAGCCGAGGTCATCAAGGTAACGCTCAAACCCAACCCCAAGCTGAAACGCGTCTTCTTCGACAAGGACTTCAGTGAACAGATGATAAAGGGCCGCCAGAGCGTAGGCAACATTCTGACCAAGATGGAGGTGAGCCGCATCACACTGAAGAACCATGGCGTAAGTACGCTGGGCGGAAGGAAGGTGTGGTTCGACCACGACGTGAAGCGACTCAACTACGACCAGCAGGGCACCTACCTGGGCGAGTTCAACAATGGAGACCAGATCTTAGTGGTTCTTACAAGCGGGGAATTCTACCTGACCAACTTCGACACGAACAATCACTACGAGGACAACATCCTTCGCATCGAGAAGTACGATGCCGGAAAGGTGTGGACGGCCGCACTCCTCGACGAAGACCGCGACGGCTACCTCTACCTGAAGCGTTTCCAGATGGAGGCCTCCACGCGGCGGCAGAACTGCCTGGGCGAGAATGCCCGCAGCCGACTGCTCCTGCTCACCGACACAGCCTACCCTCGTCTCAAGGTTACGTTGGGCGGAAACGACGCCTTCCGCGAGCCGATGGAGATAGAGGCCGAAGAGTTTGTGGGCGTCAAGAGCGTCAAGGCACACGGCAAGAGGGTGACCACCTTCACCATCGCACAGACAGAGGAGCTGGAGCCCACCCGATTCCCCGAGCCGGAGGACGAGAACCCCGAGGGGGGCTCGCCTGACGACCCCGACGACACCGGGACGGCCGGGGAAGACGGACTGCCTCCCACCGAAGCCGGCGAAGACCCCGATGCCGGAAAGAGCCAGCAGGACATAGCCGACGAACTGACCGGGCAGCTGCACCTCTTTGACTGACAGGCCGATGCGTGCGACTTGCATATATAGAACGGCCGTCGCCCTCTGCCTGGCCTCCCTGCCCTCCAGGACCTTGGCCGGCGACGGATTCCCGCCCCTCCCGGTCAGCGAGGCGAGGAACGCCTTCACCGTGGCCGTTGGGCGCACCCATCAGCAGGACACCTACCTCTCGCCCCTGGAATACAGCGGGCCGCAACTCACCCTGATGCACGAAGCGATGCGCATGACACACAGAGCGCAGGGGAGGCTCTCGTTCCAGAGCCTCCTGCAGGGCACCTTCTCGTACGCCGAGAACCGCCCCGGAACTGCCTCCGACTGGGGAGGGCGCTTGGCCTACGATGCCGGATGGCACTATCACTGGCAGCCGCTGCCCAGCCTCCGCATCATGGCAGGCGGACAGGCAGGCACCGACTTCGGCTTCCTCTACAACGACCGCAACGGCAACAACCCCGCCCAGGGACGCCTCAGCCTCGACATCGCGGCCTCCGTGGGCGGCTTCTACACGTTCCGCCTGCTCCGCCGACAGTTCACGCTGCGCTACCAGGCCGACGCGCCACTGCTGGGCTGCATGTTCAGTCCGCAGTACGGACAGAGCTACTACGAGCTGTCGCAGGGCAACCGCGACCACAACGTCCGCCCCACCTGGCCCGTCAACGCGCCGTGCCTCAGGCAGACGCTCACGCTTGACATCCCCTTCCGGCGCCACAGCCTGCGCGTAGGCTACCTCAGCGACATCCGGCAGAGCAACGTAAACCACATCAAGGTACACGACATCGGGCGCGCCTTCATGCTCGGCTTCGTGCGCCACTTCACCATTCAAGGCAAGGAAAGACAATGAGAGGAACGAGAATAGCATTATGCAGCCTGCTGGCCGCACTCCTCTGCGCCGCATGCATCAGCGAGGACGAATTTGACGATACGCCCGAAGGGAACCTCGAGGCACTGTGGCAAATCATCGACCAGCGATACTGCTTCCTCGACTACAAGGCCGAGACCATCGGGCTCGACTGGAACGCCGCGCGCATGAAGTACCGGCAGCGGCTGGGCCCCAAGATGTCTCGCATACAGCTCTTCCAGGTTCTCTGCGACATGCTCGCCGAGTTGCAGGACGGGCATGTGAACCTCTACAGCAGTGCCGACATGGGGCGCTTCTGGAGCTGGAAGGAGGACTACCCTCCCAACCTGGACGAGGAAGTCCGCGACGCCTATCTGGGAAAGGACTACAGAATAGGGGCGGGCGTGAAGTACCGCATCCTGGAGGACAACATCGGGTACGCCGTCTATGAGAGCTTCTCATCAGGCGTCGGCGAGGGCAACCTCTCCGACATGCTCTATTACCTGCGCGTCTGCGACGGCCTCATACTCGACGTGCGCGGCAATTCGGGCGGCGCCCTCACCTACTCGTCGCGCCTCGCCAGCCACTTCACCAACGAGAAGATACTGGTGGGCTACACCTGCCACAAGACCGGCCCCGCCCACGACGCCTTCTCGACCCCCGAGGCCGAGTACCTGGAGCCCAGCGACGGCGTTCGCTGGCAGAAGCCCGTCGTCGTCCTGACCAACCGCGAGTGCTACAGCGCCACCAACACCTTCGTGCGCGACATGCGCCAGTGCCCGCAGGTCATCGTCGTAGGCGACCGCACGGGCGGCGGCTCGGGACTCCCCTTCTGCAGTGAACTGCCCAGCGGATGGGGCGTGCGCTTCAGTGCCTGCCCCATGTTCGACGCCGAAATGAACCAGATAGAGTTCGGCATCGCCCCCGACCTCTACTGCCCGCTCAGGGAGTCAGATGTCCAGCGCGGAACCGACACCCCGGGGCACATCGACTTCACCGCTGAAGTTCAGCGATGTCTGCGTGTCCTTGATGGCGGCGTGGTGGTTTTT
>CAJOLI010000108.1 GCA_905235285.1 uncultured Bacteroidaceae bacterium
CGTGCCCCTCGTGGGTGAACCTTTTTGTATAGAAGTTACCCAGCAGCAGCGGGGAGTCATAGAGCACGTCGAAGTCCTGCGGCGTGAAGGCGCAGCTGTCGTCGGCATGAGGCTTCATGCCCGTGGCGATATGAGCCCAGTTGTCGGGTAATTGGAAACGTACGGTCACGGGGTGATCCTGCTGCCCGTCCACGTACATGAAGACACCGTTCGGAGCCACGAAGGCGATGTCGCCCTCCACACGGCTGGAGGCCACGTCACGCCGGTTGGCATAGACGCGATAAGTGACCTGTGCACATCCGTTCTCGGGCAACGAGACGCGCCAACGGTTCAGTCCTTCCTTGCGCCATTCGAGTTTCTGGCCTTGAACATCCTGAGCGCTGAAGTCGGTCAGGTGTTTGGCAAAATCCAGCATCTCGTAGTAACCTGGTGCCCAGCGTGGCATGGTCAGGACGACGTCGGTAGGGTGGGGGAGTGTGCTGTCTGAGTTGTAGGTGAGTTGCACGTTCAGATAGTGCCCTGCCGTGTCTGGGCTGACGGTGTAGAGAAGCTGGTAGTCGGCCGAACGATGGTTGCAGGCAGCACAGAGGGCACAGAGTAGAAAGATGGCACAGAGGATGGGAGAACTGAAGCGAGTAGTCATAGTTATTCCTGTTTTAATGCAAAAGTAGTGGTTTCTTTTCAGTTGACCAAGAAAAAAGCCCGATAATGCGGCCAAAGTCACCCGAAAAGCTGTACCTTTGCACCGAAAAAGTCATAAGGTGGGTTCTATTAATTAATAAATTCCACATAATACCATGTTGTTGCGTCCAGTTCTGAGCGTTCAGCGAGAATATTACACTCATCAACAACTTTTTTTACCTAACAAAAAAGCCGACCGATAAAATCAGTCGGCTTATTTGATTGTGTGATGCCTATAAAATTAACGGCTATTTTTGGACTTCTTCATCATCCTTCTTGGAGAGTTTATACTCTATGACAAAGGCTATAAGCAGCCCTACGCCTACGCCACCAGCGATGGCCATCCAGAAATAAATATCACCAGTGCTTACTCCACATAATGCATTGCAAACTGCTCCGAGTCCTGCTCCGGCAAAGAAACAGCCCGCACGCAAAGGTCCGTACTTACTGTGCTTCTTCTGTTGTTCCTCAATCAGGACTTTTGCCGTATCGGCATCTGTGCCAGCTTGGATAAGAGCCAGGCGGAGTTCCGTGTCGTGCTTCTTTTTCTTGATTTCGCTGATGAAGACCATCAAGATGGCGACGATAGGGATTGAGAGTGAGAGGATGATGGCGAGAACGCCTTCAAGTTCGTATGCTTCCATATTGTTTTATTTATTAAATTGTTTACGTTTCGAGAGCGCTTTCTATGATTAAGACCCGTGATGGTCGGTAATATTACACCTCTTCGGGCGAAAAATCATTCAGGGTGCGATAGAAGGTATAGACGAGGGCCAGCGTGGGCCACACCATCAGGGAGAACGTGAAACTCGTCGCACCATGTTCACGTATATATATGTACGCACACGCAATCCAGAGGAGCAGCACCAGCGGCAGTCCGAAGCTGAAGACAACTATACGTGCCCAGCGGCGCAGCCAGGCATGGCGTGCGCGGCGGCGGACATCGGCGATGATGAGGCGGTCGAGGTCCTTCACCAACTCCTGACGTTGCAGGGTCTCGGCGATGAGGCGGTCGAGGGAGGTGTCAGTCTTTTCGTTCATGAGTCATTGTTAATTTAAGTCGTTCGCGAATACGGTGGAGTTTTACGAGTACGTTGCTCTGCGAGAGACCAGTGCGGCGAGCTATGTCGGCTGTCTTCATCCGTTCGAAGTATTGCAGGTGCAGGAGTTGCTGGTCTTGTTCTGGCAGTCGTGCTATGGCTGCTTCCATCTTCTGGAGTTGGGCTTCGTGCTCCTCGGAGTAGGAGTTCTCAGCTGGAAAACCGCTGAGAAGCCCCCCCTGGAGATCGTCGAGCGAAGTAGTGCGCCGTCGGCGTTCCTTGTCCAAAAGCTTAAGAGCAGTGTGTGCAGCAATAGCAGCGAGCCACGGACCCAGCTCAGTACCGCGCCACGTGTCGAGGCGCTCATAGGCACGTACAAAAGTCTGCTGCGTCACTTCGGCTGCCCCCTCCTCGGTGTGCATCACAACAATAGCCCTAGAGAACACCATCCCCGAGTGGCGATGGACAATCTCTGCGAAGGCTTTGTGGTTGCCTTGTATGACTTCATTGGCCAGTTCTCTGTCTGTCATTGTTTGGTTTTAGACGTTCTTCTGCTTAATAGACCCTTACCGATGCTAATTATTACAGCTCGTTCTTTCTTTATTCCGTTTTTTAGAACCGGGCAGCTATCCTCACGGATGGCCGCCCGGGGGTTCATCAAGCATGATGAATCAGGTGATAAAAAGTATTTATGGTTACCCGTCTCGGGATAGACATACTGAGTCTTCACGCGGCCTTCCTGTATGTCGGCATTGTATAACCAAGACCTGCGCAGGACTGATTTATTACATCTTTTTGTCTGTTTGACGCAACTATCAGCCTGAAAGTTGCAAACATCAGACGAAAAAATGCTGGCAGTAACGCCCACCGGAATCTTTTCAGCAAAAAAATCTCTAATCCCTAATCCCTAATCCCTAATCTTTTATTACCTTTGCGCCAACAATGAAATAGATAACTTTCTGAAGTTATCCGCAAGGCGGCGGAAGTTAAAGGGGAGTTCTCCAAGTATGGAGCGACCAAAGGTCGAGCGAAAGGGAAATTAATAATACGACTATCACTATGAGAATCCAGATTATCATTGCGATGACCGCATGGATGTGTGCCACGGCAAGTGCACAGACCACATACCCAGTTGCCGCCACCGTGGATGCCACGGCGCAGGCACAGGGCTTCACACAAGAGGACACTGCCGCGCGCCCGGCGGCCCGGCCGAGGGCCAAAGTAGGCGTTGTGCTCAGCGGCGGCGGCGCCAAGGGCATGGCCCACATCGGTGTGCTGAAAGTGCTGGAACGTGCAGGCATCCCTATTGACATCGTCACCGGCACGTCAATGGGAAGCATCATCGGCGGGTTCTATGCCATCGGCTACAACGCCAACGCCCTCGACTCGATAGTGCGAATGCAGGACTGGAGCTACGTCGTCACCGACAAGGAGGACCTGCGCCGCCAGAGCCTCAGCGACGTGCAGAAGCAGAACACCTACGCCCTGACCACGGGGCTCACCATCGGCAAGAAGAACACGCAGGCCGGAGGTCTCATCAAAGGCAAGAACCTGAGCGAGCTCTTCCAGAGGCTCTGCACCGGATATACCGACTCGCTCGACTTCACGCGCGACCTGCGCATCCCCTTTGCCTGCGTAGCCACTAACATCATCGACAACTCCGAGATAGTCTTCCACAGCGGACGGTTGCCGCAGGCCATGCGCGCCTCTATGGCCATCCCGGCAGCCTTCTCCCCCGTGAGGCTGGGCGATATGGTGCTGGTCGACGGCGGACTGAAAAACAACTACCCCGTAGACGTCGCACGCCAGATGGGCGCCGACATCGTCATCGGCGTAACCCTGCAGGGCACACCGAAAGTGGCCGAGGACTTGGGAGGCACGATGAGCATCCTCGGCCAGATAATCGACGTCAACTGCAAAAACAAGTACGAAGAGAACGTGGCTATTACCGACCTGCATCTGCAAGTAGACACCAAAGGCTACACCTCATCAAGCTTCTCAAAAGCCGCTGTCGACTCGCTTATACGCCGAGGCGAGGAGGAGGCCATGCGCCACTGGGACGACATCATTGCCCTGAAGCAACGCATAGGCATCGACGAGACCTTCCGCCCGCAGATTATGTATCCCCTACGCCCGCAAATCCTGACCGAAAAGATGCGCGTCACGCGCTTCTCTTTCGAGAATATGACGCCGCAGGCCGAGCGCTTCCTACGCTATAAATTCCACCTGAACAAGACCGACAGCATCAATGCAGAGCTGCAACAGGAGCTGACCACCTCCATGCGTATGGATCTCTTCTACCTGACGGCTGAATGTCAACTCATCCCCGAGGCCGACGGCGTCCACGTCGTCCTCCTGGCCGGCGAGCGCAAGTCAGCGCAGCTGCATGTAGGCCTGCGCTACGACACCGAGGAGTATGCCGCCCTGCAGCTGGGCCTCGACGTGCCCTTTAAGTCCTCCGTTCCCGTCAACACTGACTTCACCATACGCCTCGGCAAGCGCCTGATGGCACGCGGCGACCTCTACATTCACCCGCGCAGCTTCACGCGGCCCTCTATCAGCTACTCCTTCCTGCGCAACGACGTCGACATCTACATGAAAGGCAAGCGCGACTACAACATCCTCTACAACCAGTTCCAGGGAGAATTCACACCAATAAACTTCGACCTCAGGCACTTCACCCTGCAACTCGCCCTGCGCTGGGACTTCATGCACTACCGCAACAAGCTCGGCTCCGAGACATCGATGCATGTGACGCTCAAGAATGAGCATTTCTTCAGCTACCGTGCCAGCCTCAAATACTATAGCCAGGACAGCTGGTACTTCCCCACGCGCGGCACTGACTTCAATGCCGAATATGCCTACGTGACCAACAACTTCGCACAGCTCAACGAGCGCGACGCCAACGGGGTCAAGACAGGGCAAGAGTCTGGCATGAGCGACGTGAGTGCCGACTGGCGCATGTCCTTCACCATAGGCGACCGCTTCACCCTGCAACCTATGCTCTACGGCCGTCTGCTCTTTGGGCCCATAGTGCCGCCTGTCTTCGGCAACACCATCGGCGGCAACTGGTTCAGCCACTACGTTGAGCAGCAGATGCCGTTTGCAGGTATCGGATATATTGAATATGTCGACCACCAGTTAGTGGCCGCTCAGCTGCAGGCCCAGGAGCGCATAGCCAACAACAACTACCTGCTCGTCAGGGTTGCCGGTGGACTGCAAGCCGACAAAATCCGGCACATCTTCGACAACAGGCTGATGCTCGGAGGGCAGGTGTCTTACTACTATAATACAATGTTCGGGCCCGTAGGCGCCACCTTAGGCTACAGCAACCACACCAAGAAGGCCCACTTCTTCGTCAACCTCGGCTATGAGTTCTAATCCCAGCCTCTCCAAAAAGCCTCTCCTAAATCCTCCCCTAAAGGGAAGGACTTCTGCAGCTGTACCCCCCTTCCCTTCAGGGGAGAGGCTATAAACAATAAAACCTATCAGCCACCACATGCAACAGCGCTTACGTCACACACTACTGCCGCTTGCAGCACTCGCCTCGCTGCCCGCCTTGGGCGCAGACGGCCAGCGCCCCAACGTCATCATCATCCTCGCCGACGACCTCGGCTACGGCGATGTCAGCGCCTACGGCCAGACCACCATCCACACCCCTGCCATCGACCGCCTGGCACGCGGCGGCGTCTGCTTCACCGACGGACATGCCACCTCGGCCACCTCAACGCCGTCGCGCTACGGACTCTTCACCGGCATGTACCCCTGGAAGAAGCAAGGCGCCAACATCCTCCCCGGCGATGCGCCGCTGCTCATTGCTCCCGAGCAGTTCACCATGCCCCGCATGTTCCAGCAGGCAGGCTACCACACCGCAGCCATCGGCAAGTGGCATCTCGGCATGGGACAAGGTAAAATCGACTGGAACCGCCGCATCGAGCCCGCAGCCAACGCCATAGGCTTCGACTACACATGCCTCATCGCAGCCACCGTAGACCGCGTGCCAACGGTCTACGTCGAGGACGGCCTCGTCGAGGGGCTCGACCCCGACGACCCCATCGAAGTCAGCTACCAGCACAACTTCGAGGGCGAGCCCACGGCACTGACCAACCCAGAGATGGTAAAGCTGCAGTGGAGTCACGGCCACAACAACACCGTCGTCAACGGCATACCCCGTATCGGCTTCATGAAAGGCGGCAAGGCCGCCCGATGGCGCGACGACGAGATGGCCGAGTACCTGCTCGGCAAAGTCTTCCGATACCTCGACGAGCGCACGGCCGCGCCCCAGCAGCCCTTCTTCCTCTACTACGGCCTCCACCAGCCCCACGTGCCGCGGACGCCCGCCACGCGCTTCGCAGGCACCACCGCCTTAGGGCCCCGCGGCGACGTCATCGCCGAGGCCGACTGGTGCGTAGGCCAACTGCTGGCGAAGCTCGAAGAGAAAGGGCTGATGGAGAACACGCTCATAATCTTCTCGAGCGACAACGGGCCAGTGCTCGACGACGGCTACGCAGACGGCGCACGCGAGTCAGCACCCCTCCACGACCCCCGCGGAGGCCTGCGAGGCGGCAAGTACAGCCTCTACGATGCCGGCACGCGCGTGCCCTTCTTCGTCTATTGGCAGGGCCACATACGCCATGTCGACAGCAACACCCTCGTGTCGCAACAAGACCTCGTCGCCTCCCTGGGCAAGCTCATCGGCCAGCACGTACCCGACAGCTTAGACTCCCGGCAGATGCTCGCCACCTTCCTCGGCAAGAGCAGCAGCGGCCGCAAGAGCATGGTAGTGGAAGCTGCCGGGCGGCTCGCCTTCCGCTACGGACGCTACGCCCTCATACCCCCCTACGAAGGGCCTAAGCGCAACACCACCGACAACGAACTCGGCAACGTCGACGCCTACACCCTCTACGACCTCGAGGCCGACCCCACGCAGGCTACGGACATCACCGCCAC
>CAJOLI010000109.1 GCA_905235285.1 uncultured Bacteroidaceae bacterium
CCGTGGTAACGTTCGCGGATGACTTCATTTTCGAGGCGGCGCAGCGAGAGGTAGGTCTCCGTCAGGAAATTGCCGGAGCCGCAAGCGGGGTCAAGGAAGGTGAGCGAGGCCAGGTGTGTCTGATAATCATCGAGTTTGCGGTTGCGAACGCGCTCCACCTTTTCCTCCAGAATATCATCGAGTTCACTGCGCAGATTGTTTAGGAAGAGAGGGTCGATGACCTTGTGGATGTTCTCTATCGAGGTGTAGTGCATACCCCCACTGCGGCGCGTCTCGGGGTTCAGCGTGCTCTCGAACACGGCTCCGAAGATTGTGGGCGAAATCTCGCTCCAGTCGAAGTCGAGGGCGGCATTCTGCAACAGCGTCTGTTTCAGCGGTTCGGTGAACTGCGGAATCTCAATATCTTCTTCAAAGAGGCCGCCATTCGTATATGGGAAGGCGGCAAGGTCGTCCTGCAGGTATTTGCTGCGCTGCTCGAGCGGTGTGTTCAGCACATCGAAAAGGTCGCGCAGGGCGCGGCGCAAGTCCTTGGCATCGTAGGCGTTGAGGAAATCGTGGAACTGGTCGCGACGGAATACGCCCGCATCCTCGGCATAGAGGCAGAAAACGATGCGCACACACAGGATATTCAACCACCGCAGGGCCTCGGGAGAATTGTCGTCATACTGGGTGAGTAGTGCTTCGTAGATTTGACCTACAATCTTACCGGCTTCGATTGAGACGCGCATCTCTTTCGACAGATGTTCGCTTTTGGCATCGACAAGGAACAGCAGGCGGTAGTACTCCTTGCCGAGGTTCTCCAGCATGATACTCTCCGGCTCTCTGTTTGGCTGCTCCATGTCGTAGACAAGGAACTCGGAAAAGTTACAGGTCACAATCCATCGGGGATGCTTCGATAAAGGCAAACCTGCCACATAACGGCGCGCTTGCTGGAAGGGGTTGAGCACGGCTCCGTTGCTCTGGCGTATGCCGGCGCGTAGGTCCTTGCCCAGCGATTTCTGCTCTATGAGCACGCGCGTTGAGGGTATGTGGCCGTCGATGAAATTTGTGGTGTCGACCTTCACCTGCTCCTCGTAGCGGATGAACTCGGCGATGTTGTCTACGCCATAGACGTTCATGAGCAAGTCTGCCCAGAACAGCTGCGAGTCGCCCCGCTCATATCCTCGGCCTGCCCACCGCTCTGCGAACGCTGTGGCTGCAGCAGCCATCTGTTTGTCTGTCCTCATTTATTCTTTCTTTGTTTTCCGTCGGCAAATGTAGCTATTATTTCCCATTCGCTTCACATGGAATAGGGATTTATTATCGTAAGGGGCAAAAAAAACTGTGTCACTCAGCAGGAGAGTGACACAGCCTGTATGCTATAAGGTGCGATGGCTACAGCCTATTGTTTAGTCGACGAGGTGGTTCTCGGCGTCGGGAAATACCACATAGGGCTTGAAGGTACGAGCCTCGTCGAGAGGCATGTGGGCGTAGGCCATGATGATGACAACGTCTCCCACCTGCACCTTGCGTGCCGCGGCTCCGTTGAGACAGATGCATCCGCTGTCGCGCGGGCCTGTGATGACGTAGGTGTCGAAGCGCTCGCCGTTGTTGTTGTTGACAATGTAGACGCGCTCGCCTGCGATGATGCCGGCGGCTTCCATCAGCGCTTCGTCGAGGGTTATGCTGCCCATGTAATGGAGGTTGGCCTCAGTCACGGTGGCGCAATGAATCTTGCTTTTCAGTACTTCAACGAGCATAATTGTCAATTATTAGTTGTTCATTATCCGTTTACCATTTAGTATTCACCATTCTCCATTATCAATGGTACTTGATATGGTCGATGAGACGTATAGGCTTGCTGCCGCAGTAGACGGTGATGCATCCCACGACGGATGGTGCTTCGTCCCAGTCGCTGACGTCGAGCAGCGACTCGCCGTCCACGATGGAAAAGTACTCCACGCGCAGGCCTGGCACCGCGTTGATGCGGCTGACGACGTACTGTATGGTAGTAGTGACGCTGTGGGCGGAGCCGAATTCGCGGCTGGCCTTCAGAGCCTCGTAGATGTGCGGCGCAATGGCTCGCTCAGCAGGCGTGAGTAGTGTGTTGCGGCTCGACATGGCCAGGCCGTCGGCCTCGCGGATGCAGGCGCATGGTACAATCTGAAGGGTGAAGCCGAGGTCAGCAACCATACGTCTGATGACGGCAATCTGCTGGTAGTCCTTCTCGCCGAAATAGGCGCGTGTGGGCTCAACCCACGCGAAGAGCTTCGATACGATTTGGCACACGCCGTTGAAGTGACCCGGGCGGCGTGCTCCCTCCATGACGGCGTCGGTGGGCGGGTATGCGAAGTGGCGCGTGTCGGGCGCGGGATAAATCTCGGCTACCGAGGGTGCGAAGGCTATCTGTGCACCGCAACGCTCGAGCAGGGCACAATCGGCATCGAGGGTTCGAGGGTAGCGCTCGAGGTCGCTCTTGTCGTTGAACTGCGTAGGATTCAGGAAGATGCTTACTACCGTGACGTCGTTCTCGCTGACGGAACGCTCTACGAGCGAGGCGTGACCACGATGGAGTGCGCCCATGGTGGGTACAAGGCCGATAGACTGTCCGCTGCTGCGTGCGGCGTCGAGCTCAGCCTGCAATTCTTTGATTGTTGTTACTAATTTCATTTATATGTTTAGTGTAGTTCACTTCAGTAGAAGAAGTTGCCAAAAAAGCGGTGCAAATTAAAGTAATAATTGTCAAACAGCGAAGTTTAAGTGCAAAATAAATACAAAAAATAAGCTTTTCAATCATTTTGTGGGGGTAGAGTTTGCAAATATCCCGATTTTTTTTTATATCTTTGCAAACGAAAACGAAAGAAAGCCATCTATGACACCGAAAAGAATTCTCTTCATAACGCATGCCATCACACCCTTTGTCGAAGAGACGGAGACGTCGCTCTGGGGGCGCAAGGCACCGCAGTATGTGCAAGAGAGAGGCAGCGAGATTCGCGTCTTTATGCCTAAATGGGGCACTATCAACGAGCGCCGCTGCCAGCTTCATGAGGTGAAGCGCCTCTCGGGTATGAACCTTATTATCGACGACACCGATCACCTTCTCATCATCAAGGTGGCCTCCATTCAGTCGGCTCGCATGCCCGTCTATTTCATCGACAATGACGAATGCTTCATGAAGCGTCTGGAGGTATGCGATGGCGAGGGCCTTGAGTACGCAGACAATGCCGAGCGTGCCGTCTTCTACGCCCGCGGTATCATAGAGACAGTGAAGAAGATGCGCTGGAACCCTGACGTGGTCATCTGCCAGGGCTGGGCCTCAGTAGTGGCGCCCCTGCTCATCAAGGTGGCCTTCCGTGAGGAACTGGCTTTCCGCGACAGCAAGGTCGTCTTCTCGCCATCGGCACCCGATGTGCTTAAGCTGAAGACCAGACCGCAGTTCCGCAAGGACATACTCTTCAAGAACATAGAGCCTCAGATGCTCGAAGCCTATCCTGAGCAGCTCGGCATCCGCGACCTATACCAACTTGCCATCGACTACAGCGATGCCGTCTTCTTCACGCCCGAGACCCTCGATGAGGAGCTGGCGGCCTACGCAGCGTCAAAGAACGTGCCCACGAGCGGCCCGCTTGACATATACACCGACGGTCTCGACGGCCTTTATGCCATATTCGATAATTTAGGATAACACACCTTAGACAATGAATATCAATTTCAGAAACATTGCGGTAGTGGCTACTGCAATCCTTCTTGCTGCGTGCGACGAGGACACAGGCTCAATGGGCATCATAAGCGACAATGATGCCATCAGCTCGACGACGCAGACGTTTCAGATATATTCCTCTACGAGTATGCTCGACTCTGTAGTGGCTAACACCACAAAGAGCTATCTCGGGCAGATCTACGACCCTGAGACGGAGGCCATCGTCAAAGCCGAATTTATGGCGCAGTTCTATACCTTTGAGGACTATCGTCTGCCTGATGCCTCCACAATACTGAAGAACGCTGACGGCCTCGTCGAGGCCGACTCCGTAGAGCTGCGCCTCTATTTCAGCAGCTACTTTGGCGATGGCAACAACCCCATGAAGGTCAACGTCTACGAGCTCGACCGCGACAACATCCTGCGAGAGGACCAGACCTACTATGCTTCTGACGACTTCACCTCTTACATCCCACAGGATGCTCAACCCCTCGCCACGAAGACCTTCTCGCCCATAGACTACTCTGTGGCCGAGGCCGTCCGCACATCGACTACGTACTACAACAATGTACGCATTCGTCTGCCAAAGGACTTCGGCACAAACATCCTGCGCATGGCCATTGAGCATCCCGAGTATTTCGCCGACTCGTGGCAGTTTATCCATAACGTATTCCCCGGCTTCTATTTCAACATCCAGAGCGGCCTGGGCTCGATGTTGACGCTTGACGTCTCAGCCCTCAATGTCTACTTCCGATATGTCTTCGAAGATTCTACATACGTGGGAATCTCACGTTTCTCGGCAACGCCGGAGGTCATCCAGAGTTCGTCGTTCCAGAACACGGGGCTCAACCGCCTGCTCGCTCAGCAACCCTACACATACCTCAAGACACCCGCAGCCCTCGTCACGGAACTGACTCTGCCCGTCGACGAGATATTTGCTGGCCACGAGACGGACAGCATCACACGTGCGCGCGTCATCCTTTCGAAGTACAATAGTACGACGCAGTCGGCTTATGTCCTCAACACCCCCTCGCAACTGTTGTTGCTGCCAAAGGCTGAGCTCGGCACATTCTTCAAAAATCACAAGGTGGCGGACGGGCTCACATCGTATACCACAACCTTTGCCAGCTCTTACAACACCTACACGTTTGACAACATCTCACGCCTGCTCTCGCGCCTCTATCGACAGAAGCATGCCACCATGCGTGCAGAGGGCCTTAGCGAAGCGCAGTACTCTGCCAAGTATCCCGATTGGAATAAAGTGACCGTTGTGCCCGTGGTGGTATCGACTTATACCGATCCGCAGACGGGATTGGCCGCACAGACCTCCGTCACCCACGACTTCAGCCTCTCCAGCATACGCCTCAAAGGTGGTACGGAACCAATCGACATGCAGGTCGTCTATAGCTCTTACCACTAATATCGCGCGCGTACATATTATATTTTAGCCCACTTTTTATGCTGATTGCGGGGCTCATTGCATGTGTATGGTTTATAAGCCAGTGTTCCTATCTATCCGCCATTCCCGAGCCAGTCGTCGATAAGACGGCGGGCAATGGAGGCGCGGTCCGGAATGGAAGGCATGTTGTCGCGCGTGAACCAGCCCCCTTCGCTGAGCTCGGCTTTCTGCAGGTGCAGCTCGCCGGAGTCGTAGTCGGCCGTGAAGCCAACCATGAGCCCGAAAGGGTAGGGCCAGGGCTGTGAGTCGAAGTAGCGGAGGTTACGGATCTTGATGCCGGTCTCTTCGCGCACCTCGCGCTTGACACATTCTTCGAGCGACTCACCGGTCTCGAGGAAACCGGCGACAAGGCCGTAGTGGTTGCCACGGAAGTTGCGGGCATGGACGAGCAGGATGGCTTCATCCCCGTTCTCTTTACTGATGCAGAGGGGCGAGTCTTCGGCTTGTCGGAGAGAGCTGTCGCGCAAGTCTCTCTCTCTTTCCCGTGGAAGGGGGGCGCGGGAGAGATTTCTTACGACCCTCACAATAATTGCCGTTGACACGGATGGCCACCATTCCTTTCCGCATTCCGTGCATTGTTTGCTGATGGCCGTCATCCACCGTGTAGGCGAACCACAGCATCCGCAGTACTTAGTGTTGGAGTCCCAATAAATCAGTTCGGCGGCTTTGCCTGCCAACAGATAGTCTTGTTCGCTGAGAATTGTGTAGGTCTTGCGTAACCCTACCATCTGCAAACCATCAACACCCGTGACGGGTTCGTCAAGGCGGACCACTATGGCTTCACTGCCGCCTTTCCTATGGGGCAGGGGAGAGAGCCTGGTGATTGTGTTCCATGGTTGCAGCTTCACTGGTGGCTCATTGCCCATTGGAAGAGAAAAGGCGCCTTTGGCGCCCTCTCTTCTTAATAGTATGTCGCCCGCACAGAAACAGAGCCAGATAGGCTCTGTCCCGTCCCCTCCCCTCCCGCGAGGGAGGAGCGTTGCCGTAGCATAGTTGTTTCTTGTTCCATTTATATAAGGAGACAATCGCCCCCTCGCGAAAAGGGTAAGGGTCGCGTGAGGCCTTAGATACCCAGGTCGGCGCAAACGGCCTTGACCTTGGCCATGGCTTCCTCGCAGGCTGCGGGGTAGCACTTGGGGCATTGCATCTCGGCTGGAGCTTCGATGTAGAACTTAATCTTAGGTTCTGTGCCAGAGGGGCGTACGCTGACCTTAGTGCCGTCCTCGGTGAACCACTGCAGGACGTTCGACGTTGCGGGCATCTCGAGCGGGAAGACTTTGCCTTCGCCGTCGGTGGCGGTAAGGGCTTGGTAGTCCTTGGAGCAGATGACTTTGCTGCCGCCGAGGGTCGTGGGAGCCTTAGCACCGCGGAAGTCGGCCATCATCTGTTTTATCTCGTCGGCTCCAGTCTTGCCCGGACGTACGACGTTGACGGTGTGGTTGAGTGTGAAGCCGTACTCGAGGTAGATGTCCATGAGCAGGTCATACAAGGTCTTGCCATTGTCTTTGGCCCAGGCGGCTATCTCGCAGATGAGGCAGATGCTGGCGGGGCTGTCCTTGTCGCGCACCTTATCAAAGGGTAAGAAACCGAAACTCTCCTCGCCGCCGCCGATGTACTTCTTGATACCTTCGTTCTCGCGGATGAGGGCGGCAATCCATTTGAAACCGGTGTAGCAGTCCATCATCTCGACGCCGTTCTTGTCTGCAATCTTCTTGATGGTTTCGGTTGTAACGATGGTCTTGACGAGGAACTCGTTGCCCTTGAGTTGTCCGAGTTTTTTCTTGTTTGCGATGATATACCAGGCAAACATCATGCATGTCTGGTTTCCGTTGAGGATTTCCCATTCGCCCTGCGGGTTACGGCAGACGATGGCGAGACGGTCGGCATCGGGGTCGGAGGCAATGACGAGGTCTGCGTTGAGTTTGGTGCCGAGCTTCATGCCGAGAGTCATGGCTTCGGAGTTCTCGGGGTTAGGCGAGACTACGGTGGGGAAGTTGCCGTCGATGACCATCTGCTCGGGCACAACGTGAATGTTCTGGAAGCCCCATGAGCGCAGGGCTTCGGGGATGATGACGCGGCCAGTGCCGTGCAGCGGAGTGTAAACGATATTCAGGTCTTTCTGGCGATTGATGACATCCTGGTCGACCATAGCTTCCTTGACGGCCTGCAGATAGTCCCAGTCCATCTCGCCTCCGATAATCTGAATCAGGTCGGGGTTGCCCGTCCATTTCACGTCTTCGACCCTGACTTTATTTACTTCGTCGATGATACCCGTGTCGTGCGGGCTGAGCACCTGGGCACCATCCTCCCAGTAAGCCTTGTATCCGTTGTATTCCTTGGGGTTGTGTGATGCAGTGACGTTTACGCCGGCTTGCGCCTTGAGTTGTCGTATGGCAAAGCTAATCTCGGGCGTAGGACGCAGGCTCTCAAAGAGATAGACCTTTATGCCGTTGGCAGAGAAGATGTTGGCTACCGTCTCAGCAAACTCGCGACCGTGGTTGCGGCAGTCGTGACCTACGACAACGGCCAGGTCCTGACGTCCGGGGAAGGCCTTGAGAATGTAGTTGGCGAAGCCTTGCGTGGCGGTGCCCACGATATAACGGTTCATGCGGTTGGTGCCGGCACCCATAATACCACGCAGGCCGCCTGTCCCGAACTCAAGGCTCTGGTAGAAAGCATCTACGAGGGCGCTCTTGTCTTCAGCTTCGAGCAGGGCTTTCACTTCGGCTTTTGTCTGTTCGTCATAGACAGGTGAGGCCAGCCACTCCTGAGCTTTCGCCTCACAGTTCTTAATCAATTCGTTGTCCATACATTTATATTTTAGGGGATTATCATATATTTTTCCGCAAAGATAGCATAAGGTTCGGAAAACACCAAAGAAACAGAGAAAATTAAGTTTTATTAGCCAAAAAGTTTGGCCATATCAGCAGAATATACTACCTTTGCGCCCGCTGTCACGAGTTGGCAGTATAATTTCAAACCTATTAACTCATAATTAAACATTTATGGCAACTAAAATCAGATTGCAACGTCATGGCCGTAAGGGCTACGCCTTCTACAGCATTGTCATTGCAGATGTAAGAGCTCCGCGCGACGGTAAGTTTACAGAAAAGATTGGTACCTACAACCCCAACACCAATCCTGCCACTGTAGATTTGAAATTCGATCGTGCCCTCTATTGGGTAGAGACGGGTGCACAGCCCACGGACACCGTGCGCAACATCCTCTCCGGTGAAGGCGTTTACCTCATGAAGCACCTCCGTGGTGGCGTCAAGAAAGGCGCGTTCGACGAGGCAACCGCTCAAATCAAGTTCAACGCTTGGAAGGCCGACCGTCAGAAAGGTCTGAAGGCTGTTGAGGAAAAGGTCGCTGCTGACAAGAAGGCCGCTGCTGCTGCCGCTCTCGATGCAGAGAAAAAGACCAATGAAGAGATCGCTAAACGAGTAGCCGACAAGAAGGCTGCTGAGGCTGCTGCTAAGGCAGAGGCCGAGGCTGCTGCCAAGGCTGAAGCTGCTGCTGAGGAACAACCCCAAACAGAGGAGGCTCCCGCAGAGGCTTAAACCCAACTCTCCAAATATTACATTACTTCCAAACAAGCATACAGAAGGCGTGGCTGTGAAGCCGCGCCTTTCTCTTTTTCTCTGCTGCTATAGG
>CAJOLI010000110.1 GCA_905235285.1 uncultured Bacteroidaceae bacterium
GTCTGATGGCACGAGTCCGTACTGGGCCATGATTTCGGGCTTCAGCCACACGCGCAGTGAGTAGGTGGCGGCAAAGGCCATCACGTCGCCGACGCCCTGAAGGCGCTTGAGTTGCGGAGTGATGTTGATGGCCATGTAGTTGCCCATGAAGTTCTGGTCGTACTCGGGCACCTCACTGACCAAGGCGTCAATCTGAAGCATGGAGGTCTGACGCTTGAAGGTGGTCACACCAATCATGGTGACCTCCTGCGGAAGCAGACCCTGAGCCATCGCGACGCGGTTCTGGGTGTTCACGGCGGCCATGTCGGCATTGGTACCCTGCTTGAAATAGACGGTGATGGTAGCCGTTCCGGAGTTAGTGGCAGTGGATGTCATGTAGGTCATATCCTCCACACCGTTGATACTCTCTTCGATAGGTTGGATAACGGCCTTGGTGACCGTCTCGGCAGAAGCGCCTGGATAGGTGGCACTGACCATGATGGTCGGAGGCGCGATGTCTGGGAACTGCTCCACCGGCAGGTTGAAGTAGCTGATAGCACCCAACAACACAATGACAATGGCTATGGACATAGCCATCACAGGGCGCTTGATAAAAAGGTTTCCTTTCATTCTTATTCACGGCCAGCGGCCGTCGTTTAAGGTTAAATGTTTAATGTTAAGGAGAACACCGTGGAACTATTACTTCACTAATGCTCCCTCCTGGACCATGCCTGCGCCGTCGGCGATGATTTCGTCGCCAACCTTCAAGCCACTAAGCACGATGAATTCCTTGCCCGTGGAGTAGGGGGCGACCTCGATGTTGGTGCCTACCGCCACTCGCTGACCGTCCTTCTGTACGACTTTGAATACTTGGTGAACTGTCTGCAGCTGCTTGACGGCAGCAGCGGGGACAACGATGTTGTTCTTCAGCTCCACTGGGATGACGACATTGCCCGTACTGCCCGAATGGAGCAGACCATTAGGATTATTGAAGACGGCGCGCAGCGAGACGCTGCCTGTAGACTGATCCACAACGCCGCTGGCAGTCTCAACGACGCCCGTCTCGCTGTATTCTGAACCATCGACAAGCTGCAGGCGGACTGCAGGCATGGCTTTCACTGCGGCCTCTGCACTTCCAGCCTCGCGAATCTTCTCAAGCATCTGTGCCTCGGTAATAGAGAAATAGACGTACATCTGATGGTTGTCAGACACCGTTGTAAGTGGCGTGGGGATGGTGGGGCCTACGAGAGCTCCGACACGATAAGGCAGTGTCCCGACGACGCCGTTGGCGGGGCTCTTCACTACGGTGTACGAGAGTGAGTTGGCTGCGTTGGTGACGGCGGCATTCGCCTGAGCCACACTCGCCTGAGCCTGGGCGTAAGCATTGCTGGCAGTCTGAAGGTCGTAGTCGCTGACGACCTGCTGGTCAAACAGATTCTTGGTGCTCTCGTAGCTGAGTTTAGCTGTGGCCTCTGCTGCCTTGGCAGCCTGAAGGTTGGCACGGGCCGTGTTGAGGGCGGCCTGATAGGGCACCTGGTCAATGATGAAGAGCGTCTGACCCTTTGAGACGCGCTGACCTTCAGTTACGCACAGCTGCTGCAGCGTGCCGCTGACCTGCGGCAAGACTTGGATATCCTGGCGACCACGGATAGTAGCGCTGTACTTGGTGTCGATAACGCGGTCTTCTGCCTTGACCTTCACAGTCTTATAGGCAACTGGATTCTGCTGGCCATTTTGTTGCTGCTTGCCTGTGCAAGCGCCAAGAAGAGCACCGAAAAGTGCCAAAGAGAGTAATGTTCTCGCTTTTGTTCTTGTGTTCATTTTTTGAGCTTTTATTGTTTGTCTATATTCCTTCCTTAGAAAATCGGCTGCAAAGGTACTGACTTTTTAAAATATAACAAAGTCAAGCGCCTTTGCGAAGAGTCTTTTTTTTTAATCTTAACTTCGTTTAGGTCTCATTTTTTTGTATTTTTAACTATAAGTATATAAAAAAAGGGGGCAACAAACGTTGCTCCCGTGTGTGTTATATAAAAGTCGTATTGACTAAAGGTGTGTTCTGTTAATTATAATTATGTGTTTCTTCTTGTTCTTATCTCAGCTGTTTTTTTGTTTTCTTTGGTGTTATGAAGTCAAGTCTCATCGGTCACATAGCTCACTATGTCACCTCTTCAACTTATATACTGACGCACAAATAAATTCAAACAAATAGCTTTACATAATTAAGGGGGCTTCTATTTAGAACCCACATTAACACGTAAGTTCGGTAAAAGAAATATGCCTGGGAAATTACAGGAGTGCGAATTAGTTTGTACCTTCGCAGCTGCGAAACAACGAGTTACGGTGAAATCTCTTTGCGGGGCTTATTGCATACAATCAACTGCCAATAAGACCAGAGATGAACATTGAAATCATTGACAAAAACAAACCAGTTGCATAGAGCTAATCCCCTGCTTACGTTGCATTATGGAGCCAATAGTTTGGGGTGTCCCACCTAGGTGGGACACCCCAAACTATTGGTTGAATTCGCAATTTCAACCGGTTGTGTTGAGCGCTTCAACCGGTTGAATTTGCAATTTCACCCGGTTGCGTTGAAAGTTTCGGCCAGTTGTATTCGTCATTTCACTGTGGGCGTGTTGTGAGCCATTTACGCTTTAAATCAACCCAGAAAAGCATCAAAAACGGCAAGAATAATCGCCAAATAAACATCCAAAACCGCATAAAATAGCATCCAAAAGGCATCAAAAGACGTCCAAAACGGCATGAAATGCCCGTTTTTTCACCTAAAAACGCCTATTTAGAGCCGTTTTTCACCATATTTTCGGCATTTAAATAGCATTTTTCACTTAGTCATTACTATAGTAATCAGCTGTTTATGCCACTTTTAGTGAAAAATGAAATTTAAAACTCCTCACGTGCGCGCGTGGCACATGATTGCTTACCCCGTTGTGATACAGCGGCGCGCCCAACAGAGGATACCGCTAGGCCACTCCAACACGACCGATGGGACTTGGCATAATTTATCCAATGGCAACTCACGCCTGAGGACTGCAATAATCGCAAACCACTGGAAAGCAGAAAGGTCACGCAACCCCTCTTCGGAAAGCTCTTTGCCGACAAATGATATATCAGTCAGGATTTACAACTTTGCCAATAATCTCTATGCAAGGTTAATTGCATACGACCTACCGCCAAAGAAACCGGAAACGAATATTGAAATCATTGACAAAAGAAGATTAATAGCATAGAGCTTATACCGAATTCACGTACATTAACGCAAGTTGCAGAGGAGAACTTCGAGCGAGTTCTCGTCCTGAATGAGAACCTCACGAGGCTTTGAACCCTGTGCTGCACCGACAATGCCTGCCTTCTCAAGCTGGTCCATAAGCCTGCCTGCGCGGTTGAAGCCTATTGAGAACTTGCGCTGTATCATGGATGTAGAGCCCTGTTGCGTCTGCACGATGAGACGTGCCACTTCGCCGAACATCGGATCGAGGTGCTCCATGTCGACGTCGTTGGCACTGCTGCCGGCGTCTTCCATTGGTGGGCGGGGAAGAGCAAACGGATGGCTGTAGCCTTGTTGCTTCGATATGAAGTTGGCAATGTGTTCTACCTCTGGCGTATCGACGAAGGCGCACTGCAGACGAACGGGTTCTGAACCCGCCAGGAAGAGCATGTCGCCTTTTCCGATGAGCTGGTTGGCACCGGGGCGGTCGAGGATGGTGCGAGAGTCAATCATCGCGCTGACTTTGAAGGCCATGCGTGCGGGGAAGTTGGCCTTGATGGTGCCAGTAATGATATTGGCCGTCGGACGTTGTGTGGCAATAATCATGTGCATGCCTACGGCACGAGCAAGCTGAGCGATACGAGCTATAGGCAACTCTATCTCCTTGCCTGCCGTCATTATTAGGTCGCCGAATTCATCAATGATGACAACGATGTATGGCAGGAACTTATGCCCGTTGGCGGGGTTGAGCAGGCGACTCTTGAACTTTTCGTTATATTCCTTAATATTACGTGCGTGGGCGCGTTTGAGCAAATCGTAGCGAGAGTCCATTTCTACGCAGAGGCTCTTCAAGGTATTGATAACTTTCTGAACATCGGTGATGATGGGTTCTTCTTCGTCGTCATCCTCAATCTGTGCGAGGAAGTGGTTGACGATAGGCGAGTAAATAGGGAATTCAACTTTCTTTGGGTCAACCATTACGAGCTTGAGCTCTGCGGGATGCTTCTTATAGAGCAGCGACGTAATGATGGCATTCAGACCTACCGACTTGCCCTGTCCGGTGGCACCGGCAACAAGCAGGTGAGGCATCTTCACCAAATCAGCCATGAATACCTCGTTGGTAATCGTCTTACCCAGTGCCATGGGCAGTTCCATCGTGGTCTCTTGAAACTTCTTGCTGTTGAGGATGCTTTCCATCGAGACAATCTGAGGCTTGGCATTAGGGACTTCTATGCCTATTGTCCCCTTGCCGGGAATCGGCGCAATGATACGTATGCCGAGCGCCGAGAGCGAGAGGGCGATGTCGTCTTCGAGATTGCGGATCTTTGAGATGCGTACGCCGGGGGCTGGCGTTATCTCGTACAGAGTAATCGTTGGGCCGACGGTGGCTTTGATACTCGAAATCTCGACTCCGAAAGTGCGCAAGACGTAGATAATCTGGTCTTTGTTCTTCGTCTGTTCCACCATGTCGATGCTGGCGCGAGGATCGATGTCATAGTGCTTCAGAAGGTCGAGGGTAGGATATTTATAGTGCTCCAGGTCGAGCTTTGGGTCGTAAGGCTCGAGTGCGGCAGCGCGCTCTTCATCTGCAATCTCTTCCTCTACGGGCGCGTTTATCTCAAGAGGCGTCTCGGAGGTCGGTATGGCTTTGGGCTCGGCTGCTGCGGCAGTGACCCAGAACTCGTCCGAGGCACCTGCCGTGTCGCCCGGCTCGGCTGTCGTTGGTTTCAAGGCTGCATCCTGAGTTGAACCGGCCACCTGTGCCACAGGTACGTCTTCTGCAACATCCTGAAGCGGATCATCGGAGCGCTTGCCGAATGACGAGTCCGCTTCCGGAGCGTCGATGATGTCTGCACTTAAGCTGTCAGTAGTGTCTTTGGTATCGCAGTAATCATCGCTGACCTTTGGCTTGTAAAACAACCCGACGAGCCTGCTGAACACAGGATATTTCTCATGCAGCTCTCGAGCAAATTGTTGCGGGTGCATCAGGCGTTTTATTATTCTGATTGTCTCGGCACTCAAATAGCAGAGATAGGCCAGCAGTGTCAGTGCTATGACTATAAAAGTGCCGGCCACACCTCCAAAGTTCTCCAGAACATCAACGACGTGTTCTCCATGAAAGCCGCCCGGGCGGATATAACTGATATCAGGATTGCCGGCAAATGTCGAACGGAGGAAAAACGCGGCTGCCACGCTAACCCAGCAGAGCAATACGGCGCAGTTGAGGAACCACTTCCATAGGCGTACATGGTAGGCACCTGTAAGCTTGAGCGATGCGGCAAAGAGGAATACTGGTATGAAGAATGCGCCGAGGCCGAAGTTGCGTGTTATCCAGAAGTCGCTCCACCAGGCTCCGATGTAGCCGGCCCAATTATGGGCATCGCCGGTCAAGTGCCCCTGAAGAACCTTCTGGTCTTCGCCACCTGTCATCAAATGAGAGACAAAACTCAGGAGGGTGAAAGCAGCAACTGACAGGAAGATGACGCCAAGCGCCATGCTCACTGACTCTCTCCGACTGAGGCGCTCGTCGGCTTCTCCTCTCAATGCTGATGAGAGATGAAAGGCACCATCATGCTGAGTCGCTGCACCCTTTGAAGCACGCTTCGGCGAGCGCTTCTTGGGCGCACGTTTTGTGTTTTGCTTTTCCATAAATTCTTTTCTATTCCTTATTTCCGGTGCAAAAATAATTCTTTTTACTAACTTTTAGCATGTTTCTTGTTATTTTTTTTGCAAAAAGGTTTAATTTTGCATGTCTTAACTATGAAAACGAGCTTTACAGAGTGAAGATTATAGATAAATTTGAGAAAAGGGCTATCCCCGACTTACCAGTAGAGCGATTTGAAGGGCGCATCATTGTCATTCAGGGTATCGGCGAGGCACAACGTGCCGTTGACTATCTGTTGAATTGTCCATGCGTAGGTATCGACACAGAAACTCGTCCAAACTTTCGTCCAGGACCTATGCACCCCGTAGCCTTGCTTCAAGTGTCGACGCCAGATATCTGTTTCCTCTTTCGTCTCAACCAGATAGGACTTCCAGCATGCCTCATACGCCTGTTCACCGATGAACACGTCCAGAAGATAGGGCTTTCCCTGCAGGACGATTGGTTGCAATTACGTAAGCGCAAAGAATTTCAGCCTGTTAACTATGTCGAATTACAGAATTACGTCAAACCGCTCGGCATCGTTGACATGAGTCTTCAGAAGCTTTATGCAAACATCTTCGGGAAAAAAATATCTAAGAACCAAAGGCTGACGAATTGGGAGGCCGACGTTCTTACAGAGGCTCAGAAGGTGTATGCAGCAACAGACGCTTGGGCTTGTCTGAGGCTTCACTCTGAGATAACCGAAATGCTAATATCTCGTGATTACAAATTAATACGAACATTAGATGATGACTTTATATCTTAAACGCGGTAAAGAAGAATCGCTGCGTCGTTTCCATCCGTGGATTTTTTCGGGTGCCGTGCATCATGTTGATGGGCAGCCGGCAGAAGGTGACCTCGTGCGCGTAGTGACTGCAGAAGGTGACTTCATGGCTATCGGCCATTGGCAGATAGGCTCAATAGCTGTTCGTGTCTTAACCTTTGACGATGAAGCCGTGGATGCTGATTTCTGGCTACGGCGCCTGGCCTGCGCTCTTAGTGTCAGGGTATCGACGGGCATTGCTGGACGGGCAGACAACACCACCTTCCGGCTCGTGCATGGTGAAGGTGACTCGTTGCCAGGCCTCGTCATCGACGTCTACGGGCGTACTGCCGTGCTGCAGGCTCACAGCGTTGGAATGCACATGTGCAGGCACGAAATAGCAGCGGCATTGCAGAAACTCGAAGGGCTGCAGATTGACAATATCTTCTACAAGAGCGAGACGACACTTCCATTCAAGGCCGAGCTGGGGCAGGAGAATGGTTTCCTTGTCGGAGGCGATGCCGACGATGTAGCCATCGAGAATGGGCTACGGTTCCATATAGATTGGTTGCGTGGGCAGAAAACCGGTTTTTTCGTAGACCAGCGCGACAATCGTGCGATCGTCGAGCATTACTCACAAGGACGATCTGTCCTGAACATGTTTTGCTACACAGGCGGTTTCTCTGTTTATGCCATGCGTGGAGGAGCCGTCAAAGTCCATTCCGTCGATAGCTCGGCCAAGGCTGTGGAGTTGGTAAATGCTAATGTGGCGCTCAATTTCCCCAATGACACACGCCACAAGGCGTTCGCTGAAGACGCTTTCCGATTCTTGCAGCAAATGGATGAGGCTTACGACCTCATTATCCTCGACCCACCGGCCTTCGCAAAGCACAAAGATGCGCTGCGCAACGCGCTTAAGGGGTACACTCGTTTAAATCAGCGTGCCTTCGACAAGATAAGGCCCGGAGGCATTCTCTTCACATTCTCATGTTCGCAGGCGGTGTCTAAAGAACAGTTCCGAACGGCAGTCTTTACTGCTGCCGCTCTCAGCCGACGCAACGTGAGAATCCTGCACCAGCTTCATCAGCCGGCTGATCATCCGATAAATATTTATCACCCTGAGGGCGAATATCTCAAGGGATTGGTCCTTTACGTAGAGTAAATGCTTGGAAAAGTAAGTTAACGAGCGTTAAACGAAACGGATGAGTGAGGTAATTTCGTTAAAGATATTTAATAGCTCTGCTTTTTTTATAGATAATGTTTGCTCAAATGTAAGAGATAACTACCTTTGCAACGTGTTTTTCATGGTATTAGATTTAAGGTTAATGGAAGGCGGGTTGTCGTGAGACAACCCCCTTTTCGTTTTAGGAATTTCTTCAGCTGCTTCGATTGAGAATTCTATGGAGCAATCTCACCTTTACAGAAAAGTCTTAAACCCAAATCGGTCATTAGACCAAAGATGGCTTTTAAGCTATGCTTCTTATGCTTTTATCCACGTTGTTGCCCTATTTCTTTTGGCATCTTTCCGC
>CAJOLI010000111.1 GCA_905235285.1 uncultured Bacteroidaceae bacterium
GAAAACGAAGGACCTAATGTTATTACTCTTCCCGCTGCTTGCAATCGCTTGTAGCACCAAGCAGGAGCCGAAGGAGAAAGCGCCCATAAGGGTGAAGACAGAAGTTGTCAGCGCTGTGGCGCCGTCCGGCGGCCAGACCTACGTCGGCGTCGTCGAGGAGGCAGAGGCCACGGCTGTGAGTTTCACGGGCATGGGTGTCGTCAAGCGCGTCTGCGTCCGCGAGGGGCAGCCCGTCAGTCGCGGACAGCTCATAGCAGAGATGGACGACACGCAGGCGCGCAACCTGCTGACGGGTGCCCAGGCGTCTGTGGAGCAGGCCGAGGATGCGCTGCAGCGCTATTCGCTGCTGCATGAGCGCGGCTCGCTGACCGATGCACAGTGGGTGGAGATACAGAGCAAGGTGACGCAGGCTCGCTCGCAGCTGGCCATGGCTAAGAAGAACCTGGCCGACTGCCGGCTGACGGCGCCGGTGGGCGGCATTATAGGGCGTAAAAACATTGACGCGGGCGAGACGGCCATGCCCTCGCAGGCCGTAGTGACGATTCTCGACATCAGCTCGGTGCGCGTGAAGTTCTCGGTTCCCGAGACAGACATCCAGGCCTTACGCCCCAACACTCCTACCCTCGTCAGCGTCGAGGCCCTGGGGCAGACGTTCAGCGGCGGGGACATTGAGAAGGGGGTGCAGGCAGATGCGTTGACGCATACCTACGACGTGCGTGTGCGCGTTAGTAACAACAGCAGGGCATTGCTTCCCGGCATGGTTGCCAAGGTAGAGATTTCCGGCGATAAAGCAGAGGAGTCTTCTGCTGCAGAACGTACTTTTGTGGCGAGCCTGCCGCTGACGGCCGTGCAGCGGCGCGCCGATGGCTCGCTGTTTGTATGGACCATTGACGCCTCAGGCCAGGCCCACCGCTCGCCTGTCGAGATAGGAGCCTCCGTCAGCAACCGCATCGAGATTCTGGAGGGTCTGAAGAGCGGCCAGCGCGTGGTGGTAGAGGGTTATCAGAAACTGAGCGAAGGCTCGAAAGTAATCTACTGACAGCGTTATGGACAAGCAGCAAAATTGGATGGCATGGCCCCTGGAGCACTACCGCATCTCGCTCCTGATTGTGGCTATTCTCTTCGGCTTAGGCATCTTCGGGATGTACGTCATGCCTAAGGACGAGTTCCCGCCGTTCGTCATCCGGCAGGGCGTGGTGATTGCCGTCTACCCGGGCGCCACCAGCGAAGAGGTGGAGGATCAGGTGACGCGGCCCCTCGAACGCTTTCTGTTCACTTATGGCGAGGTGAAGCGCGCCAAGACGACATCGACGTCGCAAAACGGGATGGCGATGGTGCTGGTACAATTGAACGACGATGTCAACAACAAAGACGAGGTATGGAGCAAGATCAAGCACGGCCTCTCGCTCTTCAAGCAGAGCCTGCCGAAAGGCGTTGTGGCCCTTGTGGCGAACGACGACTTTGGCAACACGTCGGCCCTGCTCATAGCCATAGAAAGCCCCGAGCGGAGCTATCGCGAGCTGCAAAGCTACAGCGACCATCTCAGCGACCGCCTGCGGCAGATACCCTCCGTGGCCAACGTACGCCAGTATGGCGAGCAGAAAGAGCAAATCAGCCTCTACGTCGACCGCCAGCGCCTCGAGGCCTACGGTCTGGGGCAGGCGGCCATCATGAGTGCCCTGCAGTCTGAAGGCCTTACTACCCTTGCCGGCTCTCTTGTGGGCGACCACCAGCAGACGCTCATACACATAGAACCTACGCAGAACAGCGAACAGGAGATAGCCGACATGATTCTCTTCAGCGATCCTTCGACGGGCAAGACTGTGCGCGTGAGGGATATTGCAGACGTGCGTCGCGAGTACGACCTCAGCGAGAGCTACATCATGCAGAACGGTCATCCCTGTCTGTTGCTCTCGCTCGAGATGAACGAGGGCAACAACATCATGGCCTACGGCGACGAGGTTGACAAGGTCATTGACGAATACCGATTCGATGAATTGCCTGATGATGTCGTCATAACGCGTATCGCAGACCTTCCCAAAGTCGTGGGCGACAGCATCCGCGACTTCCTTCGCGACCTGCTGCTGTCGATGGCGGTCATCATCCTCGTGATGATGGTGCTCTTCCCGTTGCGCTCGGCCATCGTTGCCGCCATCACCATTCCGCTGAGCACGTTCATCAGCGTGGCCTTCATGTACTTCGCTCATATTCCTTTGAATATTATTACGTTGGCTGGTCTGATTGTGGTGCTGGGAATGATTGTGGACAACAGCATAGTGGTAATCGACGGCTACCTTGAATACGTCGGCAAGGGCGAGCGACCGCAGGATGCAGCCCTGCACTCCGTGAAGCAGTATTTCATGCCTATGGCGCTTGCTACGATCTGCATCTGCGCCATCTTCTTCCCGTTCCTGCTGACCTTCCACGGTGCCTTCCTCGACGCCGTAGGCGATTTCCCCTGGACAATCACCATCAACCTGATGGTCTCGCTGGCCATAGCCGTCGGCGTGATACCGTTCCTGTGCGTCAAGATTATAGGCGTGCCCAAGGCCAGGCAGGGCGAGCGCTTTACCGACCGCGTGCAGAAGCTCTACGACCGCGTACTGGCCTGGACGTTCCGTCGACCGTATCTGACGATAGGGCTTGGCGTGCTGTCGATTGTGCTGTCGATGCTCATCGTGCCTTTCCTTAAGATACGCCTCTTCCCGTTCTGCGACCGCGACCAGTTTGCCGTAGAGATTTTCCTGCCCGACGGGAAAGGCCTTGCCGACACGCGCGCCGTGGCCGACTCCGTCTACGCGGCCATAGCCGCAGACAAGCGTATCACGGGCATCACATCGTTCATCGGATGCTCGTCGCCGCGTTTCCAGGTCTGCTACGCACCGCAGATGGCAGGACGCAACTTCGCGCAGTTCATCGTCAACACCACGTCGCAGCAGGCCACGCTCGACCTCCTGGCCGACTACCAGCCGCGCCTGAGCGAGGCCTTCCCCGAGGCTTATGTCAAGTTCAAGCGGCTCGACCTCCTCGAAGTGCCCGAGCTGGAGTTCCGCTTCTATGGCTCCGACATCGATTCGCTGCACGTTGCCGCCGAGCGCATGATGGAAAAGATGCGCACTATGCCCGAGCTGGAGTGGGTGCACACCGATTTCCTACAGCCCTTCCCCCTGATTAATGTAGAGCTTGACCCGGTAGCCTCCGCACAGCTGGGCATAAATCGCACTACGGCAGCCCTGACGCTGGCCGCAGCCACGTCCGACCTGAACGTAGGCAGCATCTGGGAGAGTGACTATGAACTGCCCATCATCGTCAAGGACACGACCACTTTGTCTGTCGCAGACGTCGAGAACCTCGGCATCTTTTCACCACATGCTGCCGCAAGCGCCGCCTTGGGCTCGCAGACGTCGGCACTTGGCAAGACAGCGTCAGCGACAAACACCGTGGCCCTGCGTCAAGTGGCCCGCGTGCAGCCACGCTGGAGCGAGAGCCGCATCATGCACCGCAGCGGAGAGCGCTGCCTGACGGTAACGGCCGAATTTGCCCGAGGCACCTATGCCGCACCCATAGAGCAGCAGCTGGCACGCCTCTTGGGTGAAGTCAACGTGCCCGAGGGCGTGCGTACCGAGGTGGGAGGAGAATTGGAGTACAACGACGAAAACATGCCCATGATCTACGATGGCATCATCATTGCCATGATTATCATTTTCTTCTTCATTCTCTTCAATTTCAAGCGCTTCGGCATCACCTTCCTCTGCATGGCAGCCCTCGGGCTGATGATACCAGGTGCATTGATAGGCCTTGGGTTGATGAACAAGACGCTCGGCCTGACCAGCATCTTTGGACTCGTAACCCTCATGGGCATAATCATGCGCAACGAGATTCTCATCTTCGAGCACGCCGATGGCCTGATGAAGGACTTCCATGTCAGCAATACGGCGCCGGAAACGCCAACGCCAGAGCAACTTGAAGCATACCATAACCACTATAACCGGGCCATCGAGGAGGCGGCCTACGATGCCGGACATCGGCGCATGGTACCTATCTTCCTCACCACCGCTACTACGGCTGTCGGAGTCATTCCGATGATTATCGCCGGCTCGTCGTTCTGGATGCCCGTCGGCGTGACTATCTTTGCCGGAGGCATCGGCACACTCATACTTGTCGTCACGGTGCTGCCCGTCATCTACTGGAAACTTAGCGTAAAGAAATAATCTTGCACATGAAACGTTTATTATATATCGCCATAGCATCAATCGCCTGCTGCCACGGCGCCGTAGCACAGCAGCCCCTCTCGCTCGAGCAGCTCAAAGACTCGGCTTTGCACAACAATATTGCCATGCGTACGGGCCGCTTAGACATACAAAGCGCCCACGAGCAACGGCGGGAAGCTTTCACCAACTACTTCCCTAATGTAAGTGCTACGGCCATGGGCTTCACTGCCGACAAGGCAATGGCCAAGATGGACATCGATCCCTCGGGATACATCACGCCGGAACTCGGAGCAGCCCTTGCCCAGTCGCTGCCCATGGAGGCGCTGATGGCACTGCAGAGCCCTATGACGATGACCATGATGAAGCACGGCCGCATCGCCGGCATCGAAGCTATCCTGCCTCTGTTTGCAGGCGGGCAAATCATCAACGGCAACCGTCTGGCACGCGTGGGCGAGGACGTGAGCGCCCTGCAGCTGCAACTCAGCGAGAACGAGGTCACAGCTCAGACCGAACGCTACTACTGGCAACTCGTTTCGCTGCAAGAGAAAGAGCGCACGCTCGATGCCGTGGATGCCCTGCTGGCTGACCTGGCCAAGGACGCACAGACGGCCGTAGAGGCTGGAGTGGCTCTGCGCAACGACTTGCTGCAGGTGCAACTGCGACAAAACGACATCGCGGCACAACGCCTGAAGCTCAACAACGGCCGCTCACTATTGAAGCTGATACTGGCGCAGTATTGCGGACTGAAAGGCGAATGGACTCTTGCAAAAAACGCTCTGGATCAAGCCGCTGTTGACCAAGTCGCCATAACTCTATATACCGACGCCGGCGCTTTCATGGCCTCACTCCCAGAGTATCAGCTGTTGCAGAAAGGTGTTGAAGCGGCTAAGCTACAGCAAAAGATAGAAGTCGGCAAGCACCTGCCATCGGTGGCCGTGGGCGCAGGCTACAACTACCACAACCTGCTCGACAACAATCGCTCCTTCGCAATGGTCTTTGCCACTGCATCGGTGCCTATCAGCGATTGGTGGGGAGGCTCACACGCAATTAAGCGCAAGAAGCTGGAGCGGCAGAAAGCCGAGGAGCAACTGGCCGACAACGTACAGCTATTAGGCATACGCGCCGAGAAGGCATGGAACGATGTCATCGAGGCTTCCAGCCAGATAGCTCTGGCGAAGAAAAGCATTGAGCAAGCTACCGAGAACCTGAGGCTGCAGACCGACACCTACCACGCCGGCACATCAACGATGAGCGACCTGCTCGAAGCGCAACTGCTGCTGCAGCAGGCTCGCGACAAGCATACTGACGCCTGCATAGCACTGCAAAACGCGCTCTTAGCATACCACCAGGCCACAGGCCAGTAGCGACGAAGCGGCATTATAATCCTCGCCTGTGCCTTGACCGTTGGCGCAAAAATCTTCAACAGTTGTGCCGACAGTTTTATTATTGCAAAAAATTCGCCCAGGTGAATCCGCCAACACAGCCGGGTGAATCTGCCAACACAGCCGGGTGAATCCGCCAACACAGCCAATCAAAATGAAGTAAAACAAGTTGTTTTACTTTAAACCCAAATCGGTCATTAGACCAAAGATGGCTTTTAAGCTACGCTTCTTATGCTTTTATCCACGTTGTTGCCCTATTTCTTTTGGCATCTTTCCGCCATCTGCGCGGTCACAATGCCCGCATTGCTCACTTACAGATAACGCACTTACAGATAACGAAAATCTGCTCAAAACAAATAGCGCACCAACATGAATTCTAATGAGCGATTTGGGTTAAAACGATTGGGCGTATTTCCACACACAGTTGGGCACATCAAATGAGAGGCTTGCAGCGATGGGCGACTTGGGCTATGAAAAAATGAAAAAGGGGCTATGGGCAGAATGAAAAAGGCTATGCTCGGAACGAAAGAGGGGCTATGCTGACACGAGATCAGCATAGCCCCTTTTGTGTTTTCAGCCGTCGCCTTGCGACTAATCAGATGAGCGTCATTTCACGATAAGCTTTGTCGTTGCCTGCTTGCGGCCGCTGATGGCGCGCAGGACATAGATGCCCGGGCTCAACGACGCGGGCAGCTCAAGGTCGCCGTCGCGCATAAAGCTTTGCTGGTAGACGACGGCACCTGCGGCAGAGACAATCTGCACGGGCACCTGCAGGCGGTCAGCTCCGGTGATGACTACGGGCAGGCGCTCGCCGGCACGCACGACATTACGCGCGGGCATCAGGCCGAACTCGGCCACGTCCTCTGCCGGTGTCTC
>CAJOLI010000112.1 GCA_905235285.1 uncultured Bacteroidaceae bacterium
GTGGAAAGTCGGGGCCTTGGGCCTCGACTCTCTACTCATTCTGACCAACAACTCAAAGGACAAATACACAAACACACCATGACACCTCCTTTCTATGGGCAGTACCCCAAGTTCCACGTCGCCGTCGACTGCATCATCTTAGGTTTCGAAGGCGGACAGCTAAAGCTTCTCCTGCAGAAACGCCCCTTTGAACCGCGCCAGGGCGAATGGTCGCTTATGGGCGGCTTCGTCAAACGCAACGAGGACATCGATGTCGCAGCCGAGCGAGTCCTAAACCAGCTGACAGGCCTGCATGGCATCTATATGAAACAGGTAGGAGCTTTCGGCTCCGTCAACCGCGACTCAGGCGACCGTGTCATCTCCGTGGCATATTTCGCTTTGGTGGATATAGCTAAAGTCAACAACGACCTCAACCATCAGCACTCTGCCTATTGGGAGGACATCTCCGCCTTGCCGCCCCTGCTCTTCGACCACAAGGAGATGGTAGAAAAGGCGCTCTATCGCTTGCGCACGCTCCTACATAGCCGTCCCGTAGGTTTCAACCTGTTGCCGCCGCTATTCACCCTCTCGCAGCTTCAACAGCTCTACGAAGTCATCCTGGGGCGCGACATTGACAAACGCAACTTCCGCAAGCGCATCAGCGAGATGGAGTTCATCGAGAAGACAAAACTCATCGATAAGGTCAACTCAAAACGAGGTGCCGCGTTGTATCAGTTCAACAAGAGTGTGTATGAAGAATCAAAACTGTTTAAGCTATAAACTTAATATATTTATATGTTAGAAGAACTCAAGCAAAAAGTATTCAAAGCCAACCTTGACCTGGTCAAGCAGGGTTTAGTCATTTTCACCTGGGGCAACGTCTCGGGCATCGACCGCGAGAAGGGCCTCGTCGTCATCAAGCCCTCGGGCGTCAGCTACGATGAGATGAAGGCCGAGGACATGGTTGTCGTAGACCTCGAAAGCGGTAAGGTCGTAGAAGGCGACCTCAACCCGAGCAGCGACACGCCCACGCATCTCGTCCTCTACAAGGCCTTCCCCAACATACAGGGCGTCGTCCACACCCACTCGACCTATGCCACTGCCTTCGCCCAGGCCGGGCGCGACATACCCAACATCGGCACGACCCACGCCGACTACTTCTATCAGGACATCCCCTGCACGCGCGACATGACTGAGGCTGAGGTTAAAGGACAATATGAGCTTGAAACAGGTAACGTCATTGTGGATGAGATACTTAACATCCGCAAGATTAACCCCGACCACACGCCTGCCGTACTCGTCAAGAACCACGGTCCCTTCTCATGGGGAACCTCGCCCGACAACGCAGTCTACAACGCCAAGGTCATGGAGCAATGTGCCAAGATGGCCTTCGTTGCCTTCAGCGTCAACCCGGCCCTGACCATGAATCCGCTGCTTGTCGAGAAGCACTACATGCGCAAGCACGGGCCTAATGCATATTATGGTCAGCGCAAACGCTGAACCATAATAATTGATAATTGACGATTATGAGCCAGAATAATGCCGTCTTAGACAAAAGCTTCGATTGACATCAATTATCAAATCATCGAGAAGAAACTCAGCTAACAAAATCACTTAACAATAATTATTAACCCAGATAAGTGGCGATTGGCACAGGGCTTAAATTGTCAATTGTCAATTATCAATTTAAATTCAAAAACTATGTTTGAAAACTTAGAAATCTGGTGGGTGACTGGTGCACAGTTGCTCTACGGAGGCGATGCCGTCATCGCCGTTGATGCTCACTCCAAGGAAATGGTCGCCGGCCTGAACGACAGCGGCAACATCCCTGTGAAGATTGTGTACAAGGGCACCGCCAACAGCTCCAAGGAAGTGGAGCAGGTCATGCTTGCCGCCAACAACGACGAGAAATGCGCCGGCATCATCACGTGGATGCACACCTTCTCTCCCGCCAAGATGTGGATCAAGGGCCTGCAGCAGCTGCAGAAGCCGCTACTCCACTTCCACACGCAGTACAACGCCGAGATACCCTGGGGCGAGATTGACATGGACTTCATGAACCTCAACCAGAGCGCACATGGCGACATCGAGTTCGGACACATCTGCACCCGCATGCGCGTTGCCCGCAAGGTCGTCTGCGGCTACTGGAAGGACGAGAAGGCACAGAAGCAGATTGCCGTCTGGGCACGCGTAGCTGCCGGCGTCGCTGATGCCCACAACGTGCGCTGCCTCATGTTCGGCATGAACATGAACAACGTAGCCGTCACCGATGGCGACCGTGTCGAGTTCGAGCAGCGCCTCGGCTACCACGTCGACTACTACCCCGTCAGCTCGCTCATGGACTACTACAAGAAGGTGACCGACGCCGAAGCCGACGCGCTCGTAGATGAGTACAAGAAGCTCTACACCATCAAGATTGACGAGAGCGGCGAAGAGGTCTACTGGGAGAAGGTCCACAACGCAGCCAAGGCCGAGATAGCCCTGCGCCGCGTGCTGAAGGATGAGGGCGCAACAGCCTTCACGACCAACTTCGACGACCTCGGCGATGCCGACATCGATGCTCCCGACTTCTGCGGCTTCGACCAGATTCCCGGCCTCGCCTCACAGCGTCTGATGGCCGAAGGTTATGGCTTCGGTGCCGAAGGCGACTGGAAGACGGCTTGCCTGCAGCGCACCCTCTGGGTCATCTCGCAGGGCCTGCCCACCGGTTGCTCGTTCCTCGAGGACTACACCCTCAACTTCGCCGGCGACCGCAGCAGCTGCCTGCAGAGCCACATGCTCGAGGTATGCCCCCTCATCGCTGTCGACAAGCCCAAGCTCGAGGTTCACTTCCTCGGCATCGGTATCCGCAAGCAGCAGACAGCCCGCCTCGTCTTCACCAGCAAGACAGGCCCCGGCATCAAGGCTACCGTCGTCGACCTCGGCAACCGTTTCCGCCTCATCTCGCAGGAGGTAGAGTGCATCGAGCCCAAGCCCATGCCTAACCTCCCCGTGGCCAGTGCACTCTGGGTGCCGCAGCCCACGTTCGAGATTGGCGCCGGCGCTTGGATTCTCGCAGGTGGCACGCACCACAGCGCCTTCTCCTACGACATCACCGAGGAGTACTGGGAAGACTTCGCTGAGATCTGCGGCCTCGAGTACGTCAAGATCAACAAGAGCACCAACATTGCCGACTTCAAGCAGCAGCTCCGCAACAACGAAGTCTACTACATGCTCAACAAAGCCCTGAAATAATGCACAAGACAATTCCCCTAAGTTCCCTCTCCCCGAGGAGCTTAGGGGGATTTTTGCTTTATCTTACTAATAGACTGACTAACTAACAAACTAACACCCACACATGAACCGCCTTCTCGCCCTCGGCCTTCTTACCCTACCAATCCTCAGCAACGCACGCGCCCTTTCCACTTCCGCCCCGGCAGCACCTTCTGTTCCGTCTGCACCCTCCGTTCCGTCTGCACCCTCCGCCCCGTCTGCACCCTCTGTTCCGTCTGCACCCTCCGTTCCGTTTATTTCGACGCCGTCGCAACCTCTCCCCTCCTCCGACTCCGAAATAGCGCCCTTCCGTACGTGGGCCATGACGCCCCCGATGGGTTGGAACTCCTGGGACTGCTACTACTCGTCGGTCACCGAGAAGGAAGTCCTCCAGAACGCCCAATATCTCGTTGACAACGACCTCGTGCGCCACGGATGGGAGTACGTCGTCGTCGACATCCGCTGGTACTGCAACCACCCCTCGCTCGGCGCCGGAAACTACAACCAGCGCGGCACTCAGGACTATGTCCTCGACGAATACGGGCGCTACCTGCCTTCGCCTACGCGCTTCCCCTCGTGCATGGTCGATGGCGAGAACGCGGGTTTCAAGGCCCTCGCCGACAAGATTCACGCCATGGGCCTGAAGTTCGGTATTCATATCATGCGCGGCGTCCCCAAGAGCGTCGTAGGCTCGTCCTACAAGCTCAAAGGCAGCGAGGACACGCCCTGGACAGAAGTCTACAACGGCACCACCTCGCCCTGCACGTGGCTCAAGGACAACCTCCTCGTGCGCAACAACGAGGCGGGCCAGCTCTACTACAACAGCATCATGGACCTCTATGCCTCGTGGGGCGTGGATTTCCTTAAGATTGACGACCTCTCGCGTCCCTTCTACACCGACGAGATACACATGATCCGCCGCGCCATCGACCAGACGGGACGCCCCATCGTCCTCTCGCTCAGCCCAGGCAAGACGCAGTATCAGTATGCCGACGAATGTCTCGGGAACGCCAACATGTGGCGCATGATGGACGACCTCTGGGACAACTGGAGCGCCGTCGATGCCGTGTTCAACGAGGCTCATGCCTGGGAGACCGTAACGCGCCCCGGCAACTATGCCGACTGCGACATGCTGCCCCTCGGACAGATAGCCATGACCATCGCCGACCCCGGCTACACCTCGGCACAGGCGGGACGCTGGACAGGCCTCACGCAGAACGAGCAGCTGACGATGATGACGCTGTGGGGCATCTGCCATTCGCCGCTCTTCTTCGGCGGTGAGATGACGCGCAACGATGACTTCACGCTCTCGCTCCTCAACAACGAAGAGTACCACACGATGCACAAGTACGGGCAGGACGCACACCAGGTCAGCAACGACGAGGACCTCGGGCGCGTAGCCTGGACGTCGCACATCGGCGACACGCGCTACCTCGCCCTCTTCCAGCGCGACAACACCCGCTGGATTGTAGGTTCCAAGGCACTCTTCCGCTCCGAAGTCGTAGCCTACACCACCGACGGCCACGCCGTCGACGTCGATATCCCGTGGCCCGAAGGCGAGAAGACGCTCGTCCTCGTCGTCGACGACGGTGGCGACAACTTCAATTATGACCACGGCGACTGGATCAACCCCACGCTCATCCTGCGCGACGGCAGCGAGGTGCCCCTCACCGGCACCTACAAGACACGCCAGTACACCAAGAGCTATTTCAACCGCGTGCGCGAGAACCAGAACGTCGACAACGGCGGCAAGATGCGTGTCATGGGCGTCAGCTACGACCGCGGCTTCTCGACCGACGCCAACGCCGCCATCTTCTTCCAGATTCCCGACGACATGGATGTCGTAGGTTTCCGCGCCATGGCTGCCGCCGACGATTCCGGCATCAACCAGGCCGGCGCCACGACGTCGCTGCGCTTCATGGTGTTCAGCCAGAACCCGCTCACCGATGAGCAGGACGATGCCGCAGCCCGCTCAGGACTCATCAGCCGCACAGGCACCAAGAGCACGACGCTCGAAGCCGACATCACGGGTGCCGAGCAGCTCAAGATTGTCGTCAGCAACTCCGGCGACGGCTTTGCCTACGACCGCGCAGACCTCGTCAACCCCGTGCTCATAGATGCCGATGGCAACGAGACGTCGCTGACGACACTCCCGCAGACGTCCTACACCTCGGAATGGGGAACCCTCCACATCAACCAGAACGTCGAAGGCCAGGCCCTCAGCGTCGACGGACAGACCTACGCCACCGGCCTCGGCATGAACGCCCAGTGCACCCTCGTCTACGACCTGCCCGCCGGCAACAACGGCCACAAGGTGGAGGACGAGTACGTGCCCTTCATTCAGATGGTGCTGGACGGCTCCTGCGTGTACACAAGCACCGCGTGGAACGAGAGCGCCTACATGGGCATCTGGCGGGAGCTGAACTTCGCCATAGAGAGCAAGAGCTGCCCGCACTTCATCTTCAGCTACGAGGACGAGGAGATCTTCTCGATCCTGCCCGACGGCGAGGAAGAGGAAGCGGCCCTGGAGCTCGATTCCTTCATGCTGGGCGACGAGGAA
>CAJOLI010000113.1 GCA_905235285.1 uncultured Bacteroidaceae bacterium
CGTACGGAAGAAGTAGAGACCGTCGCATTGGACGGCGTGAACCTCGAAGTGAACGAAGGCGAGTTCGTGGCCATCATGGGCCCCAGCGGCTGCGGCAAGAGTACGCTGCTGAACATCATGGGCTTGCTCGACAATCCCACATCGGGCAGTTATCTGCTCGACGGCGATGAGGTGGGCAGCCTGAAGGAAAGCCAGCGCACCAGTGTCCGCAAGGGTAAGATTGGGTTCGTGTTCCAGAGTTTCAACCTCATCGACGAGCTGAACGTGGAGGAGAACGTGGAGCTGCCGCTGAAGTACCTCGGCGTGCCCCAGAAGGAGCGCAAGCAGCGCACCACTGAAATATTGCGCCGCCTGGAGCTAAGTCATCGCGCCAAGCACTATCCCCAGCAACTCTCCGGCGGACAGCAACAGCGCGTGGCCATCGCCCGTGCCGTCATCATGAACCCCAAGCTCATCCTCGCCGACGAGCCCACGGGTAACCTCGACTCGAAGAACGGCCTCGAAGTGATGCAGCTGCTCACCCAGCTCAATGCCGAGGGCACCACCATCGTCATGGTGACCCACTCGCAGCGCGATGCTGGGTACGCCACACGCACTGTCAACCTCTTCGACGGCCAGATTGTAAAGGAGGCTCAAGGGCTATAGTCCTCTCGCTTTGAGCAGGCTTGAGGCATCGGGCTGTGCCATACCTGTGAAGTCGGAGAACATCTGCATGAGGTCGCCGGTATTGCCGCGGCTCAGCACTTTTTCGCAGAAATCGCGACCAGTGGCCGGCTCGAGAGCTCCGCGGCGGGCAAAGACGTCGGCGATATTTACGGCGAGCACTTCGGTCCAGAGGTAGCTGTAGTAGCCTGCTGCATAGCCGCTTCCCCACACGTGGTTGAAATAGCTGGTGCGATAACGCGGAGGCACCTGCCTGTCGAGCAGTCCTACCTGCTGCAGCGCCTCCGTCTCGAAGGCCTCTGCCTGCTCGGCTGTCGGCACCTTATCAGCCGGCATCATGTGCCAAGCCAAGTCCAGACATGTGGCGGCGAGGTTTTCGCCGAGGGCATAAGCCGTCTGGAAGTTGATGCTGCGTAACATCCGTTCCTTCAGTTCTGCAGGCATCGGCTCGCCCGTCTCGCAATGGCGGGCGTAGTGGTCGAAGACCTCGGGAATCGAGGCGAACGACTCGTTGAACTGCGAAGGCATCTCCACGAAGTCGCGTGCCACGGAAGTGCCGCTGAGGCGGTTGTAGTTGCAGTCGGAGAGCATACCATGGAGGGCGTGCCCGAACTCGTGGAAGAGCGTCGTCACCTCGTCCCACGTGAGCAGCGAGGGCTTGCCTTCGGGGGCTTTAGCGTTGTTGCAGACATTGAAGATGATGGGCAGCTGTCCGTAGCGACGGCTCTGCTTGGCGAAGCCGTCCATCCAAGCTCCTCCGCGTTTTGAAGGACGTCGGAAGTAGTCGCAATAGAAGAGCGCTTTAGGCTTGCCTTCGCTGTCGAAGACGTCGAAGACCTTCATGTCGGGATGGTAGGTCGGGATATCGGTGCGCTCTTTGAAGGTGAGGCCATAGACGCGGTTGGCGGCATAGAACACGCCGTTGATCAGTACGCTGTCGACGTCGAAGTATGCTTTTATATCGTTGTCGTTGATGTCGAGCATCTGGGCCTTCATCTTTGCCGAATAGTAGAAACGGTCGTAGGGCTCGAGTTGGAAGTCGGGACCTGCCGTCTGGCGTGCGAAATCCTCGATAGCTTTTGTCTCGGCCTCGGCAGCGGGCTTGTATTGTGCGATGAGGTTGTTGAGGAACGTGTAAACGTTGTCGGGCGTCTTGGCCATCGTCTTCTCCAGCGAGTAGGCGGCATAGTTGGGATAACCCATGAGTTCGGCCTGCTCGGCCCTCAGCTTGGCTATTTCGCTGACGATGGCGTAGGTGTTGAACTGCCCAGTGCCGTCGGTGCGGTGGACAGATGCCTCATAGACCTGTCGGCGCAGGTCACGGTTGTCGAGACTTGCCAGCAGGGGTTGCTGCGTGGTATTCACGATGACGATGGCATAGGGAGCCTTGCCTCCTCGGCTTTCTGCATCTTTCTTGCATTGTTCGATGTCGGCGTCGCTCAGTCCGGCGAGCTGTTCCTCGCTGTCGACCCACACCACGGCGTTGTTGGTGGCGTCGAGCAGAAGGTCGCCCCATTGCTGCTGCAGGTCGGTGATGCGCAGGTTGATGGCCTTCATGCGCTCCTTCTGTGCGGGGGGCAGGAGGGCTCCCTTGCGCACGAATTCCTTATATGTCTCCTCCAGGAGCTTCCGGTCCTCACCCTGGAGCGCGTCGTGGTCGCGGTCGTAGACCTGGCGAATGCGTTCGAAGAGCGGTTCGTTGAACGATATCTCGTTCTCCAGCTCGGTGAGCATAGGCATCACCTTCTTCTCGATGTCACTCAGCTCTGGCGAGCGGTCGGCCTCGGTCAGGGCGAAGAACACGCGGCTGACGTGGTCGAGCTGCCGTCCGCTCTCCTCATAGGCCACGATGGTGTTGTCGAAGGTGGCCGAGTCGTTGCAGTTGACGATCATGGCGATATTGTCGCGCTGCTGCTGCACGGCAGTCTCGAATGCCGGCAGATAGTCGGAGGTCTTTATCTTGCTGAAGTCTGGAGCTCCGTACGGCAGAGCGCTCTCTTCGAGCAAGGGGTTCTCGCGTTGCGCCTGTTGGCAGCTGCTGACAGCTGATGCTAAAGTTGCAGACATCACGGTAGTCATAATAAAGTTCTGAAGTCTCATAGTTCTGACAGTTATTGGATTGTTTTGTTGTCCGTTATTATGTGTTTGCGAGTTGAATGTGGCTGTACGAGTCGGAACAGTCGCTCGCGCAAGTTGGCTTACACCGCGCTTGGATATGTATTCGGCGTTGCTTACAGGCGAGTGTCAGTAGCTGGCTGAGAGAATCCAGTAGAGCAGCAAGGGGTGGAGGCGGGCAGAGGTCGTCACGAGTACGTCGCTCTGGAAGGTGCTGTTGTGGCGATACACCTTGTTGTTGCGATAGGTGAACAGCACGTCAGACTGGTAGACAGACGTTCCGCTGTACATCTTGCCGTCGCGCCACGTGGCTACGACGTCCGACTCGTAGGACGAGCGCCCGCGGTAAATCTTGCCGCCCCTGTAGGTCAGTATGACGTCGCTCTGGTAGGAACTCGTGCCTTGGTAGAGACTGGTGCCGTCGAAGCGCGCAAGTACATCTGAAGTGTACGGGGAGTTGCCCTTGTACACCTTACCGTCGTCGACGTGGCAGAGCACGCCGGAGTCGTAGACCGATGTGCCCTTGTACACCTTCTGCGCTGCGACCGGAAATGACGGGAGCAGCAATGCGAATATAATCAGGATGCGTCTCATCTGTCGAAGAAATTTTCGTAGTCATCGCTACACGAGGTTAGCGTCAGACTGCTCATTGCTACCATCATGGTAGCTGTTGTCCGCACAATAATCTTATTCATGTGGTATTGACGTATATCGCATAATTACCACTGACAAAGTTATGGCTTTTTTCTTTTTGGCTGGCAAATTTAACAAAGTTTATTACTATTAACCCCAAATCGGTTATTAGACCAACAAAACAAATAGCGCACCGACATGAATTCTGATAATTTGGGTTAACGCGTGTTCGTTATAGGTTCTATGCTATTAATCTGCTTGTGCATTTGCAGACAGATGTAGCCCAGATAGAACGTTTTCGTTAGCCAGATGAGCATTCTGAGCTACCATATATTAGACGTAAAACTCTGGGCTACGTGGTACTCTTTTCGGTTATTTAGTTGATGATGACTTTCTTTCCGTCGCGGATGTATATTCCATGCTGTGGATTGCTGACGCGCTGGCCCTGCAGGTTGTAGTAGCATGGGGCGGTGTCGGAGTTTGGTGTGTCGCCCGTGATGGTGCTGATTCCGTCGCCCTGGTCGGCTCGTGTGAGGTGGTAGCGTGCCTTGGAGTGCTTGCCTGTGCGCGACTGCAGGAAGCTGATGATGACTTGTCCAGAGAAGTCGGCTGGCGCATGCTCCTTGATGTTGAACTGGAAGCTGTCGAAGTGTCCGGTGTCGATGGTCTCGTCGGGATTGGCTGCCGTGCCCCATGTGGGGTTGAGCGTCGTGGCGGTGCTGTGCTTGTCACCGTGGAGCACTACTGCCTTGGTGTAGCTACCCGTGGTTGACTGATAGTCTATTCGCATGGCGAAGTAGGTTCTGTCGTTTTGTCTGGCGAGTTCGGGCGATGTCTCGACGTCGACTTGCATGACGTCTGGTAGGTTGTCGCATACGATGCCGAGCATGGTGCTTCCGGTGGTAAGCTCGTTGAGCGACGACCATATAGTCCATGTCTTTTCGTCGAAGATGGTATAGGCTGATGAAGACGTGCGTGTGTCGCGGTATTTCTTTATGCTCTTCACGTCGGCGAAGTGGTTTGCAGGCAGGGGCTCGCTACCAGCCTCTGCCATGAGTCTTACGAACATGACACCTTTTGCCAATATGTCGCCCGTGATGGTGTAGCTGCCGTCGGTGGCCCGGAAAGCCGTGGCTTGTTCGGGCTTCAGATTGTCGTCGCGTGTCTCGTAGTAGCTTCCCCGGGTGTTGTCGATGCGGTAGACTTCGGCGATGCCGCTGTTGAATGGCAGGTTGTCGATTTTCAGGCTGAAGCTCTGTCGTACATCTTTGGGATTCCATAGCGCCACGGCAACGTAGCCGTCGGCCTTGGATGCGATGCCCTGGATGGCGGAGGTGGAGTTGAGGTCGATGCGGTCGATGGGCATCCATCCGTAGAGCTTGAAGGCATTGAAGAGGGCCTTGCGCGCTCCTGTGTCGCCGTCGATGAGTCCCATCTTGTCGCCTTGGTCCTTTTCGAGCGTCTTTCCTGTGTAAACGTCGGCTGCGTCGATATACTGAGCCCAGTTGACGTGGTCGAGGTCGGTGTAACTCAGGAAGGTTGGCAGCGCGTTGAAGAATGTCATGGCAGCCTCGGCTTTCTCTACTGGTCCGTCCTTGGTGGTCTCGGTGCCAGGGACGTAGGGCGAGTATTCGGTCATGAGCATCTCGGCTTCTTTATTGCCCAGCGACACCAATGCCGAACGCATCGCGTTGAGCTGGCTTGTCGGACTGCCATAGGCATGACCGGAGATGAAGTCGAGCGGCAGGTCGTTGTTCTTAGCATAGCTTACGAGACGTCTGTGCCAGTCGATGCCTGCTCCTGCAGGTCCTCCAACCTTGACATCGGGGTCGGCCTGACGTATGGCTTTGGATGCGTATTCGTAGATTTTCAGATAGTCGTCGATGGTGCCTTTGAAGAACACGTTAGTGAGGTCGGGCTCGTTCCAAACTTCAATGTATCGGTTGTCGTAGCCTTTCTCTTTCCAGTGGGCGGCGAAGGCTTTGTTTATCTCGCCCCATGTGTTGTAGTTATTGGGTGGGTTCTGG
>CAJOLI010000114.1 GCA_905235285.1 uncultured Bacteroidaceae bacterium
CTGATTATCTTGTGAGTAGGCGGTGACAGATGGGTGACAGATACCCCTTTTGGTGACAGATAAACCCTCAAAAAGGGTGTTTTATCCAAAATGCGGTTGGATTTTAAATCATAGGTGTCCGCTAAAAATCATTGGGCTTTCGGCAATCGTTAATTCCTCGGACAGCCGTTGACACGCCTTAAGGAGGCTTGTCTAATGCTAAAAGCCGTAAGTTTAAGCACAAAAGTACGTTTAGCGGACACCCATAATTTTGAATGTTTATTTGGCGAATACAACTGGATGAAACATTCAATGCAACCGGTTGAAGCGCTCAACGCAACCGGTTGAAATGGCGAATTCAACCAATAGTTTGAGGTGTCCCACCTAGGTGGGACACCTCAAACTATTGGCTCCATAATCCAACGCAAGCAGGTGATTAGCTCTATGCAACTAATATGTTTTTGCCAAAGATTTCAATGTTCTGGTTTCATTGGCGGTAGATTGTATGCAAGAAGCCTCACAAAGAGATTGCCCGTAACTCATTGTTTCGCAGCTGCGAAGGTGCAAACTAATTCGCACTCCTGTAATTTCCCAGGCATATTTCTTTTACCGAACTCACGTTTTTTTATGACTGTCTTCTGAACTTTATGTGTCAGAGAGTCTCGAGTATTCGCTTCAGTACGACCTGGGCGGAGATCTCGCGGTAGGCTGCTTCGGGGATGACGAGGCTGCGCGGACCTTCGATGACGTCATCCGTGACAATCATGTTGCGGCGTACGGGCAGGCAGTGCATGAAATGGGCGTCGTTAGTGACAGCCATCTGGCGGGCGCTGACGCACCAGTCCATCATGGTGTGGTAGTCATCGAGCACTTTGCCGTAATCTTCGGGGCGCGTGACGCCGGGGCAACTCCAGTTCTTGGCATACACGAAGTCAGCTCCCTCGAAGGCTTTCATCTGGTCGTACTCCACACGGGCATTGCCAACGAACTGCGGGTCGAGCTCGTAGCCTTCGGGGTGGGTGATGACGAAATCCACATCTGCTGCCAGCATCCATTCTGCGAAGCTATTGGGCACGGCTTGGGGAAGTGCTTTGGGATGCGGAGCCCAGGACATGACGACCTTGGGCCGTGCCTTCGTCTTGTTCTCTTCGATGGTTATCAGATCTGCAAACGCCTGCAGGGGATGCACCGTGGCACTCTCCATGAAGAAGACCGGACGACCGCTGTAGCGGATGAACTGGTTCAGGATTTTCTCTTCGTAGTCATCCTCGCGGCTCTCGAAACGGGCGAAGGAGCGCACGCCGATGACATCGCAGTACGAGGCCATCACGGGGATGGCTTCCAGCAGGTGCTCGCTCTTGTCGCCGTCCATGACGACGCCGCGCTCGGTCTCGAGCTTCCATGCGCCCTGATTCACGTCGAGCACGATGACGTTCATGCCGAGGTTCATGGCTGCCTTCTGCGTCGAGAGGCGCGTGCGGAGGGAGTTGTTGAAGAAGATGAGCAGCGCGGTCTTGTTCTTGCCGAGGTGCTGCCACTGGTAGCGGTCGCGCTTCACTTCCTGCGCTTCCGAGAGGGCGACGCGGAGGTCGCCAATGTCTTGTACGTGTTGGAAAACTTTCATATTTTATCTTTTATTTGGGTAGGTCAGCACTGGCTTGGCAATCTGTGGTGGCGCCTGTGTCGGCACTTCGATGTCGTTCAGCAGCATGGCCTTGGGGCCTACGATGGAGAAACGGGCGCCGCCTTCCTCGGTGTGCGTGACGGCCTGTTGCTCGGTGGAAAGAGCGCTGATGTGTCGCAGGTGCTGGTCGGACGGTGTGATGTTCGAAAAGCCGATGGGTGTCTCAGTGCCGTCCTTGACGTTGACGCTGTACAGGAACTCGCCGCGCGTGATGTAGGCGTGGTCGTAGCCTTCGCGCTGGGCATCGCGCAGCAGCTGTTTGCGCAGCTTGCTCAGGGGCATGGTCTTGCTGCTCTCGATTCGCAGTACGCCAGGCGCGGTGCTGATGCCCATCGGACCGTTCCAGGCGTAGGGATTGTTGAAGCGCAGGTTGCCTGTGGGCTTGGAGGTGCCGAGGGTGGGAGTGGCTCCGCAGAGCTGTCCTCGGAAGATGCCGCGTTCGACAAGCGTCACGGCCTGAGGTGCCTGCCCGTTGGCATCGGCTGTGAAATAACCAATTAGCGGTTTGCCATTCCACTCACGCAGGGTCGGGTCTTGACGGATGGTCAGCTTCTCGTCGATAATCTTGCGGTCACGCTTGACGTAGATGGCGCGGTCGCTCTGGAGGAAGGGGTGCCAGGCGCGGAAGTTGTGGCGACCACCGCTGGCACGGCTATAGATTACCCTGCTGGCATTATTCTCGATGAGCACGGGACCGACGTAGTAGTCCTCGGCGACGGAATCGCCGAGCAACATCAGGCGACGGCGGATGTAGTCGCGCACGTGCTGCATGAAGCTGGTGCTGTCGGCAAGGGCCTCGGCGACGGTGGTGTACTGGTGGTCTGAGGTAGAACTGGTGTTCCCGCCATTGGGCTGTTGATAGAGATGGAACGTGAAACCGATGGTGATATCGTCGGGCTGCGGTTGTGCCACGCGCACGCCTTCACTGGTCAATCGGTAATTGTCGGCTTGTCGCATGGTGAGGCTCGCCGAGGTATAGGTCAGTTCGGGGAACTCCCGAGCGAGGAGCGAGAGACGACGTACATAAGCAGATAGCTCGTCGGCGTGGAGGTCCAGGCTTTCAGCCGAGCGCTCCTGAATGCTGGTGACGGGTTGTGCAGGCAGAAACTCATCCAGCGCTTCCTCGTCAGCGGGCAGCGTTACTTTGCCGAGCTGTTGTTTCTTGGCCTCAAAGGTGGCGATGGCTTGCTTGTAGCTGGCATCGGTGGCGAACCAGGCGGCGCGGCGCAGGTTGTCGAAGTCCAGTGCCATGGGGATAGATGAGCCTCGCAGACTGGGCTCTGGCTGGCGCAGGCTACTGCGATGATAGTCGCCGAGGATGACCTCTGCCGCTAAGCTCTGGCTCCAAGGTTGGAGATTGTATCGCACCAGTTCACCGTCTGAAGCGGTGATGAAGAAGTTGCGCGTACGCAGTAGGCGGTAGTCGATCAGGAACGGCGCTGGCTGCCCTTCGATGCGCAGGCTGTCCATGGAGCGCTGCAGCTCGGCGGAGAGGGCAGAGAAAATAAGGGAAGACTCTCCCCCCGCCCTCCCTGATAGGGAGGGAGCAATTGCCTGTCCAGAATTGTCAACGCCCCTATTTGCAGGAGTATCTGCTCCCTCCCTATCAGGGAGGGCGGGGGGAGAGTCTACCGGCATCAACGCCCCCTTCTGCTGCCTGCGCTGCGTCTCAATCTTGCTCACATACACCATGGGCGACGTGGCACTGACAGGCACCCAACCGCTCTCGGCACCGCAGACGCCGATGAAGGTGGAGGGGGTGTCGCCGCCGGCAGCGATATTGGAGAACATGGAGAGGGGCGTGCCGATAAGGTCAACACCGCGGACGAGTTCGTCCGGACGGCCGTCGACGTAGATGCGATAGACCTCGAGGGGCGTGACGTTGAAAGAGTTGATGCTGTTGCCTTCGCCCGTCTGGGTGTAACCACCGCTGACGCTTTGGAAGAGATAACCGTATTCCTTGCCTTGGCGGCGGGCTTCGTCGCGCAGCATCTGACGCAGCTGGGCTTCGGTATGAGGCTGGCGGGTCTCTACGACGAGGTTGGACTGACGCGAGACGGGGTCACGCCCTTCGGCAGTGCGACCGTGGCCGTTGCTCTCGGGGAAACTGTCGAGCGGCACGCGGCTCATGAGAAATTCTTTCAATACACCATCCACCACATTATTTACTCTACGCGCGGGCGTGCCCTCGTCGTCGTAGCGGTAGCCACCGTTTAGGGGTTGCGCGCCGTAGTGCGTGAGCGTCGGGTCGCAATAGACTTGGAAGTCGGTTGGCAGCACCTGCTGGCCCACCATCTTGCGGAACGTCTGTCCGCCCGTCTTCATGCGGTGACCTTCCAAGCGGTGCCCGAAGATTTCGTGGAAGAAGACACCGCTGGCGGGACCGCTCATGAGGGCTGGCCCGGTGAATGGATTGGCTACGGGAGCCTTAGACAAGGCTTCGAGGCGACGACCGACGTCCTCGGCATCGCGAATCATTGTGGCTTCATCGGGAAGCGAATCGAGTGAGGTGGCGTAGTAGCTTTGGGTGAGGGGCAGCACCATGCCGTCATCGGTCTTCACCTCGGCTTGGATGAAGACGCGGTAGCTCACGCGGTTCTGCACGATGGCTGTGCCCTCGGTGTTAACGAGGTGCGTCCGCAGGTTCTCCATCTGTAGGTTGACAACGGCTTCATTGAAGTGCGGCCACTGGCGGAAAACGGCGCTGATGCGGCAGAGGCGTTCTTCCCATGCCGCTTGCTCGGAAGGGGTGAGGGCGGGGCGAGGGATAGGTGGAGCGTAGAAGGTCTCGGCGGCGGAATCGCTGAGCACAGTGAAGCATGGTGCTTTGTCCTCGTTGTCGGCCTGCGAGCGCAGGAGGTTTTGTGTGTTGCGATAGGCACTGACGACGCGGTCGTAGGCGCTGAGCATATGTAGCCAGATAGCGGAGCGGAGGGCTGCGGGCGAAGCATCGGTGAGAGGCAGGTCCTTGGCACCTTCGTTGCTCTGGTTGTTGAACTTGAAGTTGTCCAGCTCGGGTGAGCCGACGCGGATTTGCGGGGTGAAGGTGCGGGTGTGTTCCTGATGCGAAGCACCGAGGTAGCCGAAGGTGGCGATGATGCGTGCGTTCCAGCTTTCCTGCACGCGGAAACTTATGAAGTAGGGCTTCAGTTCCTGCTGCTGCAGCTCATTGAAGTCGGCGGTCAGTTCCTCTCGCAGGACACGCAGCAGGGTATCAGACTCCATCGTCTGAGCATCTGGTGTCTGGGCTGCGGCGGGGGCGACAGCCAGTACAAGCAGTGAAAGGGCAAAGAGCTTTCTTAGTTTCATACGTTCGTGTTTAGTGATTATTGAGAGGAGTTCAGGATTTGGTATTTGATTTAACTGGCCACACATTAACGGAGCAAACGTATTTGCGGGAGCAAAATTACAAATAATCTCTGATACCATGTACCTTTGTCATAAATATTCCGTCCTCCAGCTCGAAAATCCAGCTATTTTCATTTATTACTGTCCGCTAAACGTACTTTTGTGCCTAAATTTACGGCTTTTAGCATTAGACAAGCCCCCTTAAGGAGTGTCAACGGCTGTCAGAGCAATTAATGATTGCCGAAAGCACCAATGTTTTTTAGCGGACACCTATGATTTTGAATCCAACCGCATTTTGGATAAAACACCCTTTTTGAGGGTTTATCTGTCACCAAAAGGGGTATCTGTCACCCATCTGTCACCGCCTACTCGCAAGATAATCAGCGCCTTGCAAGCGCGGTGACAG
>CAJOLI010000115.1 GCA_905235285.1 uncultured Bacteroidaceae bacterium
ATAGAAAAAGGTCAGCCGCGTTGGCTGACCTTCTTCTTTCTTATCTGATGAAATTTGTGCGGAGTGGTGCTTCGCGTTCTGGGCGCCCTTTCAGTTGCTTAATCATCCAGGCCATATTGCGGCCTAAGGTGCGCATTGTCTGCATGCCTTCCTCGTCTTGTGCGGCCTGACCTGGTGTCTGCCCGTACACCATATTCCAATACTGAGAGCTCACGACAGGCATGTTCAGGATGGTGTAGTACTTGTTGAGGCGGTCGAAGGCTGCCGAGGCGCCACCTCGGCGACAGACGACAACGCTTGCTGCGGGCTTGTATTGCAGTGCGGCCCCCAGGGAATAGAACAGACGGTCGAGCAGCGCACAAAGCGAGCCATTGGGGCCGCCATAGTAAACGGGCGAGCCAACGACGAGGCCGTCGATACCATCCTTGACAGCTCGTAGGACTCTGTTGTAGAGGTCGTCCTGAAAGGTGCAACGGCCGTTGCGCCCGCACATGCCGCAAGCGATACATCCCTGCACGGCTTTCTTGCCTATAGAGATAATCTCTGTTTCTATGCCTTCGGCATTCAAGGTCTCTGCGACCTCCGTCAGGGCGGTAAAGGTGTTGCCCCGTTCGCGTGGGCTACCGTTGATGAGCAGTACTTTCATATATTCAATCTGTCAATCTGTTAATTCGTTGATCTGTTAATCAGTCAAACTGATACTACTTCACAGCCACCTTGCGGCCATTGATGATATATACGCCCTTCTTCAGCTGCGCCTGTTGAGTCGAGAGCGCAGAGCCATCTATGCGCCGTCCGCTGATATCGAAGATGCCCTGCTGTCTTGAGGAGTCATCCTTCATTGCGGCTAGGCCATCATACTCAGGCTCAGGAGCAAGGGCCACGTGGAATGTGGTTCCGTTGTCTTTGAGGCTGCTGGCGCTGTTCCATATCTTGAGTGCTCCGCGGCTACCGCCGTACTGGCTGACGCATGTGTAAGGCGTACCCTCTACGCGCAACACGAAGCCGTCGTTGTTAGAGAGCAACTCCCAGCTGTAGTCGCCCGGCCGCATCACTACGGAGCCGCCGTCGTTGGTTAGCGTCTCGGTGAGTCCTGTAGAGCGGTTGTACACCTTCACTTTATAGGGCGTGCCTCCGAAGGCCCACTGATATTCTAATTTCTTTAGCGATTCGGCATCGGTGACGGTGGCGGGGTAGTAAGGTTCGGTGTCCTGCTTGCTGACGACGTAGCTCGAGCGTATTGTCATATTATACCACGTAGCGTCGTCTTCCGAGGTGGTGAAGGCGAAGGGCCCGCTCCACACGACGTCGTAGTCAACAGTGGCGTCCCCTGTGACGAAGAACGGATGTTCACCACGAGGCTCGAAGGTGACGAAGGCGTTCTGCCATGTCTCTGAGGGCTCGGGCATCTCAGCTCCGCGAGGCATCTTCTTGGTCTCGGTGCCGATGACTACTCCATCGAACACGATGTTCATCGTTATGTCAAACATACTCGATTGTGCCAGCTCCAGCGCCTCTGTCGGGTCGAAGTCGCCGACTTCCTCTATGCGCCAGCGGTTGCCCTCGTCGGGTATGTCCCAGCCATCGATGACCATCGTCAACGAGGTGTTGTTGAACCAGAGTGTAGAGCCATCCTCTGTAGTAGTGGTTATAATGTAGAGGTATTCTCCGTCTGGTTGTGAGTCGTTGAGAGCTATTGGCGAGCCGAGCCCGGACACCCATGTGCCGTTGTCGCTCCAGTGTAGGAACATCTTAGTCACGGGACTGTAGAGGTAGTAGCTGCCTTCGATGTTCAGAATGGCAAACTGCTTCTCCTCGTTGGTGGCCCAGGTGCGGGTCTGTCCGGCTTCGATGCCGGTGTGGTCATCGTTGAGCACGAGTCCTCCACGGCGGCAGGTGAGTGTGTAGAGCTTGTTGTTGGCCAGCTCTATCTCCTCGGGTACTACGGGCGTCACCGTCTCTGGCTTGACGCCGTTGAGGATATCCTGGTAGATCTTGTCGGCACGAGTTTGCAGCCAGTCCTGCGCCAAGGCCACTTGGTCGGCGTAGTTTGTACGGTCGCCCCAGACATCGCGGTTGCTATTGAACGATTTGTATGCGAAGTCGTAGTAGTCCTGCACGTACTCCTTCAGCTCCTCGAGGTCGTCCTGCATGAAGTCCTCCCATAGCTGTTGGTAGAGTGTGCTCATAGGGGCATATTTCCAACGGAGGTCCTGAATGAACTGCCTCACTTCGAAGTTAGGCATGTTAATCCAGTAGTTACTGGTGGCATTGCCACGGAAGTAGTTGCCGTTCTGCTCGTAGCCGAAGGCCCAGTCGAGGTCCCATACGGGTCCGAAGACGTATTTGCTGGTGTCGCTCTCGAAGCTCTCGCGGTAGCAGAAGGTGCTCTTCGGGTGGTAGAGCTCGAAGTTGCAGATAAGCTCGTTGACCATCAGGAATCGCGAAAGCTGCTCGACGTCTACGTATCGAGATATGTTCTGACCCTTGTACAGAGCCCCCATGAAGCTGTTGAAGCTGTTGCGGACGATGTCGAGTGTCAGGCGTGTCTCATCGACGCCGAACTCCGGGTCCTTGATGTTTACAGGTAGGTTGTAGGGCGATGAGCGGAATTTCTGTCCCGTGGGCTCGTCGTAATAGGAGTCCAGCTCGAGCAGCGCGGCGGCCATCTCGTCGGGCAGGTCTACGCTGTTGTTGGAGAAACCCACCTTTTCCGTCAGGTTGTAGCTGCCGCGGTATTGGCCGTTGAGGTAGAGGTCAACGGGCACGATGTGGTTGGCGGCAGCAGCGCCCATGAGGTTGGCGGCCTTCATGCCTATGGCGTTAGACATGAGCGATCCGCTCTGGTAGTTAGAAAGTAGCACCCAGCTCTTGCCGCCCGTCATGCCCAGGGGCTTCTCTTTCTTCTCGAATTTCAGGCGATAGGGTTTCTTGGGCCATCCCCAGCTGCTGTTGCCACGCCCTTTGATCTGGACGTAAGTCTCGTCCATAGAGGGGAAGATGTCGCGTCCGTCGATGCGTATGGTGGCATCCTTGAAATAGTCCTTACTCGTGATGGCCTGGCCGTCGGCGGTGTTGATATATATGCGAGGCACCTCGGCACGGTCTGTAAGCCATTCGACGTGCACGCACACCATCCGGCCGTAAGGCTGCATCGTATAGCCGTCGTCGCTCGGCAGCAGCATCATGCAGCCCTCGCGCGTGAGCGTATAATAAATGTCGTGGTCGAAGCGCAGGCGGCTGACCTTGCTGTCCTGCAGCTCGCCGCCGACATAAACCAGCGTGCCGTCGGGCGTCTTGAACGAGGGTGTCAGGCGCTTGCCTATGGCCGCCAGAGTCACGTTAACGGTGTCGCCCGCTATCTCGCCCTGAGCGTCGGTGAAGAGCTGGTCGTTGAACTTATTGTTGAACTTATACGACTCAAACGTCGGGAAGTCCGTTGGCGCTGTTTCGCTGACGCTTTTCACGTCGGCAGTGGGGTAGGTGAACGTGAGTCCTACGTTAGTGCTTACTACCAGCTGACCGCCTGTCTGCGAGTGCCCGGTGACATATTCCAGAGGGAAGGCCTCGATGCGTCCGTCGGTGAGATAGACGTGCAGGGCTGGCGGGAACTTCGTCATCGTCGTGGGATTCACGGGGTCCACGGGGCCGGGCGTGGGGCTGCCGTCCTTCTTGGTAAAGAAGAAACGTTCGTTGTCCGCGCGAGAGTCGCCTGCATAGGTGCCCAGCAACCCCTGGTTGGCGCGTAGGTTCCAGTAGTAGCTGTTGCTTGCTACGCTGCAAATGCAAACCGAGCCATCGTCGTTCTGCTCTACGGTCCAGAACTGGTTGGGGCTCTCGGGCTCCTTGGCAACGGTCATCCATTTGTAGAACATATCGTCGCGCTCACTGGTCCAGACGAGGTATTCGCCGGTCACTTCGTTGCGGAAGGTGTAGCCCGAGCGCGTGTTCGTGACCACCCAATAGCCGTCGTCAGCTATCGTACCGCCCTCATTGATGAAGCAGATGTAAGGCGACATGTTGTGCTTACCGCCCAAAGCCACGTAGCCTTCGGCCTGCTTACATGAGATAGAATAAACGCCGTCGTCAAGCACGGCGGCTTTTGCTCGCAGAGAACCCATGAGGCAGACTGCCAGCGTTAATATCCAAAAGGAGAAAATTTTCTTCATTTTTAGGCTATTTTTGACCTTTGCGGCGCAAAGGTAGTGTTTTTTTTTTAACGGCAACACTATTTGCAAATAATTTAACTATTGCAACTTTATCGCGACGGCGTTTTCTTGGCCGAAAGTGCCATAAGAAATAGGGCAACAACGTCGATAAAAGCATAAGAAGCATAGCTTAAAAGCAATCTTTGGTCTAATGACCGATTTGGGTTTAATACTACTTGCGAGACTTTAAGGTGTGTCCTGTTAATTATGTTTTTCTTCTTGTAATGATGAGGCTCTGTTTTTATCTCAAAAACAGTTCGACATAATTAATAGGACCCACCTATAATTCCTCGCGCGCGCGTGATGAGTTTTAAATTTCATTTTTCACTAAAAGTGGTATAAACATCTGATTACTATAGTAATGACTAAGTGAAAAATGCAAAATAAATGCCGAAAATAGGGTGAAAAATGGCTCTAAATAGGCGTTTTTAGGTGAAAAAACGTGCATTTAATGCCATTTTGGATGTCTTTTGACGCCTTTTGAACGTCTTTTGATGTCTTTTGAACGCTATTTTATGCTATTTTTAATGCTTAAAGCGTCAATGGCAGCGCTGTGATTGTTTTTTGTTTTTTTCTCGTTCATAAGATTCAAATAAACGCAATAGGCTCAGTTCAGGTGTGCCTATTGCGCTTATTTTTGCGCCTGAAATGTTAAATTATGCACATAATTCGATGAAAATTCAGTCCTTTGAGCAAGAAAATATGGTGGTCTACGAAAATTGTTCTAAATTTAACCCGATTTTAGCTGCCAAATGGCTGTTATCCTTTATAAAAACATGGCAAATACCAAGAATGCTACTGTGCGGGAGATTATCATCGACCGCTGTCTGAGCGACCGACGCGGACGCTACTTTGTGCGTGGCCTGATGGCGGCTTGCAACAGGCGACTGGAGGAGGAACTGCAGCTGCTGAATCAGACCATACAGCTTCTCTCGCGCTTCGAAGGGGTTCCGCACTTCGAATGGCTCGAAGAAATCAATAGCCGTCTGTCTTCGCAGTTCTTCATGCATCCGGTTAATCAGAGGCGGAAGCTTTGATAGAAAAAATAAAAGAAGCTTTTTTTCGTAACTTTGCAGTATTATTACAATAATCATTTAAGTCTATGAATTATCTGGAAGAGAAAATCAAGCGCGAAGGTATCGTCTATCCTGGCAATATACTGAAGATAGACCAGTTTCTGAATCATCAGATAGATA
>CAJOLI010000116.1 GCA_905235285.1 uncultured Bacteroidaceae bacterium
GATGAAATTGATATATACCACGTGCTTGTAGTTCTCCTCTGCGAATAACTGGGAGATATAGGTCTTTCCGCATTGACGAATGCCCATGATGACAAGTGGGAAATGGTTTGGTTGTTCCTTCCACTTCTTTAATGTCTCAGATATCTTTCGTTTAAGCATAATACATTAAATTTTGTGTGCAAAGATACGTTTTTCCAACGACTTTCGCAATAGTTGATGTCATTTTTCCAGTGACTTTTATATAATTTTATGCTTTTTTTCTAATGAAGTTTTAGATTCTGTTGCTTTTTTGCCCGAAAATACCAGCATAAAGTATATGCCGAAATTCCAAAAAAAGTCAGCCGTTTTCAAAAATAATATCGAATTTGGCTGACTTTTTCCCTGTAATCGAACTTATAGAAAGCATATCATTACCCGAAAACGCCTGTTGCAAGGTTCACTATAATAACTCGCAATATTATAGAGCTTCTTCGTTACGTCAGACAGACTTTTTCGTAACTAAGCTCTTCACAGATTATTCATATAGGTAAATGTTTTAATAGTTAGGATAAAGTATCCCGGAGGAAGGCTTGCTAAAAGTCATAAAGAATTTCAACCTCCGTATTTTATATAACGAATCTTAGTCTCACGCGCGCGCGTACATGAATTTTTTTGCTAAATTATCTGTCACGCTGTCACCATCTAAGGCTATGGGTTGAGAGTCAATGAGATGAGCGGTGACAGATAGGGTGACAGATGGGGTGACGGATGACGGATTTAAATAGTTTTAACACGAGTTTTAACATTTTCGGAGGATAATTACGGGCCTAATATTTGGAAGACAGAGGAAAATGTCGTATCTTTGCATCGTTATAAGAAACCGTATTTTTAACTTTAAATTTCGTACCTCATGACAGAGTTTACATTCACGGAAGTGCCTCGTAAATGGGCTATCTGTTACCAAAGTGATTGTCCGCTGGCCGAGACGTGCCTCCGCCGTCATGCCGCCAAACTCGCACCCGCGACGCTGGAGCAGCACGCGACCGTGCTGCCTGCCGCTCGCCAGGGTGAGCATTGCAACCTCTTCGTGGCCGACGAACCTGTCGTCGTAGCACGAGGGATGACAAATATCTTCAACAATGTAGAGCCATATCACGTGCCTCGACTGCGCAATATGCTCGAAGCGTGCTTCGGCAGCAGGGCTCAGTACTACCGCTACCGCTCCGGACGCTACGAGATCACGCCTCAGCAGCAGGAACGCGTGGCCGCCGTCTTCCGCTCGTTCGGCTACACGCAACCGCCCGTGTACGACCAGACAAGCGTTCGCTACTTCTTTCCCGATTAGTCGAAGCGGTCTGTCTCATTAATGAGACTTGGCTGTCTCACCGGTGAGACTGGGCAGTCTCATCAGTGAGACAAGCTGACGCAAACGGGTGCTCCGACCGACACGAATGGTCAAGAGAGGCCTAAGCAGTAGTCTTACGTTTGCTGCTTACTGCCCACAACCGTAGCAATGAATCAGGTTGAACCGGTTAGCGCTTAGTTTAATCTGGCTTACTTTTATTTTTAACCTAACAAAACTCACATATCTAATGAAATTTACAAGCATAAGAACAGACAAGGAGAACCGTCAGCACCTGCTGACACGCGATGCCGAATGGTTCTTGCAAAGTATTACTCAGGACTCTAACCGGTTCCTGATCAGCGTCTACCGCGCCTCGCTGCGGTCGCACTCGCACTTAGGGACGTACTATCGCCAACATGAGATTCCACGCTTGCACGTAAGCTGCGAGCTGGGTCGCGATGCGCTGGGCGACCTCCACATGGTGAGATTCAACGGCATCGTGGTGCTGGATGTGCAGGAACTGGCTGATGCCGAAGCCTGCGAGCAGCTCAAGCGCAAGGCGATGCTCCAGCCCTCGACATGGGCCGCGTTCACTGGCGCCAGCGGACGCTCGGTGAAGATACTGGTGCGCATCGAGGCAGAAAACGGCGTAGCGCCCACCTCTGAAGTGGATGCCGAGGACCTGTACGCCCGTGCCTACCGTCAAGTGGTGCCTGTGTACGACGGCGTGCTCGGCCAGAAGGTGACGCGCATGGAGCCCTCGCTCAAGCAAGGGATGCTCATGCCTCTGGACAAGCACCCGCTGACGAACCTGCAGGCGGCACCTCTGCGCATCAGCGCCGCTACGTCCAATGACGCCGACGTCAGCACGGAGATGCACCTGCTGACGCAGCCCGAGCCGCAACGCGACTACCGCGAGGTGGAGATGGAGACGTATGCGCGCAACGAACAGTTGTACGAGCGCGCTGTAGGTAAGACCGAAGAGGCCTTAGACGGGATGACGCGCAACACGAACGAGTGGTGGCAGGGTTTCACGACAGGTGTCGCCACAGAGATGGCGTTGTCGGGCATCGGCGAGGAAGAGACGGTCTGCCACCTGTGGAACCATGTGAAATTCAAGGACGAGCCGGGCTTGACGCAGGATTTCATCAGGAGCGTGGTCACGGCTGTCTATGCCGACGACAACGTGACACGCAGGCGGGGACGTCCCCTCGCTTCGGGCGACCTGATGAGCGACCTCATCCGCCGTATGCAGACGCGCTACGTCTTCCGCCACAACACCATCATGGGCTACACCGAATACCGCCCCAACCACTCATGGGCGACGCCTTGGCTGCCGGTGACGGAGCAGGTGGTCAACACGTTCACCATCGACCTGCACAAGGCGGGTCTCAACGTGTGGGACCGCGACGTTACGCGCTTCGTCAATTCGACCCTCGTTCCTACCTACAATCCTATCGAGGAATACCTGTTCCGCTGTAGTGGCCGCTGGGATGGTCGCGACCGCATCAGCGCCCTGGCGGCCACGGTGCCTACCGACCGACCTGAGCAATGGGCACATTGGTTCCGCGTCTGGCTGCTGGCAATGGTGGCACAATGGCAGGGGCGCGACCAGCGCTTCGGCAACGCCTTGGTGCCGTTGCTCATCTCGCCACAAGGCATGCACAAAAGCACGTTCTGCCGCAACCTGCTCCCGCGCGAACTGCGCTCGTGGGGCTACACCGACAACCTCTCGCTGTCGGAGGAGCGCCCCGTCCATCAGGCAATGGCGCAGATGCTGCTGATCAACCTGGACGAGTTCAACCGCATCTCGCCGCAGAAGCAGCAGGGGTTCCTCAAGAACATCGTCCAGCTGCCTACGGTCAAGGTGAGGCGTCCGTATGCCAAGCATATCGAAGAGGTGCCGCGCCTGGCCTCGTTCATCGCCACGACGAACATGACCGACGTGCTGACCGACCCCTCAGGCTCGCGCCGCTTCATCGGCGTGCAGGTCACAGGCAACATCGATGTCAGCACAGCGCCTAACCACGAGCAGCTCTTCGCGCAGGCCCTCTACGAACTCGACCACGGTGCGCGCTATTGGTTGGACGATGCCGAGACGGCCGAACTGATGACGAGCAACCGACAGTTCCACCGCATACCCAACTCGCTGCAATATGTGATGGAGTACTTCGAAGCGGGCAGCGAGGTCGATGCCGAGACGGCCGAAGTAGCTGGGAATCAGGACTGTCCGAGCGGCTCGATATGTTGGTACAGTGGTGCCGCGCTATCGCAGACGATGCACAGGCTGGTTGGCACGGCCTTCACGCCGCCAGCCCTCATCGTCTTCGGCCGACAGTTGCAAGGCATAGAGGGCATCGTGAGCCGCCACACGAAGAACGGCACCCAGTATCTGCTGCGACGCCGATAGCGTAGACTCCGTATCAAAATATAGCTGAATTTTGGATAAAACACCCTTTTTGAGGGTTTATCTGTCACCAAAAGGGGGTATCTGTCACCCATCTGTCACCGCTATTCGTAAGGAAACCAACGTCTTACGACGACGGTGACAGCGTGACAGCAAATTTCGGCAAATTGCAACAGAGAAATAAATTGAACCTTTCACATACAAGCCCGAATCTATTCCACGCTGATGATGTCGCGGATGTCGGTGTAACTATTGTTTCGAACTCGTCTGGCTCATCTACAAAGAACAGCTCGGAGTGGAATTATGAAAACCCTTTGTACCTTTGCATCGTGATAACAAAAAAAAGAATACTATGATTGAGACAATTCTTCCTGCAGCAGTGTTGCTCGTGCTTGGACTAATATACTATATCAGTGTGAAGACGCAGTCGGCCATCAACGACGGAAACACTGACTGCAAGGCAAGCTACGGACAGAGTAACAGCCTCACCCCTGACCCCTCTCCTGAAGGGACGGGGGACAACAGCCTCACCCCTGACTCCTCCCCTGAAGGGACGGGGGACAACAGACTCACCCCTGACCCCTCTCCTGAAGGGACGGGGGAACATCAGTCCGTAACGACTCAGGCAACAGAGACCAGAACGAAACCGCCGCTTCACACCCGAAAGTTCTTCACTGAGACCCTGACGGCCATCGGCTGCCAGTATAGGCGTGACGAGCACGACCGTATCTGCTTTGCCTTTCAGGGAGAGCACTTCGTCGCGGACGTTGACGATGAACGCCCCTACGTTGCAATCTACGATTTCGCATGGGGCTCCATAAAGCTCGAGGACATCGACGAGGTGTCCCGTCTGCGACGCGCCATCAACAATGCTAACTGGCGAAACGGCATCACCACCATGTACTCCATCAACGACGAAAGTCTCGAGATAGTAGTCCACTGCAAGTCGACGTTCATGTTCGTGCCTCAGATACCGGACATAAACGGGTACCTGAGAGCTGAGCTGTCGGAGTTCTTCCGTGCTCACAACCTTGTGGGCTTCGAGATGACCAGGCTGCGCGAGAAGGAGGAGGCTAAGAGGACGCAGCAGGCTTGACATCACGGGCGCCCGCAGGTAGGGCATAGGCAGTCCTCGTTCCCGGCTCGCCCTAATCTAAATAGTTCCAACTATTCAGAGGTCGTGGTGCAGGAGTCGGTAGTTAGCCATCTCTTCGTATTTGGTGCCGGGCCGTCCGTAGTTGGCGTAGGGGTATATGCTGATGCCTCCGCGCGGCGTGAAAATCCCCGTGACCTCAATATACTTGGGGTCCATGACGCGAATGAGGTCTTTCATGATTGTGTTGACGCAGTCCTCGTGGAAGTCGCCGTGGTTGCGGAAGCTAAAGAGGTATAGCTTCAAGGACTTGGACTCTACCATGCGCTCGGCGGGTAGGTAGTTTATGCGAATCTCTGCGAAATCAGGCTGGCCCGTGATGGGGCATAGTGAAGTGAACTCGGGGCAGTTGAAGCGCACCCAGTAGTCGTTGCCGGGGTGGCGGTTCTCGAAGGTCTCGAGGACATCGGGGGCGTAGTCG
>CAJOLI010000117.1 GCA_905235285.1 uncultured Bacteroidaceae bacterium
CAGTAGAGGCTGTCCTCCTGGAAATAGCGGCGCGTGCCGTCGTTCATCAAGGCTACGTACCCCAGTCGGAAGGCGCGCTGGCTGGGCGATGCGGGGCGGATGTATGCCGTGCGGCCGGTCTTTCCCCACTGCGTCTCGCCGTTGAGCATCTCTGCCGGGTCGCCGTCAGCCAGCCGTGAGGCGGTGCGCAGTGCGGTGAAGTGCGTCGTCACCGTCGTCCCTGCCTCAGGCACCTGCAGCGGCACGACGTTGAATCCCGTCGACTGCGGCGTACTGGCCAGTGCCACCTGGTAGCTGCCGTCGTCGGTCAGCACGCAGCGGTAGTCGAAGTCGCCGACGTACGCGTCGCGATAGGGCCGGCAGGCCTCGATGTCCCATGTCGCCAGGTGGGCAGCATAGTCGTAGTAGAGGTGGAAGAGTGCCTCAGCATCCAGCCCCTTCAGCGCCATCAGCGCCTGGTTGAAGTCGGTGGCGCTGCCTGCCGCCTGCCCCGTCATGGGCTGCCGCCACACCTGTCCGACGGTAGTGATGTCGTCGTAGTGCTGGCAGAGGTAGTAGTGCATCCAGTAGCTCTGGTAGCGGTGCCACTCGTGCGAGTAGGCATAGTTGTGGGAACGGCGGAAGACGCCGATGCTCTGGTTGAACATCTCGGCCGGGTATGACTGTGCCGCCTGCCACTGTGCCGTCTGCTCCCAGATGGCCTGGCCGTTGCCGCATGCCAGGTGGAAGCCGGTGTTGTCCGTCGCCGATGAGTTGTGGTTGTTGCCGGAATGGTCGCTGTAGCACATATAGTGGAACGAGTGGCCCACCTCATGCGCCACGGAATGACCCACGGGCTTGCAGGCCGACGGGCCGAGCCACAGCGCCGATACCTCGAAGTCGTAGCCTCCGCCGAAGCACACCCACTCAGTGGTATGGTTCAGCAGCACCATCACCTTGTATTTCCGCAGGTTCGTCGTGGTGGCATCGACGAAGCCCAGCTTGTTGATCTCCAGGTCGTAGAACTCCTCGCACTTCTTCAGCAGGTCCTGTTCGTCCACACGGTAGGCCGTCGCCGACTTCGAGGGCAGCGTCGAGCCGTAGCCCTTGTCCCAGAGCACGATGACATTCTCCGACTCCACCGACCGGCTCTTCGACCACGTGTACTTGTTCTCGGGGTCGCTCTCGGCGTAGAGCAGTGTGTCGCGCGGGTTAAAGTATCGCCACTCGTCAGGCACGTACATCGTCTTCTGTGCCTGCATCGTCACGACCACCAGCAGTAGTGCGGCCATCGTTGTAAGAAGTCTCTTCATCATCTGCAGTTAGTTAGTTGTTTTCTTTTCAAGGTGCAAAAGTAGTGCAAATCGGGCAAAACACAAAACAAATCTGCATCTTTTTTCACTTTCGCAACGAATTCTTCCCACCTTATGCTGCTATTTGCATATTTCCCGCAGCCATTACCGCTGATTTAGCTGACGATCATCAGCGCCGACAACCACCGACGAAACAGTAGAGTATCGACCCCGGTGCTTAATAAAGGTGCAAGGTTATAGAATTCTGCCAAACCGCCCACCTTTCGTCACTTTTAACGCGCAAATGGCTCGTTATTACAAAACTTTTTGTAACTTTGCACGCGAATATTCAACTTAAATACTTATTTATCATGATAACGACAGCAAAACCACTTGACACGTTCACACTTGAACTGCCAAAGGGCGACACGGCTTTCCTTAAGACGATAGCCAGGAAGATGGGCTGGAAGGTAAGAAGCAACCGCCGCAAGATGTCGGCCTACGAGCGCTCGCTCGACGACGAACGCAACGGACGCGTCAACCACTATGCCAGTAGCGAGGAGTTCTTCAATAAGATGGGAATCTGATGGCATACAGGATTTCCACCACCCACCAGTTTGAGAAGGACTTGAAGCGTTGCATCAGGCGTGGCTATCCTATGGACGAGTTTCGTACCGTCATCCAGTTGCTCGAACGCGACGGACGACTGCCCGAAGTTTACCTGCCACACATGCTTCATGGCGACCGCCAAGGCCAATGGGAGTGCCACATCCGACCCGACTGGCTGATGATTTGGAAGCAGATAGGTAACGAGCTGGAACTTCTGATGCTTAACACTGGCACCCACTCCGACCTATTCAACAAGAAAAACAAGAAGAAATAGATTTCTCCCATGCCCCGCAGAGAGTTAAATAAAGCAAACACAGCGAAAAGAATGGCCACATAATTAGGTCATTCCGATAATTTGATTACTCTCTCTCAGATACTTACATCCAGTAAGACCTTATTTTAATACGCGGGCATCCGCGCGTCAATATACGGTTTTTCTTGCATTCCAGCAAGAGAAGTCGCCTTGTTTTTTGTCCCCATAAGAAGCAAATTAGTTTTCAAATAACATTTATCTATTACAGAGAATGATGGTTATGACGCTGAGTTTGGCAATAACATAAGCAAGGCCTTTACCACCTCGAAGGCAACAGCCGTGGAGCAGTTCAGCCTTGAGCAAGGTTCTTATAATAGCGGTACTGGCTTTGCACTGGAACCCGGCAATGGCATCCTCAACTTCACCATCACAGACCTGGCGAAGAACACCTCAGTCGAGGTTGAATTAACTGATGAATATTCTCATGTTATTTCCGGAAATGTAACAACCGACGGTTCGGGTACCGCAACCTTTGCTATAGGCGTATGGAGTGATACAGACTAAAAAAAATACACCCTGACGGTGGGCGGCAATGCCATCACCCTCGTCAGCAGCAGCAAATATGTTGAGGCCGGCAAGATCTACAACATCAGCAGAAGTGCGGCCGCCGCCGTCATCGACCTCTCGATGGTGGACTGCGCCGGCAATGCCCGCGCCAGCCAGTGGACGGCCAACTGCTACATGGCGCATACGGCAGGCGACTACAAGCTGCCCCTGGTCTATGGCAATGCCATCAAGGACGGCGCAACGAATGCCGCTGCCTACACGGGCGTAACCGGCAATAGCAATGCTATGGAAACCTTCCCCCGCCACGACGGCAATGCCATCACCGCCCCGTGGATTAAGGACAACGACACCACCGTCACGTCCGCCGAACTGCTCTGGCAGGATGCTGAAGGACTGGTGACCGCTGTGGACATCGACGGCGACTACCTGACGCTGACCGTTGGCAAGGATGCCACCACGCAGGAGGGCAATGCCGTAGTGGCTGCGAAGGACGGCGACGGCAACATCGTCTGGTCGTGGCATATCTGGGTGACCAAGCAGACCTTCGCCGAGGCCGACCTGACCACCATCACCACAACTGACGATACCAGTACGGGTACACAGGGCACCGATTGGCATACATACAAGGTGACACCCGTAAACCTCGGCTGGGTGGGCGACCCCGTGAGCCAGGGCTACGGCACCTACTACCAGTGGGGCCGCAAGGATGCCTTCAAGGGCACAGGAGCCCCTGCCGATGCCAATGTATATGACATCAGCGGCAGCACGGTGACAGGATTCACCTACTATAACAGCACCGAAGCCACGATTGCTGACAACATCAAGAACCCGACAACGTTTTATTTTGTATCCAGCAATCCCAGCACAGCCAGGTATTACAATATGTGGGACGCACGGCAAACGAGTGCCGACAATATCGTAACGGCTACAGTGAAGACCGTCTACGACCCCAGCCCCGCAGGCTTCTGCGTACCGACAGGTAACCTCTGGTGCTATATGGCTAATGGTACATATAGTACCGATGGCCGCTCTGACAGCAATTGGGATAGTGCGAACAAAGGAAAGACATGGAGTGCTACAACCTATTCTTCTACAACAACAGGTTCCGACCTCTTCTTCCCCGCCTCGGGTGTTCGCGGCAGCTCCTCTGGCTCGCTCATCAATGTCGGTTCCAGCAGTTACTATTGGTCTGCGTCGGCCAACACTGACAGAAGCGGTCGCTATCTCTACTTCTATTCGAGGAACTGGGTCTGGCGCAGCAACAATCGAGCGTACGGCAACCCCGTCCGGGCGGTCGCCGAAGAATAGATTATAAAGTTCCCGTTCTCACGGCGGCTGGCCCTTCAAAGGTCAGCCGCCGTCCTGTTCTTCATACTAGTCCTGCATGAACCGGCTGTCACCCTCCGCAATTCATTCACTGCCATAACACCTGCAATGATGGTGCAAGGGTAGTGAAATTCTGTCAAACCGCCCGTCTTTCGTCACTTTTAACGCGCAAATGGCTCGTTATTATGAAACTTTTTGTACCTTTGCAGCCGAATATTCAACTTACGAACATGGCCACAACTCAATTGAACCCCGCCCAACTGAACGTGCTGAGTCTGATGTCATATATCAGCACCGAGCAAGAACAGCAGGAACTTCAAGACATCCTGCTCGAGTTCTATCGCAAGAAGACAGACCGTCTGCTTCTACAGTTCCAACAGCAGAACAGCATCACCCAGCAGACACTCGATGAATGGGCAAACCAGCACGAAAGGACACCATACTGATGAAGATAGTCCTCGACACTAACTGCCTCGTCAATGTCATCATGCCAGGGTCGTACAACAACGACATCTGGCAGGCTTTCCGTGCCAGCAAATACACACTCTGCGTCACCAACGAGATACTCTATGAGTACCACGAAATACTGGCCAAACGCTATAACCTTATCATCGCCAACACCATAATGAAGGAGTTGATGGAGACACCAAATCTTGAGCGCGACAATCCTACCTACCATTTCAACCTCATCACCGCCGACCCTGACGATAACAAGTTCGTCGACTGTGCAGTCATTGCCGGAGCCACTTATATCGTAAGTAACGACCGCCATTTCGATGAACTTAAACACTACGAATTCCCGAAAGTTGACGTTCGTAAACTTTCCGAATTTCTAAACATTGTAAGGACACTCTAACCCCCATTCCCGCAGAGAGTTAAAGCAGCGAGGACTCTGAGTTTGCTCGCCTGAGCACCAACGGAGCGCAAGAAGGCTAATCAAAGCCAACGCAGTGAAAAGAAAGGCCACAAAATTTGCCTTTGGCGTAATCCCGCTCGGTCGGATTTGCCGATCGGCATCCCGTAGAGTGACGCTTGGCTTGTCCAAGAATCCGACCGCAGTGAATATAAACCTGAGTTCGGGATAAGTAAATAGTTATAGAGCTTCTCAATTTGTTAAAAACTTTAACCTATTTGCAACGAAATTAGTCTCCTGATTATAAGAGAAATAGGATTATTTTTATTAACTTTGTAGTCGCAAAACATTACTAATTAATAAAGAATAATCCTATGCTAAGTGCCGACAAAGTT
>CAJOLI010000118.1 GCA_905235285.1 uncultured Bacteroidaceae bacterium
GGGATGTCAAGGTGACGAAGATAAGACTTATTGCTTCTTTATAGTGAACTCCACTTTTTGTATTCCTCGCTTTTCATTTGTTTTGTTATTACTTACTTTCCTGATGTTCATAAGGGAATATAATTTGGTCATTTAGTTATTCCAATGCAGGAAGTATATAGTCCCATACCAAGTTCAGCTCGGCTTGCATGTCCTGCAGGTCGGCAGTGTTGACGACCACTGCATCCTTGTCGGGAATGACGATGATGTACTGTCCTCCGGCTCCGTCGGCACGGACAGCATTGTGACGGCAGCGCCACATCTGAGTAGCCGTGCACCCAGTCACTGTTCTCGGGAGTCAGCCCGCTTTTGTCAACCTCGTCGAACCTGATCCAGGAGGGCACGCAGGGCACCTGCTTGCGGGTGGCCTCTGTAACCCACTCTTCAGACAGAATCTGCTTGCCGAACCATTCGCCCTTCTGCAGAAGTAGCTGTCCCATCTTGGCCAGATCCTCGGTTTTTAGGAAAAGACCAGAACCTCCCTTGTTGATGCCCTGTGGACTCTCATCCCAGTGGGGGGCATCGATTTTCAGCGGATCGAAGAGACGGGTTTGCAGGTAGTCCACGACTTTTTGTCCCGTCAACTTCTGCAATATGGCTGAGAGCATATAGGTGCCCAAGCCATTATAGCAATAAAAAGAACCCGGTTCGTGCTCTACAGGCCATGAGAGGAAGATGCTCGTCCATGTTTCTTCTCTGTCATCGCTGGGATAGCCAGGTGCAGTATCGTGTCCGCTGTTCATGGTGAGAAGATCTTTTATGGTTACTTTCTGCAGGTTCTCCGATGGCGCTTCAGGGAGTTCGTCGGGGAAGAAAGATACCAGCTTGTCATCAAGGCTCAGCAGACCCTCGCCGATTGCAATACCCACAGCCGTAGCGGTGAATGTCTTGCTCACGCTGTTCAGCACGTGTGGCTGGTCTGGTTCACCGCCGTTAAGCCACTTTTCAAACAATACTTTTCCATGCTGTAACACCATGACACTTTGGATGTTCAGTTCTTGTTCCTCGGCGGCCTGCAGATACTTCTCCATAGCAGTCGTCAGGTTTTCGCTCGCCTCGGCACGCTCTAGTGAAACAGGACTCTCTACAGCTTTTGGAGCTGTTTGATTCTTGCAGCCATACAGGCCACATAGACAAAAAAGGACTAGTAGTCCATAAAGATTGATGGTATGTTTCATACGACTCTCTTGTATTTAAACATGGTCATAATTTTTTGTTATTTATAGTTTGGTGCAAAGTTACGAAGAATTGAGCACAGAACAAAATAAATCCTTTCTTTTTTTGCGGAGATGGAATAAAATTCTCTATTATACCTGTTATTACGTCAAAATTTGTTATGGCAGGCGAAATAGTTCGCATGACGTTTGGAGGATTGTCAAATAATTCCTATTCTTTACGCACACGCAAAGTATCCAAATAAGTATCTGTCAGATTTGAGAAAGATGAGTAGCAACATCACGATATGTGCCTGTCGTTGGCGTCATTTTATTCCCGCCAAACAAATAGAATCGCTAACTGAAAAGTCACGGGCCGAGGGACAAGAGGTCGTAATTGTAGATGATCTTTGTGAGCTTCTGGAACGTGGTGACGAAGGGGCGTTGGCAGCACTAAACGGCTCGACGATAGCTGCATGCCACACACGTGCCGTTAAGAGCCTGTTGGAATGGCGTGGCGTGGGAGCCGCGGAGATCATCAGTCTTCGTGAAGGGACGGGGGATATGGGACCGGGCAATGATGCATGGTTTCCCGTGACATTGCTGAGAGCGGCAAGAGCTGTGCGATTGCCAACATTACCGGTCCTGACCGAGTGCTGACGTTCCGAAACGGGGCAGAGGCAACTACTGACGTGCGCCTCATCATCAATGCCCGTGTGGAGTGCGCTCCCGAGCGTTTAGACCTGCTTGTTCGCGACGCCCTCATCCGCTCTGTTGACAACCGCTATACCGACGAGGTGGTCGCTTGGCGCTATCTTCAGCCGGGGCGGCCACAGCCTACTTACCACTTCGAAGAGATGGTGGCATAAAAAAGGACCAGATGCAGGCGGACTCGTCTGCATCTGGCATTTTTCAGCGTATTACGTGTGTACCACGTAGTCGGATTTTTTCCTTGTCAACCGCATCAACAATCATTATCGTCCGTGCGCCGTGCTGACGGCTGCATGGATGTTGGCCGTGTTGTCGAGAGGCGACGGGACGGAGCAGTCGGCGCCGATCATGAAATGACCGGTAGGTCCGTCGGCGATGAGCTGACGCGTCATCTCGACAATCTTTTCCGGCGTAGCCTTGCCGATCTCGGCCTTGCGGTTGAATCCGCCGAGTACGGGACGCTTGAACAGCTTGTAGGTGTCTTTCGGCGAGAGAGGCTTGCCGTCGATGGTCACAGGCACGTTGACAATCTTGCCCGGATAGTCGAGGAAGCGCGTCAGGTCGTCCATGGCTCCCTCCCAGTCGCAGATATGCAGGATGGTCATTTTGGTGTCCTTGTTGGCCTCGCCCATCACCTGCAGGTCGTAAGGCCGGATGTAAGTCTCAAAGAAACCACCAGGCACGTTGAGCTCATAGAACTTCTTCTCGCCTCCCTGTGTGGCCGTGAAGAAGGCTTCGACACCGACAGCCTTGCACTCGCGGATAAACCAGAGGATGGCCTTGGTGTAGGAGTCGAGCATGCGCTTGTAGGCCTCGGGACGCTCTACGGCGTATGATGGAAGGCGGTTGTCGCCGAAGCCCTGGCGTGCCACCTGGTGCGTACTGAGGATGGTGGGCATCACATACACGTCGTTGCCCACATAGCTGAGGATCTCCTTGATCAGCTCGACCGTCGGCCGGTAAAAGTCTTCAGGTACGAGAGGGGTGTCCATCGTCAGGTCGTCGACGTGAGGCATCGACTGCTCGGTCTGCACTTTGAGCACGTCGGCACCACCTTTCAGGAACAGGGTCAGGTGGGCTTTGACGGCGGCTTCACCGAGCTGCTTCCCGCCACCGAAATGGCCGAAGAAGAGGGCAGGGGTGTACGACGGGTCGAGAGTGCCTGCGATGAAGCGGTCGATGATTTCCTTCTTGTCGGAGGGAATGCTCTTGGCAGACTTTTTCTGCGCGTAGACGGCAGGATGAATGGCAGTCATCAGGATGGCCAACAGGAACAGCTTGATTTTCATAATAAATATGTTTAAAAGTTCAACAATTGCTTGATGGATGGTTTATAGTATTACCAGGTTATTCTGAATGCTTCCACATGAATGACCGCTATGGGTGCATTCTATGGGTAGATGCGGGTACAAAGGTACAAAAAAATCTGCAAACAAACAACAGTATGGTCAAAAATTCGCAGGGAATAACAAAACTCATGCAGCCTTTTTCCATAAAACATATAAAAAAGTGAGGGAAGAACCGTTGCTATTCGGGAAAATAATGTAACTTTGCAGCCGAAAACAGAGAAAACGATGTGACATCGGAATCGCTGTGCGTGTAATCAATCAATTTCATACAAAAATAAACCCGCAACAAACAAAGTGACAATGGAAAAGAAACTTTATGAGCGACCGACGATGCAAGTCGTCCAGTTGCAACAGCAGGGCCACCTCATGGAAGTCAGCAACAGAACTGAAGGTGCAAGCCTCAACAAAATGAATGAGGAAGAAGACCTGTAGTATCCAAACAACTTTAAACAGAGAAGAGAATGAAGAAGAACAACATCCTTTGGGCCGTGCTGCCGATGATGGCGGCCGCCCTCATGACCACCGCCTGCGGTAGCGATGACGACGCAGTGAACGAAGTTCCTGCCGCTCAGCAGACAGTGAAGACCATTCCCTACACCATAACCGTGGGTGGCAGCTATACCGACACACGCGCCACCGTGGACGATGACAACCGGACACTCCGCTTCGCTGACGGCGACTGGCTCTACGTCACGGGCGAGAACGTTTACGGCGTGTTCTTCAATCTTAGAGAGGGCATAGGCCAGACCACCGCCGTCTTTGACGGTGAACTGGTCTACACGGGCGAAGGCACTCCGGCCAACGACCTCATGCTCACCGCCACGCTTGCGAGCGGCCCGCAGCGGGGCGCCGGGCCCGATCTGATAAGCGTACACCTTGACGGATCTGTGACGGTGAACTATCCGTCAACGGCCTACTGCGCCGACATCAGCGAGGCCGTAAAGAAGTACAGCGACCTGAAGGGCACCTTCGCCTACGGAGACCGAGCGTTATCTCTCTCGCAGCATACGACCTTCCTCAACTTCGAAATCACCCTCTGGGGCGGCAGCGATGCTGTAAAACCATATCCTGTCGAGGTCGTCAACAATGGTGTAACGGTCTGCACCGCCGATGTCACCCCCACCATGCACAATGACGGATACATGATAGCCAAGTTTGTGCTGCCCATTCCCAGCAGCACGGTGCTCAACAATGCGAAGTTGAAGATGGCTGGCAAGGAGGCCTCGTTCGGCAGCAACAGTAAGGAACTCGAGGGCAAGGTGTACAACGTGAAGAGGGAAATCAGCGCCACCGCCCGCGGAGCCTCTCAAGCACTCCCCGAAGACCTCGGCAAGTTGCTTGGCGGCGACGGCTTGATTTATGCCACGCGAAAATTTCTCGAACATGCCGGCGTCTCGGCGGAGGGAATGATAGCATACGTAGGTTCCGAAACGGGCGACGACAACCACAACCACTGCTTAGCCATTGCGCTGAAAAATGATCAACATCCCAACCTCCATCAATATGTAATGTCTTATGATTTTGCCGATAAAGTTTGCAAACAGAAAACAGCGCCATCAAGAAGATGGTTTCTGCCGAGCAAGGATAATTGGCTGAATATGTTTAAAGCGTTCGGAGGTGAGGTGCAAGACGACAGAGTAGAATGGAACCCACTCCACAATGCTATTAAGGAAGTTGGGGGCGATGGATTTCTCAGCGCCATTTACTGGTCATCTTCGCGAGTTGAGCCCGATGAGCCCGATGATCCCAATTATGACGACTACTGGGCAATAAATTTCAATACGGACCGGATTATAGAATTATATAGCAAAGGCGAAGCAGCTACACGTCCCTGTATCGCTTTTTAACCTTATTATATTGGTGGTTGGCTGAAACGGCCTGTGCCCGGCCTTGCCGCTTTCATGATTAATAATTCTTCAAGTTCCGGATGTCGGCTCGGTCGACCTTAGGCCACAAAATCAATTGAAAACAAGTAGCAAAAAGTAGCAGGGAAATTTCTGTTACTTTTTGCTATTTTTGGAATTCGGAACTCTTTTGCATCCGTTATACGGTGCTCGAACTGCTCGGCAGGACTCTTGGTGTTGTTATCTGTATACTGGCCCGTCTCTGGATTGCCGCAGAAGTCGGGATGGCTCTCAGGACCCTGCCCTCTGATGAAGCCGCTGCCGACGTGACATTCCGCGAAGCCGACCTGCCCTTCTGACAAGGCCGGTGAAGGTAGTGAAGGTAGGCCTTTATATAAAAGTTAATGCTTATTCAGAGGATAGTCTATCTGTCCCCGCCGATCTTTTCTTCACCATGCGCCAGATCTCGGGCAGCTTGGGATAGACGGCCTTGTAGGTGCCGCGGTAGTCGCTGGCGAGGACGAGGGCTATCGTGGCCACGCCGACGAGGGCGACGAGGCCGTAGGTCTCCTTCATCGCCACAAGAAACGACTGCTGGTGGAGCACTCCCGTCAGGGCGGCGAGGTTGTGGCCGATGGCGTCGAGGTTGAGGTTCGAGGCCAGCTCCATGAACGAGCGGCTCTGCTCCTGATGAAGAAAATGCTCCAGGATGCCGCTGCAGACGGGGGTGCCCACGCCGGTGCGGATGAAGCCTACGGCACAGAGCGCCTGGAAGTAGAAGGGGAACGGCACGTTGCGGGCCAGGGCGTAGGCCAGCACCACGTAGAGCAGGGCGTTGCCGAAGCCGCGCAGGAAGAGGGGCAGGCGGAGCATCCACAGCTCCGTGGTGGGGTCGACGAGGAAGTAGAGCATCACGACATAGGCGGTGAACGAGGCGAAGCCGAGCGTGGCCACCCACTTGGGGCGCCAGTGGCGCTTGGCCAGCATGACGAACGACGAGGCAGTGCCGCAGAGGATGCCCACTATGGTCCACCAGTTGACGTTGGTGGTATGCATGAAGTCGGCACCCATCACGCGGTCGGTCAGGAAAATCTGCACGTCGTTGGCCACGGCGTTCATCATGCAATACGACACGAAGAGGATGCTGATGTTCACGAAGTTCTTTTGCACGAAGGTACGCAGGTCGATGAACGGGTG
>CAJOLI010000119.1 GCA_905235285.1 uncultured Bacteroidaceae bacterium
GTTCATGATATTCCGCGGCGATATCTTCCTGCAGTTTCTGGATCACGCGGAAGCGGCGCCACTTCTCTTCCTCGCTCACGTCGTCGGCCATAGTGCGCTCGGAAAGCGTCCCGGTCCGCGGTGAATAGCGGGCGAGGTGGACGACGTTCAGCTTCAGGTCGGAAAGGTGCTGCACGGTCTCTTCGAACTGTTCCTCGGTCTCACCGCAGAAGCCGACGATGATGTCGGTGCCGATGGAGACATCGGGGATGATATCGCGGATCTTCGCGATCAGATCCCGGTACTGCGCGTCGGTATATCCCCGGCGCATGGTCTCGAGGACGGCATCGCTGCCGGACTGGGCGGGGACTTCGATATGGCTCATGACCTTCATCAAGACTTTGCCGTCGTAGGCAATGCCATGACGAACAGCCAGCACTACCGAGACGCCTTGAAACTGCGTCAGGCGGGCATGACCATCATCCGCAACGCCCACTATCCCCAGGATCCTGCCTTCATGGATGCCTGCGACGAGCTCGGACTCTTCGTCATCGAGACGACACCAGGCTGGCAGTATTGGAACAACGACCAGGCGTTTGCTGCCCATGTCTATGACGACATCCGCCAGATCATGCGGCGTGACCGCAACCATCCTTGCCTGCTCATGTTCGAGCCTATCCTGAACGAGACCAATTACCCCGACACGTTTGCCGTCAGTGTCGTCCGCGCCGTGCATGAGGAATACCCGTGGTCGCCGGTGGCCTGCGCCTGCGACAGTCGGCAGAACGGACGCGAGCATTTCGACATCTGGTACTGCCATCCGCCTACGGGCAATCCCGACTGGTCGGACAAGGAGGAGGATTCCACCAAGACCTATTTCACACGCGAATTCAGCGACATCGTTGACGACTGGAACTCCCAGAACTCCATCGGCCGTGCTGCACGCGCCTGGGGTGAAGTGCCACAGCTGCTCCAAGCCCTACACTACGGCAACCCGCCATATAAGTACACCACCGTAGAGACGCTGTGGGAGATGCCGCGCAAACACTTTGGCGGTTGCCTGTGGCATCCCTTCGAATACCAGCGTGGCTATCACCCCGACCCGCTCTACAGCGGACCCTTCGATGCCTTCCGACAGGAAAAATATGCTTACTATATGTTCGCTTCCCAGCAGCGCGAACAGCCCATGGTGTTCATCGCCAACGAGCTGACACCTTTCTCGCCAAACGATGTCACCGTCTATAGCAACTGCGACTCCGTAAGGCTGACCATCCGCAAGGACGGAAGCGTGATGACCCAACGTCCCGACCGTGAACACCTGGCCATGCCCAGCCCCATACTTACCTTCCCCGGCGCATGGAGCTATATCGACGACATCAACAACGCCCGCAACCACGGCCGCGACGATTATTTCCTGGCCGAAGGCTTTATGGACGGAAAGGTGGTGGCTACGCACAAGCGCTTTCCTGCACGCCGTCCCGCACGCCTGCAATTGGCGATTGATGACGGCGGGCAACCCCTGCGTGCCGACGGCAGCGACCTCGTCACCATCATCTGTTCCGTCGTTGACGCTCATGACAACGTGCGCCGCCTCAATAACGAGCACATTCTCTTTACCGTAGAGGGCGAGGGCCAGCTTTTGGGCAACGAACAGAATAGCGGCAACCCCGTCGCCGTAGCTTTCGGAACAGCCCCCATCCTGCTGCGTGCTACCACCACGCCCGGCACCATCCGCGTGAAAGCGCAACTCGTATATGAGGGTAATGCCAGCATCGCTCCCGCCGAGCTCACGGTCACTTCCATCGCCCCGGAGTTCAAGCTTCTCTACGATGTTCGTGCCACTCCCAACACTGATGCCATCCCCACCGCCGTCCGTCATGTCAACCCTCATGAAGAAACCTCACAAGTGCCACAACGACAATAAATCATCCGCAAAAAATACATGATTTAGCAAATACGCCATTTTATTTTTCTAAACCTACCTGTTTTAACAATAATTAACCAAATGGGGGGGGTAAAATTAATGGTTCTTAGTATCTTTGCGAGCAAAATAAAAACATATTTTTAATAACCAACAAACATAAAACAACCATGAAGAAAATTACTCTTCTATTAGTCACCCTCTTCTCTACAATGGGAATCTGGGCAATGAAGACAAATCTTGTCGTAGGTTCGCAGATAACATCGGCGGCAGGCATTGTTGACGGAGGCAAGTATGTCGTAAGGGTCAAGGCAGGCTCTTATATAACTGAAGACGGTTCTCGGTATGCGGCTCCACTTGCTCAAAACACTGTCACAGAAAAAGCCATCTTTACATTCCATGCAAACGGTGACACATGGAATATTAAATGTGAAGCAACAGGCAAATACTGGGGCGCATTGACAGGCTCAGCAACAACAGGAACTTTTGCTCCGGCATCAGAAGCAGCCAACTGGACATTTACTTTCGATGGCAATAATATCGTTTTTACATCAGGCGGCTATCACATCAACCGCTCAAGTGAAGTGATGCACGGATGGAACACGACTATCGCACTTCAAATCTATATCGTTGAAGAAGTAAATATAGTAACAGCCATAGACGATTTTAGCAACAACAAGGCTTATTATGTGACAACCGCCGAACGCGGTGCATGGTTTGTCGCTGATGGAGGTAATGCCATTACTTCTACAACCAAGGCAGGCGTTGCGTCTTCTATGAGCGACAATAAGCAGCAGTTTGCATTTCTGACGTACGGGACCACTGGTATATATCATCTATACAGCATCAGCGAGGGCAAGTTCGTTTCCAAGAGTGGAAGCTATACGACACTAACCAGCGAACTTGGCAACAATGTCACTTTGCTGTCAACAACAAATGCAAATTATCCTTTTGTAGTAGCTCTTAACGATGGTGAAAACCAGATGGGTGTCTCCAATGGTTATAATCCTGCCGTCATTACATTCTGGAATGACTTGGCAGATGGCGGCAACCAGGTTCAAATTCGTGAGGTTGACGATTTCGATCCGTCCGTCCCAATGGCTATACTCGAAGCTGCTTACAGCACAACGGTTACTGTAAAATACGAGGTCTATGACGGCGAGGATTTGGTTGAAAGTCTTAATGTCGTTCAGGACAAGAACAGTGAAGTAAACGTTCCTGCCGCGTTAAGAAAGAATACCTGGATATTCGATTACACGCCAAGCGGCACTATTGGTGAGACAGATTGCACCATTAAGGTTGTGCGTACCTGCAAGCAGTCTGGCGTTATATTATCGTCAGATCTGAGCAACAACAAGGCTTATATCCTAACCACAGAACGCGGTTCTCTCGGCAGCAATAGCACTCAGATGGTTTCAACCTATGGCACAAGCTACACTGCCGGCAACTTCGCCATCATCAACTATGAAGATAACTATTATCTATATAGTGTTGCAGACAGCAAGTTCGTGGGCAACCCTGTAACTGTTGACAATGTTGCAAACCAACCTGCGTTGACAGACGATTTAAGCCAGGTAACTCCATTGACTATCGAGGTCATCACACAACGTCTGTATTTCTTAGGTATGGGCAACAATGGCATAAATGTTTCAAACTACCAATCAGGCATCGTTGTCAATAGTTGGACAACGCGTGACGGTGGTAACCAATACATCATTCGCGAGGCAGCCGATTTTGACCCGACTGCAGCTCTTACTGCTCTTGAGAACTATTTCCATCCTTCTTTTGCAGACCTTACTGCACTGAATGCTGCACTGGAAAATCTGAACGAAAAAACCATAGGAGACAAACTTGGCCAGTACCACGAGACTGCCGAGGGCGCAGTCGCCGCTGCACGTCAGGCTGCAGGGCAGTTCGACGAAACCACGCCTGTATCAGAACAGGCAGCTGTTGACGCTGCGACAGACGCATTAAACAATGCCGTAGCCATCAACATGCCCACAGCAGGCCAGTACCTGCTCATCAAGGGTTCATCCAACACGGCCTATATCGGCAACGGCAATGCATCCAACGGCAAGTATTCACGTACGAGCAATGCTGACGAGGCTATCGTCTATTTCGACGGCACGACGCTGCGCAACATCTCTACAGGCAAGTATTTTGCCGTAAGTAAAGACAGCTGGAATTGGTCAGAGACGAAGGAAGGTGCCCAGACAGTAGTGTTCAGCTCATTGCAGACCGGCAAGTACACCATTCAGTGCGGCAATATCTATCTGTACGACGACGACAATAGCGTAGATCGTGGCCAAAGCCTGCCTGCAACTACACATACCCAGTATCCACGCTATACGTCATGGGTTCTTGAGACAGCCGAGCTTTCTGCAGCCAACATGAAGATTACCGCTGCACAGTGGGGCACGTTCTGGGCACCGTTCGCAGTAGAGATTCCTGAAGGCGTCAAGGCCTACACAGGTGAGATGCGTGACGGCTGGATCAAGATGACCGAGGTAGAGGACGTTATCCCTGCACGCACTGGCGTAGTAGTGACTTCCGAGGAGCCTGTTGAGGCTGACCTTGTTCCTGCCGTATCTGATACCGAGGCAATCAAATCTTGCTACACAGGTAACACCACGGGTGCCATCATGAATATTGCTCAGGGTGCATACCTTCTGCAGAAGCAGGAAGAGCAGGTAGGCTGGTACAAGGTTACGGGCGAAGGCTTCACCCTCGCGCCAAACCGCTGCTACCTCGCTGTAGGTACAGTCACAGAGGCCAAAGCAGAGTCACGCACGTTCATCGGCTTCGAGCCCGTTGACGGCGACGCAACAGGCATCAGCACCATCGCAAGCCAGGCAGCCACCAAGGCCGACGGCAAG
>CAJOLI010000120.1 GCA_905235285.1 uncultured Bacteroidaceae bacterium
AAATAGGGCAACAACGTGGATAAAAGCATAAGAAGCATAGCTTAAAAGCCGTCTTTGGTCTAATGACCGATTTGGGTTTAATGGAAACGAATTGACGTAATTGGCATCAACGAACTTGAATTACGGTAATTACGTTTCTTCGTCTCATCTCATTTCTTTTGGATTAAGGGATGTCAGAATGGCAGCCACACGAAAGCTGCGGCGTCCCAGATGGCGTGGCTGATGACGATGGCTGTGAAATGCTGGGGCATGAGGCGGTAGAGGGCTCCCCATGCTATGCCGCAGACGAGGGCGGCCATGACGAGCATGAAGTTGAGCGAGGAAACATGAATAAGCGTATAAGCTGCCGTAGCGCAGACGAAGGCGATATTGCGCGCCTTGGTCTGCGCTTTTTTTGTATCACCAAGACGATGGACGAAATGTCTGCCGAGATGTTCCTGGACATAGCCGCGCCAAAAGATTTCCTCGCCCGGACCTATGATAAGAAGGAGCAGCAGGCCAATGAGCGTTGACGAGGTGCCGTCCTTGATGCCGTAGATTAAGTCGACCTGCGGACGAGCAAAGTCGAAAAGCAGTTGCGAACACTTATCCCCAATCCAAAAGACGCCCCAGAGCACTGCGGCAATGCCTGCACCAAGCACAGACTCGTGCCAGTCCATGCGTAAGCTTGCTCCAAGCTCGGACTTGCGCCCGTAGAAAAGCAGGCGCGGCCAACCGCCGAAAGCTATTGCCATAGCCGTGAGCGTTAGCGAGGCGCAGGTCATCATGAGCCAGAAGTTGCAGCTGAGGCTGAGAAGCGGGCTGAACATCAGGAACCAGAAGACCGCGGCGAGCAAGACGGACAACGCTATACGCTTCATCTCAGCATATCCTCGAAATCACCAAGGCGAGGGCCAGCAGGAGGCTGAACATAAGCTGCAGCTTGGCCGTGCGTTCGTCGAGATTGGCATACGCCTCCTTGCCTCCTTGTTCATAATCGAGGATAGTGCGTGCATTTTTGAACGCCGCGGGCAGGGCGGTGAAAGCGATGAGCAGCCACCACGTCTCGATGCGGAAGGCCATGAGCCCGAAGAGCCAGAGGAAGGGGAAGAGGACCTCGAAGGCATAGAGCTTGGCGCCGAGTCCACGCCCCGTCAGCATTGCAAAGGTGGTGATGCCGGCGCGCTGGTCCGTTTCGATATCGCGTACGTTGTTGGCATGCAGTATGGCCACCGTGATGAGCCCTACGGGCACGGCCAGCCACAGCACTTGCCAGTGGACAGATCCGCTGACGATGAGCGACGTCCCTATCATGGGCAGCAGGGCATAGCAGAGCGCTATCGTGAGGTCGCCCAGCGCCTTGTACTTCAGGCGCGGATAGCAGAACGACAGCAAGATGCCTGTCACGCCTATACATAAAAATATGTACGCGCACGCGAGGCCGTAGGTGAGCCATAGCAGCACCACCAACGCCAGTCCGCCCACGATAGCTAAGGCGTTGATCGACAGCGAGAGTCGCTGAAATTCAGCCGCTGTGAACTGTCCGTCGACAAGCGAGCGCACGCCAAACGTGTCGTCGGCATCTACGCCACTGCGATAGTCGGCGATATCGCTCCACACGTTGCCTGCGGCATGCACGAAGATAATGTTAATGAGGGCCCAGAGGGCAAACCACCAGTTGACGCTTATGCCTTGTGCCCACGTCCACGCTATGGTGACCACTACGGGCATCGACGATGCAGGGAAGGACCACGGACGTGTGGCCACGACCCACTCTTTCAATGTATGCTTTTCCATATTTCGGTCGCAAAGATACGGGAAAAAGTGAAAAGAGGGAAATGAAACGGGAAAAATAATTTGGGTTAAACAGAAAGAGCGCCCGAAAGGGGCGCTCTCAAATATTCTTTGTCCTCGAGTGCAAGCTCTGGCGAGGATTTTCAGGTTTCTATGGCTATGATTTCCCGAGAATGATGTTGACTAAGCCTGTAACGTCGGCAATGGTCACGCTGCCGTCGTCGTTGACGTCGGCTATGCCGCTCGCAGGAACTGGGCTCTTGCCGAGGATGATGTTCACCAGAGCCGTCACGTCGGCAATGGTGACGGAGCCGTCGCCGTTGACATCGCCCTTGATGTAAGGCTCAAATGGGCTATAGCTGCCATCAGCCTTCTGGTATATCAGTTGCCATCCCTTTTGGTTTGCCGCCACGATTTCAACCGACGTGGGCTGGACATTTCCCTCTCTGCTGCTTCCCTCGTGGTAGATGAGCACAGCATTGGTGCCGTCGCCCTCGGGCAGCGAGTTGATCAGGGTGGTGATGCCGTCCGAGTCGAGCTGGTTGTCCATAACCTCGACGTTCTCGAGCATGGTCAGGCCCTCGAGGTCGAGCGTCGTGAGCTGGTTGCCTGAAGCATAGAGGTTCTCCAGGGCGAAGAAATGGCTGATGCCCGTGAGGTCGCTGATGCCGAGGTCGTTGAGCGTCAGCGTGCTGATGTTCTCCAGCTCATCGTCGGTCAGGATGGCATCGGTGCCATAGCTCTGGGCGAGCAGGTAGCTGCGGAAAGCCTCGTCGGGGAAGTTGGTCTCGTCGATGGCCAGGCCCTCACGAGGCGTGGTGATGCTGACCATGCCCGTGGCTGTGGTGTAGACGTAGTCTCTTGGTCTGAGGCCTGTGCGTGTGCAGACGTTGTTCTCATAGAAGTAACCGTTCTCCACGGCCATCGTAGATGTGTTGGTGACCGTCAGCGTGGTGCCCGTAGGCATGACCAGCGCCTTCAGTCTGCCGACGCTGGCCACCGGGCCGAGGGCCTGCACCTTGGTCTGGTCGCCCTCGACGGCAAGCGTTCCGTAGTAGGTGGCGACGTTGCCATCTGAAAACGTGCGGCCGTAGATGCCGTATCCCGCCGATCCGGTGTTGAAGACGTTGACGGTGGCGCCGCCGCTGACGGTGAGCGTGTCGCCGTAGATGTAGATGCCGTTGATGTCTGACTGTGCCGTCAGCTTGCCCGTGCCCGTGATGGTCGTGTTCTTGTCGAGCTGGAGGGCCGCATAGCCGCTCACGTTGATGGTGTTGTTGCCTTCGAGACGGATGGTGAGCCCGTCGATCTGGCTTCTCAGTCCGATGGCGTTGCTGATGTTGTTGCCGGTGATGGTGGCACCGTTGAGCGTCAGCGTGTTGGTCAGCTCGTCGAAGGAGGCGGAGCCCGAGACGCCGGCCAGGGCAGTGAGGTTGGCGGCGTTGGCCGTGGTCACCTGGTTGCCGCGCAGCCAGAGGCTGAAGCTGGCCGTGCCGCCGGCGTAGTCCTGCCACGTCGTGCCGTTGGTGGTGTACTGCGGGTTCCAGTTCTTGGCTCGCATGGCGCTGACGAGGGCGGGCGTCAGCTCGTTGCCCTCGGTGCCGAGGCCCTCGTAGTAGGCCCGCACGTTATAGGTCGTGGCCAGCGGCGGCAGCAGCTCGACGATGGTGCGCATGACGTCTTGCTTCAGCTGGTTGCCGTAGATGCGCAGCCACTTCAGCGGTGCGTTCTCCGGCAGGAGGAGCGATGTCAGTTGGTTCTTCTCCACGTAGAGGTACCTCAGGTTGGTGTTCTGCGTCAGGTCGAGCGTCGTCAGGTTGTTATCGCCGCAATAGAGGTCATACAGCAAGGGGAAGTTGCTGACGTCGAGCGTCGAGAGCTGATTGCCGCTGACGTCGAGGCTGCGCAGGTTGATGAGGCTGTCGAGGCCGTATATCTCCGTGAACTGGTTCCCGTTGCACTGCAGCCGGCGCAGCATCGGGTTCTCAGTCAGGTTCAGGAACGTCAGCCGGTTGTCATCGCAGTAGAGCTCCTCCAGTTCGGTGAGGCCCCGCACGTCGAGCGTCGTGAGGGCGCAGCCCCAGCCGGACAGTGTGCGCAGCTTCGTGTTCGCAAAGGCATCGAAGCGGGTGATGCTCTCGTTGTCGTCGAAGTACAACTCGGTCAGGTTAGGCAGATAAGCCATCAAGTCGCTGAACCCTTCGTCGGTCAGGTGGTTGCCGCTGACGTTCAGGTAAGTGAGGTTGCGCAGGTACTGGATGCCCTCCAACGAGGCGATGTTCCGGTTCTGCGCGTCGAGCTCGGTGATGGCGGCAATCTCGTCTTCCGTCAGCAGGGCGTCGGCGCCGTAGTCCTTGCTGAGCAGGTAGTCGCGCAGCTTCTGGTCGGGGAAGTTATATTCGTTGATGGCCACGCCATAGTCGCCGGTGGTGATTTCGACGTGCATGCTCAACCCATTGCCGACATGGTATATATACCACACCTTGCTGACGTTGCCGGCGCCGGTCTCGTCGACGAGCAGATAGTCTCCCTGCATCGTCGGGGTGGTGATTTTAGTAGTCCCGGGCACCGAATTGTGCCAAACCTGGAGGTCGGAAATGAAGTCGACGTTGACCTCGTTGTTCAGCTTCACCCATGTTTTTCCGTTCATCTCCACGGTCTGGCCCTGAAGGAATTGCCAGCAGGTGCCCAGAGAGGAGCATGTCGTTCCCGACACGTCAAGGGCAAACAACTGGTTTTGGTTGACGTAACAGCTTCTGAGCTTGGTGTTGTGCGACACGTCGAGCGTGGTCAGCAAGTTGTTCTGGCAGTTCACCGAAGTGAGGTTCGTCAGCCTTGACAAGTCTAACGACGTCAGTCCGCAGCCATCGCATTTCAGCTCTTGCACCTTCTCCGGATTGGGAATGGCGAGGATGTCGTCGGGGATGATATGCGTGTTGTTGCATTGCAGCCTGATTACATAGCCGTTGCCGGCCGACCCGACGACCACTCGATGCCCGTGATGGGCGAACCGGAGCAGTCGACATAAGTGTACTTGTTGTCGCGCAGGTCGAGTGTGGGGATTTGAGTGTTCGCGCAATACAAGTCCATCGATGTTCCTTTGTCGATGTTCGGCAGGAACAGCATCTGCAGGGGGTTGTCGCCGCAATTGATATATTCTAGGGCGGGCGAATTGATGTTCAGCTCCGTCAACTGATTGATGTTCAGCTCCGTCAACTGATTTTTGTGGCATTCGAGGTAGAGCAGCTTCAGTGATTGTGCCAGGTTGAGCGCGGTAATCTTGTTATCATAGCACTTCAGTGTTTCCAGCTCCGTGCAGCCCTCGACGTTGAGTGTGGTGAGCGCGTTCATAGGGCACTCCACCTCGGTCAGCTTCGTGCAGCCCTTGAGGTTGAGCGATTCGAGCTTGTGTCCTCCCGCCACGACCTTCGTCACGTCCATGCCGGAGAGGTCGAGCGTCTTCAGGTCGTCGGACTTGACATATACCTTCAGCCCCCAACCGCCCGTCTCGCTCTTGGCGAAGTATTGGATACCTTCTGCGCTCTTGCAGCCATCGGGGAAACCGATGGTAACCACATGCTTGCGCTCATAGTCTGACAGCTGGCCGTCTTCGCCCACCCGGGCCCACTTGCCGTTGCTCTTGTGATACGTCATCTCGTTCAGCACATAGTTTCGGAACGCTGCATCGGGGAAGTGTGCCTCGTCGATGGGGATGCTCTCGGCCTGCACTTGCATGGCGAGGCCCGTGATGGCCGTCAGGGCCAGGAGTAGTTTTTGCTTCATGACTTCTTATCTTTAATTGTTTTCAATTGCCTATTTGGCTGCAAAGATAAGAAGAAACGACGGAAGAGACTATACATTTTCGTACATAGTCTTTACAAAAAAGTTCAAAATGAGGGGTTGCTCAGTGCTGAGCGCGGTAGTTTGAGGGCGAAGTGCCGAAAATCTGCCTGAAGGCTCGCGAGAAGGAGGTGGCGTTGTCGAATCCGCATCGGAAGCCCACCTCGGCCACCGACAGTTCGTTCTGCGAGGTGAGCAGCAGTCGTGCCTGCTCCATTCGGATGCGCATGACGTAGTCGTGGGTGGTTGTGCCGACGATGGACTTCATGCGACGGTTGAGCTGTGCGCGGGTGAGGCACATTTCCCCAGCGATGTTCTCGACGGCGACGTTGCCGTGCTCCATGTCGCGCTTGACGATGGCGACGAGCTGGCTGAGGAAGTCGCGGTCGGCGTCGCTCAGCGTGTCGGCGTCGTCGACGGGCAGCACGTCGTCGTCGGGTTGCCCGCCCCGTCGCAGCTCGGCGATGGTGGCCCGCAGTGCGGCCTCGCGGATGTGCATGCGGCGGTGCATCCACAGCCAGATGGCAAGTGCGATGAGCAGGAGCAGGGCCACACCTATTATAATATATAAGGTGGTGCGCGAGCGCAGCTGTTCGTTCTCGCGATGGAGCCAGTCGGAACGGAACTCGGCGTCGTATCGAGCGAGGCTCTCGGCCGTGGCGTTCGAATAGAGCGAGTCCTTCAGCAGGTCGAAGCGGTCGAGTGCCGCCTTGGCGCTGTCGGGGTTGATGGTCCAGAAGCACTCGTAGAGCCCGCGCTGGGCGTGCATCTCGTTGGCCAGGTCGCCCATCTCGACGAAGATGCCCTCAGCCTCGCGGTAATGCGCGATGGCCTCTCGCTGGCGCTGCTGGCAGAGCAGTGACATGCCCAGCTTGTTGAGCGCGATGCCCAGGGAATGGCGGTCGCCCACCTGTCGGAAGACGGGTATGACGTCGCCCAGCATCTGCTCGGCCTCGCCGTAGTCGTGACGGCCGATGAGCACGGAGGCCAGCTGGGCCCTTCTGACGGCCAGCTTGTAGAGGTCGCCGCGCTGCTCCTCAATCTGGCAGGCGCGCCGGGCAAAGGGCAGTGCCCGCTCGTCGTCGCCCATCTGATGATAGACC
>CAJOLI010000121.1 GCA_905235285.1 uncultured Bacteroidaceae bacterium
GGTAGCCGACAGTTCAATTTCCAGGATATGCGTTATGCCCGCTGCATGGATCAGATTCTGGGCCGCTTTTGGAAATATAGCGACAATCCCCTGCAGGACATCGGCTACGAGAGCGTCAAGGGACGTTCCTTCCGCATTCAGGGAACGAATCAGGTTGACACGCTCATCAAAAACATGGAGCTGACTGCCCAGCGCTTCGACCGTGTGGCTAAGCAGGCCAAACAGCTTGCAGGCAACATCCCAGCCGCTCAGCGAACATGGTTTAACGATAACCTACTGACTCAAGCCACTTTCATGGCCCACATCAGCCATTCACTCTATGAGTTCATGCTTGCCTACAAGGGCCGGCAAGATAAGGACTACGTGCGTCGGCATATCACCGAATCTCTTGAACAGATGGAGGCGGCAAAGGCCACTCTCTATGCCACCCACCACGGCGTGTTCAGCGAATGGTACACCAATGAATACCTCTTTGGCACCGACGGCAAGATACGAGGACTCCGCAATCTGCTGAAATGATTAACTCTTTTGATGGGTCATGGCAACCCTGTTCGTCGATAGATGTATAACTATAATCAATCCAACACAGATGAAACGCATCATTCTAACATTCCTTACGTTTGCTTTTCTGCTACCTGCAGGACAGGCTCAGGAAGTCTCTTGGCCTTGGCTCCGACTCAGTGACACTTGGAAATTTTCTCCCGGTGATAATATGGAGCAAGATAAGTCGCTCACGTGGGACGGCATCTACGAGGTGCTCAGCTATTTCGACATCAAGAACCTCGCACGTCTCATTCATTGTCCCGTGCTTCTGGGCTCTGGGCTGCAAGACAATATCTGCCCGCCCCACACCCACTTTGCCGGATTCAACAACATCCCCGGCGACCTTAAGCGCACTTATAAGATTTATCCTAACGAAGGACATGGTGTTGCCGCCAGCTTTTATGACGACAGACGCCAGTTCTTTGAATACTACACCAGTCACTATTCCAAGGATTTCCCGGTTTTGAAGACCGGAAAGCCCAATGTCGACAAGGCGTTCACGCTGGCCGTGGAGACCCTCTTCAAAAATACGCCTGACAGTCTCATCAAGGCGGGCGGCGAATATGGCGGCGAATGGACGCGCGACGTGAGCATCAACTCGTGGAACGCTGCCGCACTACTCATGCCTGAGAAGACGGCTTACTCACTTTGGAGCGTCACCACCGACAACCGTTCGTTCATCGGCCACCAGTATTGGGACCAGATTATCTGGGTCACAGCCGCTTACGACTACTATCAGAAGATTGGCGACAAAGCGTTCCTTCGCCAGGCTTATAAAGCTTCTGCCAACACGATGGAGAAGCTGGAGCGCGAACAATTCGACCGCGAGTATGGCATGTTCATGGGGCCCTCGGTTTTCAATGACGGCATCGCCGGTTACGAAGAGCCTGTCTTCGATACCCAGCACCGCTCATCCTATGTGCTCGACTTCCCAGGCTCGAAGCGCATTAAGTGCCTGAGCACGAACAGCATCTACTATAATGCTTACGTCACGCTGGCCAAGATGGCCGCCGACGAGGGCGACAAAGCTGCCGAAAAGACCTACGTCAAGAAAGCAGCCGACCTGAGGGCAGCCATCCGCAAGAACCTCTTCGACGCCGGTGCAGGTAAGCTGAGTTATCTGATTGACGGCGAAGGCAATCTCCATTCTCATCAGGAGGCTTTGGGAGTGGCTTTTGCTATTCTCTTCGGCGTGGTCAGCGATGCTGAGGCCAAGCAGGTGATTGCCAACACTTACAGCGGCAAACACGGCATCCCTTCCATCTATCCTCACTTTAAACGCTTCGACCAGCAGCACCCCGGGCGCCACAACCAGATCGTCTGGCCCTTTGTCAATGCCTTCTGGGCAGACGCCGCCTACCGTCAAGGCCGTAAGGATATCTTCAGCTTTGAGCTGCAGAATCTCGCCGACCTTGCCCTCGGCAGCAATAATTGCTTCTATGAAATATATAATGAGGAGACGGGCGCCGTCGACGGAGGCTGGCAACAGGGTGGCCACTGGGGGTCGGTTTATGACCAAACCTGGTCGGCTACAGGCTACATCCGCATGATTTTCACAGATCTGTTCGGTATGAAGTTTACCACCGAAGGCGTCACTTTTGCGCCCGATGTACAACTGCTCAACGACTTTGGTGTCGAAACGCTCACCAACCTGCGCTATCGCAACGGGCGACTCAACATATCTGTCAGCGGTAAGGGCACCAAGCTCGTAGCCGTCCGCGTCAACGGCAAAGCTCAGAAACCAGACAAACCTGTCGCTCCGGCCGACGGAACAACTCAAATAGAATTAGTCATTAAATAAAACCATAAAGACATGCGTAAAATATCCATCATTGCAGCTTTGATTGCAGTGTCATTCATCAATGTGAATGCACAGAAGGAACAGTGTGTGGCCGACTACGTGAGCACGCTCGTCGGCACCGATTCCAACTTTGAACTTTCTACCGGTAACACCTATCCCGTCACGGCCATGCCCTGGGGAATGAACTTCTGGACGCCTCAATGTGGCAAGAACGGCGACGGATGGACTTACAATTACACATCGAACCGCATCCGTGGCTTCAAACAGACCCACCAGCCCAGTCCTTGGATTAACGACTATGGTCAGTTCTCACTGATGCCCATCACGGGCACCCCAATATTCAATGAGAACGATCGTGCCAGCTTTTTCAACCACAAGGCTGAGGTGGCCCGTCCCTACTATTATAGTGTTTTCCTGGCCGACTATGCCATTACAACCGAGCTCGTGCCCACCGAGCGTGCTGCCATTCTGCGCTTTACGTATCCAGAATCAGAGTCATCCTGCGTGGTCATTGATGCTTTCGACCGTGGGTCGGCTGTCAAGATCGACGTGGCAAACCGTACCGTCACGGGTTACACCACCCGCAACAGTGGCGGTGTGACAGACAACTTCCGCAACTATTTCGTCATTCAGTTCGACAAGCCCTTCACCTACTCGGCCACAGCTCTCGACGACAAACTGACCGAAGGCGGCACGACGGCTGAAGGCAATCACGCCGGGGCTGTCATCGGTTTCTCGACCAAGGCCGGCGAGCAGGTGCATGCTCGTGTGGCTTCGTCGTTCATCAGTGCCGAACAGGCCTTGCAAAACCTCAAGGAACTGGGCAACAACAGCTTTGATCAGCTGAAGGAGAAAGGACGCAAACGTTGGGATGAGATTCTCGGACGCATCGAGGTTGAGAGCGACAACATCGACCAGTTGCGCACTTTTTATAGCTGTCTTTTCCGCAGCTGCCTCTTCCCCCGTCAGTTCTTTGAATACACCGCCGACGGCAAAGTTGTGCACTACAGCCCCCACACGGGCAAGGTGGAGCCGGGACGTCTCTTCACCGACACCGGTTTCTGGGACTCGTTCCGTGGCGAGCTGCCATTCATCGACCTCGTCTATCCCGAGATGGGCGAGCAGATGCAGGAGGGCTTTTACAACGCCTACCGCGAGAGCGGATTTTATCCTGAGTGGTCAAGCCCCGGCCATCGCGACTGTATGGTGGGCAACAACTCGGCTTCGGTCGTGGTTGATGCTTATATGAAAGGCTTGGTGAAAAACGACCCCGTGAAGGTTTACGAGAGTCTGCTCACGGCCACTGCCAGCCAGCATCCTAAAGTGCCTTCGTCCGGACGTGCCGCCTACGCATCCTACAACCGCCTCGGTTATGTGCCCTCCGACGAGATAGGTCAAAGTGCAGCCCGCACGCTGGAATACGCCTACAACGACTGGTGCATCTATCAGATGGGAAAGAAACTCGGTCGTCCTCAGGACGAGCTTGACGTCTTCAAACAGCGCAGTCAGAACTATCGCAACATCTTCTATGCCAAATATGGGTTTATGAGCGGCCGCGACAGTAAAGGCAACTTCCCCGGACGATTCGATCCCTGCGAATGGTGGGGCCCTTTCACCGAGGGTAACAGCTGGCATTGGACGTGGTGCGTGTTCCACGACATACAAGGTCTTATCGACCTGATGGGCGGCAAGCAGCAGTTTGTCGACAAGCTCGATGCCGTATGGACCACACCGCCCGTCTTCGGCCGAGGCGTCGACACTCGCAAGCAGCTCATCCACGAGATGCGAGAGATGCAAGTCATCAACATGGGGCAGTATGCCCACGGCAATCAGCCCATCCAGCACATGCCGTATCTCTATAATTATGCCGGACAGCCTTGGAAAACGCAGTACTGGGTGCGCCAGATCATGGACCGCCTCTACACGGCAAATCCCGACGGTTACTGCGGCGACGAGGACAACGGACAGACCTCGGCCTGGTATGTGATGTCGGCTCTCGGCTTCTACAGCGTCTGCCCCGGCACCAACCAGTATGTCATTGGCTCGCCGCTCTTCCCCAAGGCAAAGGTCCATTTCCCCAAGGGAAAGACGCTGGAAATTATCGCCAACAACGCCAAGAAAGAGAATGTTTACATACAGAGCATGGAGTTGAATGGTGCTAAATATACGCGCAACTATCTGCTCCACAACGACCTGCAGTCAGGTGGCCGCATCATCTTCCAGATGGGCAGCCAGCCAAACCGCAAGCGTGGCACCTCTGCCGACGATGCACCTTATTCTATGTCATTATGACATCCGCAAACCAGTCGCTGCATAGATTCGGATTTTGGCGAAAATAACAATTCTGTGTGGTGATATACCCCTGAAAA
>CAJOLI010000122.1 GCA_905235285.1 uncultured Bacteroidaceae bacterium
GCCCAACTTGGCAACGACATCTCTACTGCCGACGGATGGGTGCAGATGGAGGAGGTGGACAATGCTGTTTACCTGCGTGCCGCGTGGATGGGGAACAGCTACTTCAACTTCGACAGCCGCAACGAGAACTCTATCGTATATACTGACAAGAGCGTTCCGGCACGCTTCCTGCTTGAAGATGTCGATGCCAGCAGCATCGGGAGTGTATTTTATAATTCATCTCAGGCATCAACTCCGTGGTATACTTTATCTGGAACTAAACTCTCTTCGCCACCTTCGCTGCCTGACATCTATGTTCATGCAAACAAAAAAAATAATCCTCTCAGAATGAGAAACGCTGTTTAAAATAAATATGTTCAATATGGCAAACAAAATGATTACCCGTCCTGTCAGTCGCCGTATGACAGCGACCTTTGTTGCAGCATTACTTCTGCTCCTTCCACAACTGATGACAGCCAAGATTGTCAAGGTGCTGGCCATTGGCAATAGCTTTTCCGACGATGCCGTGGAGCAATACCTTTACGAACTGGCTGCCGAGGGTGGCGACAGCCTCGTCATCGGCGATGCTTATCGTGGCGGTCAGGGCTATGAGTCCCATTGGAAGGTGGTGGAGGCCAATAAAGCCGACTTCGAGTACCGAAAAATCGTTGGTGGAAAGAAGACAAACGAGCGGCGCACCCTTCTCGATTGTCTTAAGGACGAACCGTGGGACATCATCACTTTCCAGCAGGTCAGTCAGGATGCCGGCGATTACGCCACCTACGAGCCGTGGCTCACGAATCTTATCGACTACGTGCGCCAGCACGCAACCAATCCAAACGTTCAGTTTGGCCTGCACCGCACGTGGGCCTATGCTGCCAACAGCAACCACTGGGGATTCCCCAAGTATGGCAAGGACCAGCAGCGCATGTTCCAGGCCATTGTCGATGCCACCAATCGCGCCCGCAAGACGCACCCTGAACTGAAGATTCTTATTTCGGCAGGCACGGCCATTCAGAATGGGCGCACCAGCTATGTCGGCGACCGCTTTAATCGCGACGGCTACCACCTGTCCTACAAGCTTGGACGCTACACCGCAGCCCTGACTTGGCTTGAGGTCATCACCGGTCAGTCTGCCTTGGGCAAACAGTATGCTCCCGTCGGCCTTAACAAATGGCAGGTGGAGGTGGCACAACAGTCGGCACATGCCGCCGCAGCCCGACCAGACAAGGTGACCACCATCAAGGTGCAACCCGAGGGTCTCGACCAGGACGGCTACGTCATGTTGCGCGATGTGCCCTACCGAACAGAATTTGTCAGCGACTATCAGCGCCAGCAGGACAAGATGGACATTTATCTGCCCGCCCGCGAGGAGGGCTTTGCCACCGTCGTCTGGTATCATGGCGGCGGCATGAGCGTTGGCGGCAAGCACATCCCCACAGAACTGCAGAAGCAGGGACTCTGCGTCATCGGCGTGGGTTACAGTCTCTGTGCCGGTGACAACAAAGATCCTAATGCCCCTAACCGCTACGTGACGACCGTCGATGGTGTCGACGACGCTGCCGCTGCCGCTGCATGGGTGCTCAAGCACATCGGCGAATATGGCGGTGACCCCTCGAAGGTCTATCTTTCCGGTCATAGTGCCGGTGGCTACATCGTCAGTCTGATAGGCTTAGACAAGAGCCGCGTGGCCAAATACGGCGAAGACGTCGACAAGGTTGCTGCGCTCATTCCCTTTAGTGGACAGGCCATCACCCACTACCAGAACCGACGCGACCGGGGCATCAGCGACTATCAGCCCATCATTGACACAGAGGCTCCGCTCTACTGGGTGCGCAAGGATTGTCCGCCCATCCTGCTCATCTGCGGACAGCGCGAACGCGAGCTGCTGGGACGCTACGAGGAAAATGCCTACCTCTGGCGCATGCTCCAGTTAGTTGGTCACAAGAATGCCTACCTCTACGAGCTCGACGGATTCGACCACGGAACGATGTACGGCCCGGCTCACTCCATCCTGCTCGAGTATATCCGTCAACACAAATAATCAGATTTTAAATTGATTAGAGATGATTTTAAAAAGAACAACCATTCTGCTGGCTTTCACAGTCACGACATTCATGACCACTGATGCCTCTGTTACCAAATCAAACGATGCCAGGGACATTGTCATGACCAACCCACTGAACCTCAGCTATCTGTTCGAGGAGCGCGACCCGGTTCACCGAACTGCCGCCGACCCCGTCATAGTGCTTTACCACGACCGTTATTTTCTCTTCTCGTCGCACGCTGCGGGTTACTCTTACTCCGACAACCTTCGCGACTGGACTCACGTGTTCAGCAAGATGCCGCTCGTCAGGGAGTGGGCTCCGGCCGTGATGGTCTATGATGATTATATCTACTATATGGGCTTCGGAAAGAAGAGAATCTTCCGCACCAAGGACCCCGTCGGCGATGTCTGGGAAGAGGTGACGGGCACGGAGTTGCCCGACAAGGGCGACCCCGACTTCTTCGTCGACAACGACGGGCGCACCTACTACCTCTGGGGATGCTCCGCCGGTGGGCCCATGCAGGGCATGGAGTTCGATCCAAAGACTTTTAAACCCCTTACGAGAGTCTGCGACCTGATGCCCGCCAATGGCAGCCGCTTCGGCTGGGAGGTGCCGGGCGACCGCAACGAGAGAGTCAATTCGAAAGGCTGGAACGAGGGCGTCAGCATGGTTCATGAGGGCGATTATTACTATTTCTTCTACGCCACGCCGGGCACAGAGTTCATCACCTACTGCTCCGGCGCATACGTCGGCCGCAGTCCCCTCGGCCCCTTTGAACCAATGGTGGGCGCTCCCTTCGCCATACGTCCCGCAGGATTCTTCACCGGCGGCGGTCACGGCCATCCGTTCACGGACCGCTATGGCAACCACTGGTATGTGGCTTCGCTCATCATTGGGGCCCGTGAGCACTACGAGCGCCGCATCGGCATCTTCCCTGCTTACTACGATAATGGCTATGCCCACACCATTATGGATGATTTCGACAAACCGTTCGTCGTGCCCAGCAGGAAGGTTGACTTTGAGAAAGAGTCCATACTCCTCGACATGGACGTGCTCAGCACTGGTAAGGCCATGACGGCCTCGTCTGTGAAAGGCGACATGTCACCGAACAAGGCTGCCGACGATGACATCCGCACATGGTGGGCGGCTCAAGGCGGAAACAGCGGCGAGTGGCTTCAGATGGACCTGGGCCGCACGATGAGCGTTGAGGCCGTCGAGGTATGCTTTGCCGACGAGGGGTTCAAGAACTATCGCTATGATGCCGTCATTCCCACCTATAAATATATTGTGGAAGGCTCAAAGGACGGTAAGACCTGGCAGACGCTCGTCGACCGTTCAGCCAATGCGAAAGATCAGATTTACGAACTTCTGATGTTGCCTAAGGCCAAGAAACTGCGTTATCTGCGTGTGACCAACAAGGCCAACTTCGCTGTAGGACAGTTCTCCGTGAGCGACCTGCGCGTGTTTGGCCACGCCAAGAGCAAGACACCGGCAGCCGTGACCGACTTCAAACCCGTCCGGCAGACCGACAGTCGGCGCATCGCCATGACATGGAAAGCTCAACCCGATGCCAATGGCTACGTCGTGCGCTGGGGTGCTGCCCGCGACCGCATGAACCACGCCGCCCGTGTCTATACCAACAGCGTCGACTACGGTTTCTTCGACAGCCAGCAGACCTACTATGTGGCCGTTCAACCCTTCAACGACGCCGGACTGGGGCAGATGTCTGAAGCGGTGGAGGTGCCGCCGGTACGTTGAATAAAAACCGCGTCAAGGGTAACAACCATTCAGCTCCAAAGCCCTCGGACCGAGGACTGAACCATTCGGAAAAATCTTTACATTTGACGTAGTACGCGAAGAGAAGCGGTACTTTTCATCGAGAGAAGTACCGCTTTTCGTGTGAAAAAGTGCCGCTTCTCGAGGCTTAAAGTACCGCTTCTTTTTAAAGTTTTGGCTAAGTCTTTGGTTGTCAAGGTGTTGGGTGAAGGGAGACAAAAATTCGGAAAAATCTTTACAAAATGCGGATTTTTTCTTCTCATTTTTCAGTGCTTTTCATACGTCTCATCACTCCTTTCTCGCTTCTATTTTTGTTCTCACTCCTCAGTTCTTTAGTACAAATAGAAGCAGTGAGTCTTTGTCGCCATGTTATGTTATCTGCCAAATGTGTGCATTCCGAATTATGTGGCGGCCCCATGCTTGGATTTTTGCCCGCTGTTTAGTATCTTTGCAAAAATAAAAGCCCAAATCATGAAGCAAACATTATTGACCCTATCTCTGATACTAACAATTTTCTCTGCTGCCGTTACGGCCAAGGATTACATCGAACTGAATGACGGCTGGCGATTCCAGGCGGGAACCGTTGACAACGGACAGGCCCCGACGCTCGACGACGGGGCGTGGGAGCGCATCGCGCTGCCCCATTCGTGGAACGCGCTCGATGGGCAGGACGGCGGCGGCAACTACCGTCGCGGCGACGGCTGGTATCGCCAGCGCGTCATGATACCGCAGTCGGCCAAGGGGCAGCGCGTCTATCTCGACATCGGGGCCGCTTGCATGCAGACGTGGGTCTACGTCAACGGGCAGCAGGCGGGCAGCCACGTCGGCGGCTACGCCCGCTTTGCCTTCGAC
>CAJOLI010000123.1 GCA_905235285.1 uncultured Bacteroidaceae bacterium
TAACAAAATCGGGATAAGTCTTTAATTACAAAAGGCTTACCCCGATTTATTAAAGGTATGTTTTACTCTGTATTATTCCTCTACGGCAGCCTGCGCGGCGGCGAGGCGGGCGATGGGCACGCGGAAGGGAGAGCAGCTGGCGTAGTTAAGGCCAATCTTGGCGCAGAACTTGACGGAGCTGGGCTCGCCTCCGTGCTCGCCGCAGATGCCTGTGCGGAGGTTGGGACGTACGCTGCGGCCTTTCTCTACAGCGTACTTAACGAGCTTGCCGACGCCGTTCTTGTCGAGGACCTGGAAGGGGTCAACTTTCAGAATTTTCTTCTCGAGATAGACGGGCAGGAAGCTGGCGATATCGTCGCGGCTATAGCCGAAGGTCATCTGTGTGAGGTCATTGGTGCCGAATGAGAAGTACTCGGCCTCGGTGGCGATGCGGTCGGCTGTGAGGGCGGCGCGTGGAATCTCGATCATCGTGCCAATCTCAAACTCGACTTCGATGCCGTATTCCTCGAAGACTTCCTTGGCGACCTTCTGGATGATGGCTTTCTGCTGCTTCAGCTCGTAGAGGATACCGATGAGGGGCACCATGATTTCGGGCTTGGGATCGAAGCCTTCCTTCTTCAGTTCGCATGCAGCGCTGAGGATGGCGCGTGTCTGCATGGCTGTAATCTCTGGGAAGGTGATGCCCAGACGGCAACCGCGGTGACCGAGCATGGGGTTGTTCTCAGCAAGGCTGGCAACACGGCGCTGAATGGTAGCTAGATCGACACCCATTTCTGTGGCCATGGTCTGCTGACCTGCGAGATCGTGGGGCACAAACTCATGGAGTGGGGGATCGAGCAGACGGATGTTGACGGGCAGTCCATTCATGGCTTTGAGGATGCCCTTGAAGTCAGCTTTCTGATAGGGTAGTAGCTTGGCGAGTGCCTTTTCGCGACCTTCGGCGCTGTCGGCGAGGATCATCTGACGCATTGCGATGATTTTTTGGTCGTCGAAGAACATGTGCTCTGTACGTGTCAGACCGATACCCTTGGCTCCGAATGCACGTGCGACTTCAGCATCATGGGGAGTGTCAGCGTTGGTGCGGACTTGCAACTTGGTGTACTTGTCGCAGAGATCCATAAGCTCCTTGAAGTCGCCGCTGAGTTCAGCTGCCTTCGTGGGTACTTCGCCGGCGTAAACCTGGCCAGTCGTGCCGTTGATGCTGATAAAGTCGCCTTCCTTATAGACTACGCCGTCGATTTCAACGGTCTTTGTTTTGTAGTCGACGTTGAGCGATCCTACGCCCGAGACGCAGCATTTGCCCATACCACGAGCCACGACGGCGGCGTGTGAGGTCATGCCGCCACGTGCGGTGAGGATACCTTCGGCAGCGCTCATGCCGGCGAGGTCTTCGGGCGAGGTCTCGATGCGCACGAGTACGACCTTGTGGCCGTCGGCGTGCCAAGCTTGAGCATCGTCAGCGTGGAAGACGATCTGACCGCAACCGGCACCGGGGCTTGCGGGCAATCCCTGTGCAATAACATTGGCTTTTGCAAGTGCCTTTTTATCGAAGACGGGGTGAAGCAGTTCGTCGAGTTTCTGTGGCTCGCAGCGCAGGATAGCGGTCTTCTCATCGATCTTGCCTTCGTGGAGCAGGTCGATAGCAATCTTCACCATGGCGGCGCCGGTGCGCTTGCCGTTACGTGTCTGCAGGAACCAGAGTTTGCCTTCCTGGACGGTGAACTCCATATCCTGCATATCGCGGTAGTGGTCCTCGAGTTTGTTCTGTATGTCGTTGAGCTGTGCGTAGATATCGGGCATAGCCTCTTCCATGGAAGGGTATTTCACGGCGCGCTCGCCCTCGCTGATGCCAGCACGTTCGGCCCAGCGCTGCGAACCGATCTTGGTAATCTGCTGCGGAGTGCGGATACCTGCTACGACATCCTCACCCTGAGCGTTGACGAGGTATTCGCCGTTGAAGAGGTTCTCGCCATTGGCAGCATCGCGGCTGAAGCATACGCCCGTGGCGCTGGTGTCGCCCATGTTACCGAATACCATTGCCATTACGCTGACGGCGGTTCCCCACTCATCGGGAATTCCTTCCATCTTACGATAGAGGATGGCGCGTTCGTTCATCCAGCTACGGAACACGGCGCAGATGGCGCCCCAGAGCTGCTCGATGGGATCGTTGGGGAAGTCCTTGCCGGTGCGCTCCTTGATGGCTTTCTTGAATCGTACGACCAGCTCCTTGAGCTCGTCGACGCTGAGGTCCTTGTCGAGCTTCACGCCGCGGATGGCCTTCACTTGCTCGATGATTTCCTCGAATGGGTCGATATCGGTCTTGTTGACGGGCTTCATCTCGAGCACGACGTCGCCGTACATCTGCACGAATCGGCGGTAGCTGTCGTAGACGAAGTGAGGGTTGCCGGTCTTCTTAACCATGCCCTCTGCGACGTTGTCGTTCAAGCCCAGGTTGAGGATAGTGTCCATCATGCCGGGCATTGAAGCGCGGGCTCCGGAGCGCACGCTGACGAGCAGCGGGTTCTCAGCATCGCCGAACTTAGAGTTCATGAGTTTCTCGATATGAGCCACGGCTGCCATGACGTCGTCGTTGAGCAGTTCCATGATCTTCTCCTGTCCGACTTCGTAGTATTCGTTACATACGTCGGTGGTGATGGTGAAGCCCGGAGGCACTGGCACGCCAATGAGGTTCATTTCTGCCAGGTTGGCACCCTTACCACCCAGCTGCTCGCGCATCTGCGCATTACCTTCAGCTTGTCCGTTGCCGAAGGTGTAAACACGTTTTTGACTCATTAGATTTTAGTGTTATTAAAATAATTATTGAGTAAGATTTTACAATTTGGTGTGCAAAAATACAATCTTTTTATTGAAGTGCAAAGAAATACAGAGATTAATTGCCATTGTTTTTTATTTTATGTCTAACTTTGCAATCAAATTTATATTATAGGTCATGAAAGAACGCTTGTGGAATAGGAATTATTGTCGTGTGATGGCATCGAACTTTGCTCTGTTTTTTGCCTTCTATCTGTTGACGCCTCTGCTGCCGCTGTATCTGGTAGAACGTTTCGACGCCACAAAGGATATCGTAGGTCTGGTGCTTAGCGGTTACACTCTTACGGCTCTGCTAGCTCGCCCTTTCAGTGGTTTTCTTGTGGACACGTTTCCTCGTAAGCGAGTGCTTATGGTGTGTTTCTTCCTCTTCTTCATCTGCTTTGGCGGCTATCTCGGAGCCTCGTCGCTCCTGCTGTTCACGATTGTCAGGACCATCCACGGCGCTCCTTTCGGTGCTCTCACTGTGGCTAATTCTACGGTAGCCATCGATGTCCTGCCATCGTCGCGCCGTAATGAAGGCATTGGTTACTACGGCCTTAGCAATAATCTTGCCATGGCCATAGCGCCTACGGTGGCTATATATATTTATAGGTTAACGGATAATTTCGAACTGCTCTTCTGGTTGGCTCTTCTTATCGCCGGTGCGGGCATGCTCACGGATGCGGGCGTCACGCTCGAGAGTCCGAAGCGTGAGTCTGAGGAGTCGCCATCGTCAGGGTGGGGTAGAGGCCTGCTTCGCTTAGACCGTTTTTTCCTGCTTCGCGGTTGGCTGTTGGCAGTGAACATGGCATTTTTCGGCTTCTGTTTCGGCGTAGTGAGCAACTACCTGGCCATCTACAGCCGCGATGTCATGGGCATCACTGGTGGCACCGGCACGTGGTTCCTGCTGCTGGCCTTCGGCCTCATGGCTTCGCGCCTCCAGGGTGCCCGTGCGCTTCGCGAGGGGCGTCTCGTGCAGAATGCAGCTGAGGGCATAGTGCTCTCATGTGTGGCCTACCTGCTCTTCGTGGCCTTCCCCAACAGCTTTGGCTACTACGCCTCGGCGCTGCTTCTAGGGTTCGGCAATGGCCACATGTGGCCAGCCTTCCTCAATATGATCATCTCCATGGCCCGTCACGACGAGCGCGGCACGGCCAACTCTACGCTGCTCATCTCTTGGGACGTAGGCATCGGGCTGGGCGTGCTCGTCGGCGGAGTCGTCAGCGAGGCGCTGAGCTACCAGGCGGCCTTCTGGACCGTTGCCGTCTCGCAGTTGGCCGGGGCCTTACTCTTCTTCGCCTTCACGCGCTCGTCGTTCGAGCGGCATCGGATAGTGGATTAGGTTAGTGTCTGAAGGTAACGAGCTTGGCTTTGCTCATCAGGCTTAACGAAAGCGTTCTATCTGGGCTACATCTGTAATTTAATGCACAAACAGATTAGTTGCATAGAGCTAATCTCCTAGTTACGTTGGATTATGGAGCCAATAGTTTGAGGTGTCCCACCTGGTGGGACACCTCAAACTATTGGTTGTATTCGCCATTTCAACCGGCTGTGTTGAATGATTCGCCCAGTTGTATTCGCCATTTCGACCGGTCGTGTTGTGAGAGTTGCCATTGACGCATTAAGTAATGGAGATGTTTGACCGAGCGTCGTGAATAGGTTTCTTTTTGCGTAAGAAGGTCTTTAGAAACGAATGAATAATCAACCCTAAAAAGCATCAAAA
>CAJOLI010000124.1 GCA_905235285.1 uncultured Bacteroidaceae bacterium
AAAAATAGATAAAGAAACAAATATAATAAACACCGAATCATGAACTTTCAATTCAACAAGACATCAGACGTGGCCGCTGAGCTGACAATCAGCATGGATAAGGCCGACTATCAAGAGCGCGTAGAGAAAGCGCTCAAAGACTATCGCAAGAAAGCATCGCTGCCAGGCTTCCGCCCCGGACAGGTACCCACGAGCCTGCTGCGCAAGCGCTTCGGCAATGAGATCACAGCCGAGGAAGTGCAGAAGCTGCTCTCGGAAAAGCTCTACGGATACCTGCGCGAGGAAAAAGTGGACATGCTCGGCGAGCCTCTCGCCAGCGAGAAGCAGCAGCCCGTGGACTTCGAGGCCGAACAGCTCGACTTTATCTTCGACATAGCCCTGGCTCCTCAGTTTGATGCTAAGCTCACGGCAAAAGATAAAGTACCTTTCTACAGCATCAAGGTCACCGACGAGATGGTTGACGGACAGGTGAAAGCTTACGCCCAGCGCGGTGGCCACTACGACAAGGTAGACAGCTACGTCGAAGGCGACATGGTAAAAGGGCACATTGCCGAGCTCGACGCAGAGGGCAACATCCTCGACGGCGGCATACAGAAAGAAGATGCCGTGCTGCTGCCTTCATATTTCAAGAACGACAGCCAGAAGCGCAAGTTCGAGGACGTGCAGGTGAACACCGTAATAACGCTGAACCCCGCCGAAGCCTATGAGAACAGCACTATCGAGCTCTCGTCGCTCCTCGGCATCACCAAGGAACAAGCCGAGAACGTACGCAGCAACTTCAGCTTCCAGATCAACGAGATTACGCGATACGTGCCGGCCGAAATATCGCAGGAGCTCTTCGACCAGGTGTTCGGAGAGGGCAACGTCAAGAGCGAGGACGAGTTCCGGGCACGCATCAAGGCACAGATGGAAGAGCAATTCAGCCGCGACAGCCAGTTCCGCTTCCTCCTTGACGTGCGCGAATATCTCGAGCAACGCATCGGCGAGCTCCAGTGGCCCGAAGAACTGCTCAAGCGCATCATGCGTGCCAACAACCCCGACAAGGACGAGAAGTTCGTAGACGACAACTACGCCGGCAGCATCAAGGAACTCGAATGGCACCTCATCAAGGAGCAGCTGGCCGACCAGACTGGCATCAAGGTGGAACAGGACGACGTGCTCGAGAGCGCGAAGGAGCAGACACGCATGCAGTTCGCTCAGTACGGCATGGCTAACGTTCCCGAAGAGGTCATCACTCAGTACGCCAACGAGCAGCTTAAGAAGCGCGAGCAACTCGACAACCTCGTAGCACGAACCGTAGAACGCAAGCTCGGAGAGGCGCTGAAGGACGTAGTGAAGCTGCAGGAGAAGACGATTTCACTCGACGACTTCAACAAACTTTTCGAAAAGAAATAACGACTTACAACACTTTTAATCTGATGCAACACTCTGATTTCCGCAAGTTCGCCACTGGCCACCTCGGCATCAACGGACAGGTGCTGGACGACTACGTAAGCCTCCAGAACCAATACCTAAACCCATATATTCTTGAGGAACGGCAGCTCAACGTCACCCAGATGGACGTCTTCTCGCGCCTGATGATGGACCGCATCATCTTCCTCGGCACGCAGATCGACGACTACACGGCCAACACGCTACAGGCACAGCTCCTCTACCTCGACAGCGCCGACCCCGGCAAGGACATCAGCATCTACCTCAACTCACCCGGTGGAAGCGTGTCGGCTGGATTAGGCATCTACGACACTATGCAGTTCGTGACTTCCGACGTCGCCACCATCTGCACCGGCATGGCGGCTTCGATGGCCGCCGTACTACTCGTCGCAGGCAAAGAGGGTAAACGCTCCGCCCTGCCCCACAGCCGCGTGATGATTCATCAACCGCTCGGCGGCGTGCAGGGTCAAGCCAGCGACATCGAGATAGAGGCTCGCGAGATTCAGAAACTGAAAAAAGAACTATACCAAATCATCGCCGACCACAGCCACACTGACTACAACAAGGTGTGGGCCGACAGCGACCGCAACTATTGGATGACGGCCGAAGAAGCCAAGGCCTACGGCATGATTGACCAGGTACTCACGCGCAAGGCTTAACTAAGGCTACAGACTGCAACGTAAATGGCAAAGAGAAACGACATGGAACGCTGCTCGTTCTGCGGACGCAGTGCGAGGGAGGTAGCCTTACTCATTAACGGTTTGAGCGGCTGCATCTGCGACGAATGTGCTACGCAAGCCTACAACATCGTTGAAGAGCAGAAAGAAATGCTGCATGGCAGCAACAAGGCTGCAGCAAGGCAGGAAAGCCAACAGCAGCAGACTTTCGACTGGAGCCACCTGCCCAAGCCTACACAAATAAAAGAACACCTCGACGAATATGTCATCGGGCAGGACGACGCCAAACGATTCCTCAGCGTAGCCGTCTACAACCACTACAAACGTCTCGGGCAGAAAGCCGACAAAGACGGAGTGGAGATAGAGAAGAGCAACGTTATAATGGTAGGCCCCACGGGGACGGGCAAGACGTTGCTGGCACGCACCATTGCCAAGCTGCTCGACGTGCCATTCACCATCGTCGACGCCACCGTCTTCACCGAAGCTGGCTACGTTGGCGAAGACGTAGAGAGCATACTCACGAGACTCCTGCAAGTGGCTGACTACAATCTCGAGGCCACGCAACGCGGCATCGTCTTCGTCGATGAGATCGACAAGATAGCACGCAAAGCCGACAATCCGAGCATCACACGCGACGTCTCGGGCGAAGGCGTGCAGCAGGGACTGCTGAAGATGCTCGAGGGCACCATCGTCAACGTGCCACCCAAGGGCGGGCGCAAACATCCCGACCAAGACTATATACACGTCGACACGCGCAACATCCTCTTCATCTGCGGCGGAGCATTCGACGGCATCGAACGTAAGATAGCACAACGCCTCAACACGCACGTCGTAGGCTACAACTCCGTGCAGAACATAGCACGCATCGATCGCAACGACCTGATGAAGTACATCTCTCCGCAGGACCTGAAATCGTTCGGACTCATTCCCGAAATTATAGGACGCCTGCCCGTGCTTACATACCTCGACCAGCTCGACCGCACGGCTCTGAGAGCTATCCTCACCGAGCCTAAGAACTCTATCATACGCCAGCAGCAGAAGCTCTTTGCCATGGACGGCATAAAACTGAGCTTCGACGACGACGCACTCGAGTATATGGTAGACAAAGCCGTAGAGTACAAGCTTGGAGCACGAGGACTGCGCAGCATCGTAGAAGCCGTGATGATGGAGCCGCAGTTTGAGCTGCCTGCTTCTGGGCGAAAGACTTATAAAGTCACGTTGGAGTACACGCGCGCCCAACTTGAGAAAGCTAATTTAGCACTCTCTTAGACCGCTGAATATATTTTTTTAGAAAAAAGTGAGAAAAAAGTTGGTTTATTGCCATTTTTGTTTATATCTTTGTAACCAGAATGACAAGCCAACGTATGAAGAAGCACCAAGAACTCACCGAATATCTAAAGCATTACTTTGGTTTCGACACTTTCAAGGGAGACCAGGAAGCCATTATAAACAATCTGCTTGAGGGGCACGACACGTTCGTGCTCATGCCTACAGGCGGAGGCAAATCGCTATGCTATCAGTTGCCGGCCCTTCTCATGGAGGGTACGGCAATTGTTATTTCGCCACTCATCGCTCTCATGAAAAACCAGGTCGATGCCATTCGCCAGGTAAGTTCCGACGACGCAATAGCCCACTTCATGAACTCGTCGCTCAACCGCGCCGCGCTCGACCAGGTGAAGAGCGACGTGCTGGCAGGGCGCACGAAACTGCTTTACGTAGCCCCCGAGTCGCTGACGAAAGAGGAGAATGCCGATTTCCTGCGGCAGGTGAAGATATCGTTCTACGCCGTCGACGAAGCACACTGCATCTCTGAGTGGGGGCACGATTTCCGACCTGAATACCGACGCATACGCCCCGTAGTCAACGAGATAGGCGTGGCACCTGTCATTGCTCTCACGGCCACAGCCACCGATAAGGTCCGCGACGACATAAAGAAGAACCTGGGCATGACCGACGCCACAGAGTTCTGCAGCTCGTTCAACCGTCCCAACCTCTACTACGAAGTGCGGCCCAAGACGAAAGATATCGACAAGGATATCGTCAAGTTCATAAAGCAGAACCCAGGTAAGAGCGGCATCATCTACTGCCTCTCGCGCCGCAAGGTAGAGGAATTGGCAGAGATCCTACGCGCCAATGACATCAACGCCCGGGCTTACCACGCCGGCATGGACACGCCAACACGCACCCAGACGCAGGACGACTTCGTCATGGATGAGATCAACGTCATCGTGGCAACAATAGCCTTCGGCATGGGCATCGACAAGCCTGACGTAAGATTCGTTATCCACTACGATATACCAAAGAGCCTCGAGGGCTACTACCAGGAAACCGGACGTGCCGGCCGCGACGGCGGCGAAGGCAAATGCATCACGTTCTACACTTCCCGCGACATCCGGAAACTGGAAAAGTTCATGGAGGGCAAG
>CAJOLI010000125.1 GCA_905235285.1 uncultured Bacteroidaceae bacterium
ATCTGTCACATCTGTCACCATCCTTGTCAGAAGGGCAGGTCGGCCATAGCCAGTGCTGCCTGTATCTGGTCAGCGGGAATCTGGGATGCAAAGGTACGGCATTCCGCCAGACTGCTTTCCACTTAATTCCACTTAATTCCAGTTATTTCCACTTAATTCCTCTTAGATGTTCCGGTTCTGCAATATTTCGTGTGTATGGACACTGCAGATGTAGGGGCAGGCCATCGCGAAGGAATGTCACGCCGGCAGCTGCTTTATCGGAGGGCTGGGGTGGGGGCAGTATCTAATAAACTTGTACATCAAACTGAACAACCTACTTGTGAAGGTTGGGTACTTTGTCTTTTCGTCGAAGACTGATTTGCCGGTCAAAGGAAAGGAAAACGAAAGGGGAGACTATGCCTTAATAAATATAAACCAAAACCTATACCTACAATGCAAAATCCGTCTGTCTGTCTTTTCATTGAAACAGAATCGTGGCAAGATAGGATGTTACAATTCACGTAACTATTCACCGTAGGTTGTTAATATATATTAATATATTGCGGTTCCCTGAAATTAAGATTTAATTTCTTTGGAAGTGTTTGCTAATATTTGTAACTTTGCAAACAAATAAGATGCTAAGTCATAAGATGATGGGAGTTGTTGCGCTATTCCTTAGGTTGACGACAATGGGATTCTCTCAGGATGTCTCCTTTGGTAACAACCTGTTGTGAGATGCAACACCGTTGCCCAATCACGGATTAAGTTCCGTCTTGGTCCTGTTCGGTTGCTCGGGCCTGACATCCTGCGCCACCGCTCCTTCTGGGGAGTGCAAGGTGTTTACTGCCACTACAACGTGAGCAACGCTTCCTTCCCCTTCGGCATCTACCCAGGCGTAAAGGATCGCTCTATGCAGGACGACCTCGTGGCAGTTGGCGGCGGTTACAGACACAGTTGGCGGCTTAGCAGATAGAGAGAAGACGTAATGAATAAAAACATAATTTTAAAATAAATGATAGACATGAAACAAAAATTGATGTTAGCCATGACGGGAGCGATAGCCCTCGCAGGCAGCATGGGACTGAGCAGCTGCTCGTCAAACGACGAAATGGCAGAGATTAACCCCACCTACAACGACGTGACCAACGAAGTAGCTGTAGATTTCGTGCTCAACGTGGCTACTGCCCCTAACCAGTTCACGCGTATGTCGGAAACCACCGTGCAGCGCGACCAGAACTTCCGGGGCATGCAGGATGCCAAGCTCATCGGCCTCTCCACGGGCAACAGCACGTGGCTGGCTCCCTTCGCCGGCAATTCCACTGGCTATGCCGTCAACAAGCAGTTCGACCTCGGTACGCTCTATGGCTCTTCAGCCGTGAGCAACGAGGGCGACAACAACCGCGATAACAGCTCGCGCCGCGTCCTGGAGCTGGCCATGCCGCTGACCACCGACGCCATGCTGGTTTATTCACGTGCCATCCCCTCCGGCGACCCTGAGGTCGATGGAAAGGTAACAATGAACATCACTGCCGTACCTGAAGAGATCAACTTCGCGCTGAACCCACGCATGAATGGCCGTGATACGGAGTACGACCAGACCTGCGCGCTCGCCATCAAGATTCTGAACCGCATCGTGGAGAGTGAGGTGGGGGCAGTGAATGCATGGTCCAATAACACCATTGACAATGATGGCCCTCTGAATGCCCTGTCCTGGAAAGGATTAGGGGCTGCCGACGCATCGACCTTGTCGCCGTTGGAGGACATCCTTGCCAAGGCTTTCAATACCCTGACCACCATTAACACGACTGAGAAGCGTGCCGGCTCGTCGTCGGCCATCAGCAGCATTGCCTACTACATCTACAACACGGCAAAACACGTTGACGATGCAACTGCTACGGGCGATGCAGAACTGAACGCGCAACGACTGGCTCAAGAAATCATGCGTCGCATCCGAAACTATTTTGAGAGGTACGATGTGAGTGAGACTGCCACAGCTTTTCTGAACATCGACAATATCAAGGCGAACATGATGTCGGCAACAGGCATGACTGGGACCGAATTCGACGGACAGTTTGGCTTGGTGCAGCATGGCGACCTGAAGGCTTTCCCCACTTCCTTCGGACTGCCCCTCGGCGTAGCCCTGCTCAACTATGATGACACCAATGGCTTCACGCACAAGTCACCGGCTATCTCGCTGCTCGATGACAACGAACTGGATGAGGAAAACTATATGTATCCCGCCGAGCTGCTGTACTTCGACAACAGTGCCCTGCGCGTTAACAACAACGCCGTGGCTGCCGCAAACTATCCCAACGGCTACAGCACCTGGGACAACGAGACCAGCTGGGACGGCTGGGCCACAGGAGGCGTCACCTCTTCTACCCGCAGCGTAGCCGTGAAGAACAACATCAACTACGGCGTAGCCATGCTGCAGACCAAGGTGGCAATCGATGGCGAATCCTTCACCGACAACCGCAACGCCGTGACCGGCGAGGCCAACCAGACACTGAGTGCAGATGAGGTCAAGAAATTCAAACTGACAGGTATCATCGTAGGCAACCAGAGCAAGGAACTCGGCTGGAACTACTTGGCAAAGACCACGGCTGCTGCCAATTGGAACTACGTGGTCTACGACAACAAAATCAACGGCACAGGTTCTGTTCCCACAGTGACAGGCGAGGAGAACTACACGCTGCTGTTCGATAACTATACGCCCGATGCCAACCAGACTGGCGACGTCTATGTAGCCTTGGAGTTCCGCAACGACGGCAATGACTTCTACGGCGTGGGCAACATGATCCGTACCGGCGGCACGTTCTACCTCGTGGGTAAGCTGACGCTGGCCAATGCCACGAACAGCATCGTCTGGCCCGCCAACTACGCCATTCCTCCCTACACCGCAGCTGGTGCCTCGCAGCAGGTTAACCGTATCTTCATCCAGGACTTCATGACCACCGCCACGTTCAAGATTGGTGCCACGTCGCTACAGAAGGCCTTCGTCACCGTGCCCGACCTGCGCTCCAGCCAGACATCGCTGGGACTGTCGGTGAACTTGGAGTGGCAGACAGGTTTTGACCTCCAGACCGTACTGGGCAACTAATAGCATAACGCAGATATATTTATCTATTAAGGTGCGCATACGTGCGCTCACCTTAATAGATAAGTATAATGAGAATGAAGAAAGGGAACAACATAGTCGTGAATGTCATAGCCTGCCTTTCAGTGGCAGTCATGACAGTGTCATCGACATGAGCCGTCACCACTGCCGACCAGACGGTGGCGGTCAGCGTGACCCTCGACTGGAACAAGGGCGGCGACCATGAGATATTTTTATAATAGGCAATACCTTTGAGAACAGGAATATACATATTGACACTACTGACGCTTGCCGCCCTGACGGGCTGCATCGACGATGAAGAGGTGACGGTCAGTGACGACCGTCCTGTAGTGGCTGCCCTGTCGCTATCGGTATTGCCCCGGACGAGCAGTGCTACGCGCATGAGCGGTGACGTGGTGCAGGCCACCATCGGCACCTTCCGCGGCCTGCAGAGCCTTCGCGCCATTCCCTTTGCCACACAGGGCAAGGTGGCCGCCGCCGACCGCCCCAGGGCGTTCGACACTCAGGGCTTACGCTCGGAAGAATACCAAAAGACATCAACGAGCTTCTATTATTTCGAGACGTGCAGCTTCACAGCCGGCGTGTCGTCGTTCCTGGTCTATGGCCGGGCACAGACAGCCGTCAGTGCAGACGGCTCGCCGCAGGACAAACCCCGCAACGGCTCGCTCGTCGCCACCTTCCTCGGCGACGCCAGCCCCGCAGGCATCAGTTTCGCCCCCGACCCCATCTGGGATTCTACAGAAGCTCCCGCTGACGGCATCGTCATGGAAGACTGCCTGACCGACGTCGCCAATGCCCGAATACTTTATCAAGGCTACTACTACACCTGGAGCAGCGCCCCCGACACCAAGTTGCGCGCCTTCTACTTGAACTTTACTGGCCAGGGAAGCCAGAACAATGCCCTCATAGCCGCGTCGACGGCCAACGTACAACGCCACCTAAGTGACCTGCGCGTAAAGATTGCCGCACTGACCTTTGGCGCGGGAACGATTGACGCCCTGCTGCGTCAGGCTATCATCGATGCCATCGACAAGAACCTGGGACTGCTGCCTGCCGACTATCCCGCCTCGGTCCATCTGCCCGACGGGGCTGCCGTCGTGCGGTGGAACGGCAACCGCTTCCAGACCGAGACCGCCACTACTACGCTGGCCAACATATCGAGCCTGCGCCGCTATGCCTATCCTGCCGAACTGTATTATTTCGCCAACAGCCGCATCAAGACCACGACGCGCGACGACCGCCGCAACTACTATTCTTCGGAGAGCAGCTGGGACAACCTGCTGGACCAATATGAATATGACAACGGCACGGTGACCAACAACACTACGGCAGTGGCCATCAAGGAGCCGCTGCAATATGCCGTGGGCTGTCTGCAGCTGAGTTTCAATAGT
>CAJOLI010000126.1 GCA_905235285.1 uncultured Bacteroidaceae bacterium
TATACAAGAAGTACAAGCTGACAAAAAAGGAAATCGAGTTCATCGAAACGCATATAAAGGAGATGGCATAGATGAAAGCACCGAAAATCCAATCGACGAAAAAAGTCGTGCCGATGATCTATGCCTATACCACGCCGGAGGTTGCGCGGCACGACGGCTGGACGAAAATCGGGCAGACCGAGCAGGACGTGGAGACGCGCATCCGACAGCAGACGCAGACTGCCGACATCGCCTATCATATCGAGTGGAAGGGTGTCGCGATTTTTGACGACGGCTCCGGCGACCGCTTCACGGACAAGGATTTTCACGCTTACCTTCGGGCCTCCGGCGTCGAGCAGGAGGAAGGCAAGAACAACGAATGGTTTCATGTTACGGGCAAGCGGTCGAAGGCGATGTTCGACACCTTCCGCGCCCTGCACCCCCTGCTCGCCATCATCGCCCCCTCGCTCTCCGCGCAGATGGTGCAGTCGCTCGTCACCATGGCCGAGGAAGGCGGCTGGCTCCCCATCTTCCCCTGCTGGAACAGCTACACCGCCGCCATGATAGGCGACCATTGCAGCTCCATCATCGCCGACGCCTACGTCAAAGGCATCAAAGGCCCCGACTACGCCACCGCCTATCGCTTCATGCGGCAGAACGCTTTCGACGCACCCACCACCGAGCAATACACCGACGGTATGGGCCGACGCGCACTCCAGTCGTACCTCCACTACGGCTTCATCCCTCTCGAAGACCACGTGGCCGACGCCTTCCACACCCACGAGCAGACCTCCCGCACGCTCGAATATGCCTACGACGACTTCTGCGTCGCGCAGCTTGCCCGCCACTTCGGCACCGAAGCCGACCTTCGAGCCCTCCTCGAGCGCTCACAGAACTGGCGCCACGTCATAAACCCCGCCACAGGCTGGGCCGACGGCCGCCATGCCGACGGCTCGTGGGAGAACAACACCGACCTCACCCATCGCAAACAATATATCACCGAAGGCGCCACCTGCCACTACACATGGTTCGTTCCCCACGACGTCCCAGCCCTCATCCAGGCCATGGGCGGGCCTCGCCGCTTCGAGCAGAAGCTCGACTCAATGTTCACCCAGCACCTCTACTGGCACGGCAACGAGCCTTGCCACCAGATAGCCTATCTCTACAACTACGTCGGCCGCCCCGACAAGACACGCCAATGGGTGCATCACATCCTCGACACCGAATATGCCGACACCCCCGGCGGCCTCTCCGGCAACGACGACGCAGGCCAGATGTCCGCCTGGTACATCTTCTCCGCCATAGGCTTCTATCCCGTATGCCCGGGAACGCCGTCCTATCAGCTCGGAGCGCCCGTCTTCCGCCGCGTGACCCTCAACCTCGAGAACGGGCAGCGCTTCGTCATCAAGAAAAGACGCTGGCCAAAGAAAAACGGAAGCCGTTTCACCCTCCTTCACTCCGACATCCTCTGCGGCGGCAAACTCATCATAAGATGAAATATTTTGAAAAAAATTCCCTTTCTTCATTCATCATTCATCATTATTTCATACCTTTGCAGGCGAAATTACATATATTACTAAAAACAAACTATTTTATGATTTCAACTTTACACAAGAGCCACTGGCTCAATGTGCTCATGCTCGTTTGTACGATGCTCATTGGAAACGTGAGCGGAGCATGGGCGGAAGAAAAGACGTTAACCGAAGGCTTTGAGAGCAAGGCTGCAGGAACAGATTATCAGTCAACTGTCACTATTTCTGAAGAAGAAAGCGACTGCGGCATCGGTTGGGAAATCTATTACGGGACCGTAAGTACCTCAAGTAAGATTTCCGGAAGCAATTCGGCAGCCTTACGACTCTACACTTCAGATAATTACGGTTATCTGAGAACCACAAAGCCAATTCCAGGGCTTACAAAAGTAGCTTTCAAGATTAAGGCAGCCACATCAAATGGAGCAAGCATTCATGTTGATTTTAGCTGGTCTTCTGATGGCAACACCTGGACTAATATAATTACAGACACAACTGTTGGGAGTTCTGCCACACAATGCGAATATGATATTCCATCTGGGGCCAAGTATTTCAGAATCTCTATTAATCCTAATTCTACTAAGCCTACGACTAAGAATGCTCAGTTGACAGTTGATGACGTTGTGTTCACCTATGATAACAGCGCCACCCCCACCTGTGCCGCCCCCACCTTCTCTCCCGCTGGAGGCACCTATTCCGAAGCTCAGAATGTGGTTCTCAGCACAACTACCGAAGGAGCAACTATCTATTACACCACCGATGGTACAGATCCTACAGCAGAAAGCACCAAGTACACCGCCCCTATCCCTGTCAGCGAGACAACCACTATCAAGGCTATCGCTGTAGCCGAGGGTTACGACAACAGCGATGTGGCAAGCGCAACATATACCATATCACTGCCCATTACCATTGCAGATTTGAACGCTCAAACCTCTAATGGCACATATTTTGTTAACTTTCAAAATGCAGTTGTAACTTACGTCAACGGCACATATTGCTATATCGAGGATGCCACAGGAGCTATCCTGTATTATAAGAGCAACAATGGTCGCACCATAGGAGAGACAATCAATGGTGTAGCAGAAGTGACATTATCTTTATACAATAATCTCCCTGAGATTACATCAATAGATGGTGTGGAATTCCAGTCTGGATTGACTATTCCAGAACCCACTATTGTTACACTTGCAGAACTCACGGCCAACTACTCCTCATACCTTTCCAAGTACATAAAGATTGAAAATGCCACGGTCACATCTGCCCTTAGCAACAAAGACGCAACAATCGAACAGGATGGAACTTCGATGGCTCTTCGTCAAAATGGTAGCGCTGCAATTACCAAACTGACAGCAGATGCCAACATCAACCTCATCACATTCCCTTCCATATACGTCACAACTCAACAGTTGACTATCTATAGTGACGACCTCATTGAAGTCATTGATGAGAAGCTGGACAACATCATCAGTATGAAGGCCACCGTCATCGGCCCAGGACGCACTACCGAAGGTACTGAATATACAGTAGACCGTACAGCCACAAATCCTGTCGAGGAAAGCATCGCCTTCATTGGCACCTGCACAGCCAGTACCAGCCCCAATTACATACAATATACCATTGATACTGAGCACACGACCATACCCGCCTCGGAATACCAACTCGATGGCTACGTCCTGAACTTCAACGGCAATACGGCAGGCACCATCGTTGTAAAGGCCAACGCTCCTGGCAACGACCAGTACAAGGATGCAGAAGAAGTCACTATCACTGTGACGATAACTGGCATCACTCGAGAAGGCTATATCCTTGTAGAGGATGACAATATCACACTGAAGGCAGCCGATAAATCAGGTAGTACGGTAGTCTCATTACATAATTTAAACAACGAGGTTGACCTCAATGTGAATCATATCAGCACGTATGCTGCCGACGGCGTTACCGAAGCGACATACGACTGGATAAAAAGTGCACAACTCATTTTGGAAAGTGCACAGTATAAAGTGAATATCACAACCGACGCTAACACCAGCACCGAGGCTCGTACGGCATATCTTAAGGTCTACGTTTACGATGGCGACTACGATGTTTATTCCGACCTCATCACTATTACACAGAGAGGTGTCGTAAGTAGCGCGGAAGTTGATGATGAGATTACATTAGCTACGACGGGGGTCACAGGTAATTCTTATACGGATTGGTCTAATAAGACGGTGACTTCCGATGCCGTTTATGCAGGCCAGAGCGCAGCCGGCAACAGTGCTATTCAGCTCCGCTCTAAGAGCAACAATTCTGGTATCGTAACGACAGAGTCTGGTGGCATCGTTAAGAAGATTGTTGTAGAATGGAACTCAAACACGACCGAATCACGCACCATTAATATATATGGAAGCCATTCTGCTTACACGGCAGCTACTGACCTTTATAGTTCAGACACCCAAGGCACTCTGCTTGGTACGATTGTCTATGGTACTTCAACAACACTTGAAATAGAAGGTGACTATGAATACATTGGCATCCGCTCTGCCAGTGATGCCCTTTACTTAGACAAGATTACTATCACATGGGATCCTAATCCCAAGGCTGCTGCAGACCTTTCATTCCCTGAGACTGCATATATGGTTACGCTCGGTGATGAATTCACGCAGCCAACGTTGAGCAATCCCAACAACCTCGAAGTAACCTATACGAGCAGTGACGATGCCGTAGCCACCGTAGCTTCTAATGGCGCCATTACTATTCTCACGGCTGGCACGACAATTATCACAGCTTCATCAGCTGAGACCGACACTTATAGAGCCGGCAGTGCGAGCTATACGTTGACTGTCGAAGAGGCTGTGCTACCTGGCAC
>CAJOLI010000127.1 GCA_905235285.1 uncultured Bacteroidaceae bacterium
TGAAGAATCGTTTCTCGTTCAGAATATCTAATTCATTGCCGGAGTAAAGACCTCCCGACTTCACGCTAACTGACAAAAAGCCAAATAACAACAAAACAATAATAAAAACAACAATAAAACTTTTAACCATTATGAATGTAATCCTGATTGCAGTGATTGTTCTTGGCGCCATTGGACTGGTGAGTGCACTTGTCCTGTTCCTGGCAGCCAAGAAGTTCGCTGTACATGAAGACGAGCGCATTGGCAAAGTGGCCGAAGTGCTGCCGCAGGCCAACTGTGGCGGTTGCGGTTTTCCCGGTTGTTCGGGCTTTGCAGGCGCTTGCGTCAAGGCAGCCGACAAAGGTTCGCTCGAAGGGTTGCTCTGCCCCGTTGGCGGACAGCCCGTCATGGAGCAGGTGGCCGCCATCCTCGGTATGCAGGCTGAGGCTTCGGCTCCGAAGGTTGCCGTCGTCCGTTGCAACGGCACGTGCGAGAGTCGTCCGCGCATCGCGGAGTTCGACGGCGCTCAGAGCTGTAAGGTGCAACAGATGCTCGGTACGGGCGAGACGGCTTGTGCTTATGGCTGTCTGGGCTGTGGCGATTGCGTGGCCGCCTGCCAGTTTGACGCTATCCGCATGAACACCGAGACGGGTCTGCCCGAGGTCGATGAAGAGAAATGTACTGCATGCGGTGCGTGCTCCAAGGCCTGCCCGCGCGGCATCATTGAAATTCGTCTCAAGGGCTTGAAGAACCGTCGTGTAGTTGTCCTGTGCAACAACAAGGACAAGGGTGCACAGACGCGCAAGGCCTGCAGCGTAGGCTGCATCGCCTGCCAGAAGTGCGTGAAAGTGTGTAAGTTTGAGGCCATCACCGTGGACGCCAACCTTGCCTACATCGATGCCGATAAGTGCAAGCTTTGCCGCAAGTGCGAGGACGAGTGCCCGCAGAACGCCATCCACGCTTTCAACTTCCCGCCGAGGAAACCGAAGGTGGAAGCACCGGCAACACCGGCTGAGAAATCTGCCGCTACGGCTGAGCCAGTAACTCCAAATGTTGAACCCGCAAAAGATCAGAAATAATGAAAACTTTCCATATTGGCGGCGTTCATCCCGCAGAGAATAAGTTATCCGCTGCTTCGCCTATTCGTACGGCGGCTATTCCAAAGCAGGCTGTTTTCTCGATGTTCCAGCACATCGGCGCTCCTGCTGTCCCTGTCGTCAAGAAAGGCGATGAGGTGAAGGTCGGCACCCTCTTGGGCGAAGCCGGCAAGGGGCTCTCGGTTCCTGTTTTCTCCAGCGTCAGCGGCAAGGTATCGAAAGTTGATGCCGTGCTCGACAGCAGCGGCACCCGTCGCATGGCCGTAGTCGTAGACGTTGAAGGCGACGAGTGGCTCGAGACCATCGACCGCAGCGACAAGCTTGTGACCATGAAGGACCTCGGCAATATCACTTCCGAGGAAGTTGTCAATCGCATCAAGGCCGCTGGCATCGTTGGCATGGGTGGTGCCACCTTCCCAACGGGCGTCAAGCTGATGCCGCCTCCTGGCACCAAAGCCGAGGCCATCATCGTCAACGCCGTGGAGTGCGAACCCTATCTTACGGCCGACCATCGTCTGATGCTTGAGAAGCCCGAGCAGATACTCGTGGGCATTCAGCTCATCAAGCACGCCGTCAACTGCCCCAAGGCTTACATCGGCATCGAGATGAACAAGCCCGATGCCATAAAACTCCTCTCTGGCCTGCTGAAGGAGAAAGCAGCACAGTACCCCGGCATCGAGGTCGTGCCTCTGAAAGTCAAGTACCCGCAGGGCGGCGAGAAGCAGCTCATCGACGCCGTCATAGGCCGTCAGGTGCCTGCTCCTCCAGCACTTCCTATCAATGTGGGCGCCATCGTGCAGAACGTCGGTACGGTGTATGCTATCTACGAGGCCGTGGCCAAGCGTAAGCCGCTGATAGAACGCATTATAACGGTTACAGGTAAAAGCGTTGCTCAACCCTCTAACTTCCTTGCCCGCATAGGCACGCCTATGCAGCAGCTCATCGACGAGGCCGGCGGTCTGCCCGAGGACACAGGCAAGATTATCGGTGGTGGCCCCATGATGGGACGTGCCCTGATGTCGCTTGAGGTGCCGGTGACGAAGGGTTCCAGTGGCCTGTTGCTGATGACCGAGAAAGAGAGCCGCCGCGGCGAGGCGTCGCCCTGCATCCGCTGCGCCAAGTGCGTAGGTGCCTGCCCGATGGGGCTCGAGCCTTACCTCCTCGCTGCCCAGGCTCGCCAGAAGGACTGGGACGGCTGCGAGCGCAACGATGTCACTTCTTGCATCGAATGTGGTTCGTGCGCCTTCACCTGCCCCTCCAACCGTCCGCTTCTCGACAACATCCGCGTTGCCAAGCAGACCGTCATGGGCATCATCAAGGCACGCCACATGGAGGCAATCAGTAAGAAATAGAAAAGACTCTCCCCCCGCCCTCCCTCTTTCGGAGGGAGCGGTTACCTTCAACTCAGGGGGCGATTACTTTCATAACAAAGAATATAATAATAACATAATAAAGATGACTCAGTCCTTCCAATAGCAAAGCATTCTGCTCCCTCCCTAACAGGGAGGGCGGGGGGAGAGTCTTTTACTCTATGAAACCAATCATTTCCCTATCACCTCATGTCCACGGCGGCGACTCGGTGCAGAAGAATATGTATGGCGTGTGTATCGCCCTCGTTCCTGCGCTGCTTGCTTCGCTGTTTTTCTTCGGGCTGGGGTCTGCCATCGTCCTCGCTACGTCGGTGGCTGCGTGCGTGTTCTTTGAGTGGGCCATCACACGCTTCATCCTTGGGCGCAAGCAACTGACCATCTGCGACGGTTCGGCCATCCTCACAGGTCTGCTGCTCGGCTTCAACCTGCCGTCGAACCTTCCCATCTGGATTATCATCATCGGCGCCCTCGCCGCCATCGGCATCGGTAAGCTTACTTTTGGCGGCCTGGGACAGAACCCCTTTAACCCCGCCCTCGTAGGCCGTGTCTTCTTGCTCATCTCGTTTCCCGTTCAGATGACCTCGTGGCCCGTCAGCGGGCAGCTGGGTTATGTCGACGTCCAGACAGCCGCAACGCCTCTGGCTATCATGAAGAATGCCATCAAGACGGGCGACGCATCGCTGCTGAATGAACTGCCTTCGTCGCTCGATATGCTCGTAGGCCAGACGGGAGGCTCGCTCGGCGAGGTCAGCGCTATATGCCTGCTCATCGGCTGCTGCTTCATGCTTTGGCGTAAAATCATCACGTGGCACATCCCAGTGAGCATCCTCGCAACGGTCTTCGTGCTGGCAGGTCTCTTCCACCTCATCGACCCCTCGTATGCCAACCCCGTGCAGGTCATCCTCTCCGGCGGTCTGATGCTCGGCGCCTGCTTCATGGCTACCGACTATGTCACCTCGCCTATGACCGCTAAGGGCCAGCTCATCTATGGTTGCGCCATCGGTGTGCTGACCGTCCTCATCCGTGACTTCGGCAGTTATCCCGAGGGCATGAGCTTTGCCATCCTCATCATGAATGGCTTCACTCCGCTCATCAATACTTATGTCAAACCTAAACGCTTCGGGGAGGTAAAGAAATGAAAAAGCTACCATCAACATTACCTAATATGCTCTGCGTGCTGACCCTCATCTCGGTGGTTGCTGCCGGAGCATTGGCCTACGTGAACAAGCTCACCACAGGCCCCATCGAAGAGAATAAAGCTCGCACGCTGGCCGAAGGCATCAACTCGGTTCTGGGCGTCAACGATGCCACTGTGCAGGAGACTGCTGAGGTAGAGGATGCCAACGGCAACCCTGTCGTCATCTATTCCACCGACAAGGGCGTGGCCGTGCAGGCCATCGACCCCAACGGCTTCGGCGGAACGCTGAAGGTGCTCGTCGGTTTTGCCGAAGAAGGAACAATCAAGGGTTACACTGTCCTCGAACATGCCGAGACTCCCGGCCTCGGCGCCAAGGCAGGCTTCTGGTTCCAGAAGGGCGAGAAGGGCGATATCATAGGGAAGAATCCGGGTGAGAAAGAGCTCACAGTCTCTAAGGACGGTGGCGACGTCGATGCCATCACCGCCTCGACCATCACCTCACGTGCCTTCCTTCGCGCCGTCAATGTCGCTTTCCACGCCTATGCCGGTGCCAGCGCTACTGATGCTAATTCAGCAGCGTCCCCTCAACAACAACCTAAAAACTAAGGAGGAAAGACTATGAAATATTTAAAGATATTATGGAACGGCATTCTCAAGGAAAACCCGACCTTCGTCCTTCTCCTTGGCATGTGCCCCACGCTCGGAACCACTTCCAGCGCCATCAACATGTCGATGGGCTTGGCAACCATGGCCGTGCTCATCTTCTCGAACCTCATCATCTCGTGCATTAAGAACTTGATTCCCGATCAGGTCCGCATACCCTCGTACATCGTCGTGATTGCCTCGCTCGTTACAGCCCTGCAGATGTTCATGCAAGCTTATACACCTGAGATGTACAAGACGCTCGGACTCTTCATCCCGCTGATCGTCGTGAACTGCATCATCCTCGGTCGTGCCGAGGCGTTTGCAGCAAAGAACGGTCCCGTAGAGAGCATCTTCGACGGCATCGGTATAGGCTTCGGCTTCACCTTTGCCCTGACTCTGCTCGGTGGCATCCGCGAGCTTCTCGGCACCGGCAAACTATTCGGTGCTACAATCTATTCCGAGAACTATGGCATGCTCCTCTTCGTCCTTGCACCCGGAGCTTTCATCGCCCTCGGCTATCTGATTGCTATCGTCAAGAAAACAGCTAAAATTTAAACCTTATGGCATACCTATTAATATTCTTCTCGGCCATCTTCGTCAATAACATTGTGTTCTCGCAGTTCCTCGGAATCTGCCCGTTCCTCGGTGTGTCGAAGAAAGTGGACACCGCCCTCGGCATGTCCGCTGCTGTGGCCTTTGTGCTCACGATAGCAACCATCGTGACCTATCTCATCCAGATTCTTCTGATTAAGTACAACCTCGTGTATCTTCAGACGATAGCCTTTATCCTCGTCATCGCTGCCCTCGTGCAGATGGTGGAGATTGTGCTGAAGAAGGTGTCACCCGCGCTCTATCAGGCTTTGGGCGTATTCCTTCCCTTGATTACTACGAACTGCTGCATCCTTGGCGTCGCCATCCTCGTAGCGCAGGGCACCTACAACGCCCAGGGGCTGGAGCCCAACTTGCTTTCGGGCGTCGTCTATGCCGTGTCGACAGCCCTCGGCTTCGGTCTCGCCCTGACTATCTTTGCTGCCATCCGCGAGCAGTTGGCTATGATGGACGTTCCCAAGGGAATGCAAGGCATGCCCATCGCTCTCGTCACCGCCGGCCTGCTGGCCATGGCCTTCATGGGCTTCGGCGGTGTGGACAATGGCTTGGCCAAGGTCTTCGAGCTGTAGAATCTGTATGCAATCGGAATTTGGATGGTGTTCCCATCGAACCTAATAATTGTTTTACCTCTACACAGCAGGCTGCATCTGCCTACACAGCAGGCTGCATTTGCCTATGCGACCAGTCGTATCAAACCGCAGGGATAGTCGTATAAAGAAAAATATTGCTGTCCGCTAAAACTCAGAAGCGCAATAATCATAGTCCGCAACGCCCATAAACAGGTGTTGCGGACTCTTTTCTCAATAAATTTGCCGAAATTTGCTGTCACGCTGTCACCGCCCTCGTAAGATGTTGGTTTCCTTATGAGTAGCGGTGACAGATGGGTGACAGATACCCCCTTTTGGTGACAGATAAACCCTCAAAAAGGGCCTTTTATCCAAAATGATGCTGGATTCCAAATTATAGGTGTCCGCTAAAAATCATAGTGCCACATGAATCCAAGTTGGATTGCCGTTGACACTCCTTAACCCAAATCGGTCATTAGACCAAAGATGTCTTTTAAGCTATGCTTCTTATGCTTTTATCCACGTTGTTGCCCTATTTCTTTTGGCATCTTTCCGCCAT
>CAJOLI010000128.1 GCA_905235285.1 uncultured Bacteroidaceae bacterium
AATAAAATGTACGCGCGCGCGAATGTGCATATGACCCTATAAAGGTGTGTTCTATTAATTATGCTTTGCTCTTCAACTTACATACTGACACTCGAATAAATTTAAAAAACAGCTTTAATAGAACGCACCTATATAAGTCCTGCCTTGGGGCTTTCAGGTCGCACTCTTCTCCATTGCCTGACGGAGGTCGGCAATGATATCATCTACGTTTTCGAGGCCCACACTCAGGCGAATCAAGTCAGGCGCTACGCCTGCTTCGCGCAACTGGTCGTCAGAGAGTTGTCGGTGTGTATGGCTGGCGGGATGCAACACACACGTGCGTGCGTCTGCCACGTGAGTGACTATGCTCACGAAGTCGAGGTTGTCCATGAAACGTATGGCATCCTCTCGCGAGCCCTTCAAGCCGAAGGCGATGACACCGCAGGAGCCGTCAGGCAGATACTTCTGCGCCAGGGCATAGTATTTGTTTGAGGGGAGACCGCAGTAGTTTACCCACGCCACGTGCGGGTTCTGCTCCAACCACTCTGCCACTCGCTGCGCATTCTGGCAATGGCGGGGCACACGTAGGTGCAGGGTCTCCAGACCCAGGTTGAGCAGGAAGGAGTTCTGGGGCGCCGGGATGCTGCCTAGGTCGCGCATAAGCTGCGAGACGAGTTTCGTCACGTAGGCCTTCTTACCGAAGGCTTTGGTGTATGTGAGTCCGTGGTAGCTCTCGTCGGGGGTGGTCAGACCGGGGAACTTCCCTGCATGTGCCTCCCAGTCGAAGTTACCGCTGTCGACCACGGCGCCGCCCACCTGTGCGGCATGACCGTCCATGTATTTTGTCGTAGAGTGCGTAACGATGTCGGCTCCCCACTCGAAAGGTCGACAGTTGATGGGTGTGGCAAAGGTGTTGTCAACAATCAGGGGCACACCAGCCTCGTGCGCGAGCCGTGCGAAGCGCTCTATGTCAAACACATTGCCGCCGGGGTTCGAGATTGTCTCGCCGAAGAAACATTTCGTGTTGGGGCGGAAAGCCGCACGGATGCGGTCATCGTCCCAGTCGGGGTCGACGAAGGAACAATCTATACCGAGTTTCTTCATCGTCACGCCGAAGAGGTTAAACGTGCCGCCATATATATTATTTGAGGTGACGAAATGGTCGCCGGCCTGGCAGATATTGAACACCGCATAGAATGAGGCAGCCTGGCCCGACGAAGTCAGCACGCAGCCTACCCCTCCCTCCAAGGCGTTGATCTTGGCAGCTACGGCATCATTGGTAGGATTCTGTAGGCGTGTGTAGAAATAGCCTTCGTCTTCGAGGTCGAAGAGGCGGGCCATCTGCTCGCTAGTCTCGTAACGGAAAGTAGTGCTCTGTATGATAGGCAGTTGCTGCGGTTCACCCTTCTTGGGACGCCAGCCGCCGTGGATGCACAGTGTCTCTAAATTCTTTTTCATTGAGTCCTAATTTTTTCTTCCCCACTGATAATAGATTAGCGATGACTGCTAATTAACCTTAAAGGGCGAAATGGGTCCCTTGGGCTGGTTATCCTCGGGCAAGGCAATCATACCGTTGTTTTTCTCGTAGTTCATGACATTCTGCTCCAAGAGGCGCATCAGGCGTTTTGCCTGCACGGGTGTCATGATGACGCGACTCTGCACATTAGCCCTGGGCATACCGGGGTGATGGAACACGAAATCCATGATAAACTCTGTAGGCGTAAAGCCCATGATGGCGAGGTTCGAGTAAACTCCTTTCTCCACCTCGGGGGTCATGTTCACTTGCACTTGCCCCTGTTTCTGTTGATCGTTGTTATTTGCCATAGTTATTTGTGGTTATCGTTTGTTTTATAGTTATCGCACAATCATTTTACGGCCGCCTACGATATAGGCTCCGGGCTTCAGAGCGTCAGCAGATTTCTGTATCAGTTTCTGTCCGCTAGGGGTATAAACCGAAGCGTCCGTCTTCTGCTTTTCGCCGAGGCCTTTTATGCCCGTCGTAGGTTCCCAATAAATTCGTATAGGCTCATCCATGACATACGTCCTTGAGCTACCGCCATTCCAATCCTCCTCTTCAATATGCATTTTCACTTCCGTGACATAACCCTCGGCGTCAAACTCATATTCGTATGTCACATCATAGACTGTGCGCTCATCCTCGTCGTTAACGCCCTCAACCATATGTGCCGTCTTAACAAGCTTACGTACGGGTGTGCCAAGATAATCCTTCACAGCATAGCAACTATAAATCAGGCCCAGCTCCTCCGGTTCGGCGAAAACAGCCGCCGTTATGCTCAAGGCATGCGATAGTGCAGGCACATTACATTCTTTATCGTAATAAGTCAACACACAATCTGTATAGAGCCCATCCTCGTCAAGCTCTTGAAAATGAGTGATAGCATCGCCAGCCCACGAAAACGCGAACAACTTAACTCCATCATCTTCAAGGCTCAACAACCGGCCGTCATCAGAGAAGGTGAAAACGTCGGTCGACAACCCTTCCGTGTAAGCGTAGTCCTCTTCATACGTGAAATATTGCATACCGAACTGACTATCGTAAGCGCTCACTACGCGATCCTGATCATCGTAGTTCAGTTCCACATACTCACCGTCATATTCCATACGACTAATACGCTTACCCTGAGCCGAAACAGTATGTGTCGTCACAAGCATAAGCAGCACGCAGACTGCGACTGTAAGAAATCTATTTTCCCCCATTTCAAAGCAATATTTTATAAACGTTTGCAAAGGTAGCACTTTCCATCCATCAGGCAAAATAAAACTCACAAAATAAATAATTCCGAGGATATTTGTTTTCCCACAGTCAAGGAACAAATGCTTTTGAGGCGTCTGCCCCCAAGCCAAATAGCAATTATCATTTTCCTTAACGTCTTCGATGTTTACCCTTAACCCCTCCGCAGGGAAGTCTTAAGAGTTTCGGGCAAAATTCTTAAGGGCTTCTGGTGAAAGTCTTAAGTGTTTCGAGGTAAAACAACTTGTCTTACTCCAAAAAGCTTGGCCTGTTATTTATAGTTGCCGAATCTATTCGTGATGATTAGAAACAAAAAGCACGAATGTTCATGGATTATCCATGATTATTAGAAGATTATGGCCTTTATTTGTTAAACGTCTATTGATGATTAGCGCTTTGACACTTGCATTACCCACTTATGATTATTTTTGAGCGTCAAGTAGGTATTTTTTTTGACTTTATGCAGTGTAGGTTTGACTTTATGCGAGAAAAAGAGTACCTTTGCCCACAGAAATGAGAAAAACGAATCGAGACGAATGAAACTGTCGGAACTGCAAACAGGCCACAGCGCCGTGATAGTTAAAGTGAGCGGCCACGGAGGCTTCCGCAAGCGCATCGTGGAGATGGGCTTCATCAAAGGTAAGACCATAGAGGCACTGCTCAACGCGCCCCTTCAAGACCCCGTCAAATACCGCCTCATGGGCTATGAGGTAAGCCTGCGTCACGACGAAGCAGCCCTGATAGAGGTGCTCAGCGAAGCGGAGGCCCAGGCTGAGGTCCAGAACAGGGACAGGGAGAGTTCTGCCGAGCGCGAGCCCCTGACGCTGGAGCACGAGGGCGACGAGCTGCTCCACCGCGCCGCCGAGCGCCGCCACAAAGAACTCAACGTAGCATTGGTGGGCAACCCTAACTGCGGCAAGACATCGCTCTTCAACTACGCCAGCGGCGCACATGCCCACGTGGGCAACTACTCCGGCGTCACCGTCGATGCCACCGTGGCCACGGCACGCTACAGCGACTACCGCCTCAACCTCACCGACCTGCCCGGCACCTACTCCCTCTCGTGCTACTCACCCGAGGAGATGTACGTGCGACACCACCTCACCAACGCGCAGCCCGACGTGGTCATCAACGTTGTCGATGCCTCAAACCTCGAGCGCAACCTCTACCTGACAACCCAGCTCATGGACCTTAACGTGCGCATGGTGTGTGCCTTGAATATGTACGACGAGTTCGAGCGGCGCGGCGACCAGGCCGACCTGCAGACGCTGCAGACGCTACTGGGAGTGCCCATTGTGCCAACCTCCTTCAAGAGCGGCGCCGGCGTGGACGAGCTGCTACGCACCGTGGTCGAGGTCTATGAGGGCGAGAATGCCGTAGCCCGGCACCTCCACATCAACTACGGCCATGAGATAGAGGACGGCATCACCCACATACAGAAATACCTCAAGGCCGATGAACACATCGCCACACGCTACTCTACGCGCTACCTGGCCCTGAAGCTGCTGGAGGACGAGGATGTGACCAACTACGTAAGCACACACATTCGCGACGAACACCGCCCCGAGGACGAGCGACGACTGCTGGCCGCCCGCGACCGCGCCGCGGCCCGCGTGCTGGAGGAGACGGGCGTCGATGCCGAGACGGCCATCATGGATGCCAAGTACGGCTTCATCCGCGGCGCACTGACCGAGGCGGGCTTCAACACCGGCACCAAAGAGGACACCTACCGCACCACCCACCGCATCGACAACTTGCTCTCGAACCGCTACCTGGGCTTCCCCATCTTCTTCCTCATCCTCTACATAATGTTCCAGACGACGTTCACGCTCGGGCAGTACCCCATGGACTGGATAGAGGCCGCCGTGGCATGGATAGGCGAATGGACAGGCAGCACTATGAGCGAGGGTCCCTTGCGCTCGATGCTCGTCGACGGCATCATAGGCGGCGTAGGCTCAGTGATAGTGTTCCTGCCGCAGATTCTCATCCTCTACTGCTTCATATCGTTTATGGAAGACTCGGGCTATATGGCGCGCGCCGCCTTCATCATGGACAAGCTGATGCACCGGATAGGCCTCCACGGCAAGTCGTTCATACCGCTGGTCATGGGCTTCGGATGCAACGTGCCCGCCGTCATGGCCACACGCACCATTGAGAGCCGCCGTTCGCGACTGCTCACGATGTTGATACTGCCCTTCATGTCGTGCTCCGCCCGCCTGCCTATATATATAATGATTGTGGGCACGTTTTTCGCCCCGCAGTGGCGCTCCACGGTCCTCGTGTCGCTCTACGCCATAGGCATTCTCGTGGCGGCCGTCGTCTCGCGCCTGTTCTCAGCCTTCGTCATCAAGGGCGAGGATACACCCTTCGTCATGGAACTGCCGCCCTACCGCTGGCCCACGGCTAAGGCCATAGGGCGCCACACGTGGGAGAAGGGCAAGGAATACCTCAAGAAGATGGGCGGCATCATCCTCGTGGCCAGCATCATCGTATGGGCCCTCAGCTATTGGCCCAGGCCTGCAGCACCCCTCACCGCTCACCATCAAGGTGGAGAGGGGACGCCGGAGGAGATGACGTCAGCGCCCGATGGTCAGGACCATTCCACACTACCCACAGAGATGGAGCAGGGCGGACGACTCTTGTCGCAGTCCTTCCTCGGCCGCGCAGGCAAAGCCATCGAGCCACTCTTTGCGCCCCAAGGCTTCAACTGGAAGCTCGACGTCAGCCTCATAGCAGGCATAGGAGCCAAGGAAATCGTAGCATCGACGATGGGTGTCCTCTACTCGGGCGACGACTGGTCTGGCAACAACACCGACAGCGGCGACACCGACAAATATACGCGCCTGCACACAGCCATGGCGGCCGATGGCATAACGCCACTGACGGCATATGCCTACCTCCTCTTCATCCTCCTCTACTTCCCATGTTTAGCAACAATCGTAGCCATCAAGAACGAGACGGCCTCGTGGCGATGGGCTCTCTTCGCCGCCGTCTACACCACGACACTGGCATGGATAGTCTCGGCAGCCGTAGTGCTGATAGGAGGTTTGCTAT
>CAJOLI010000129.1 GCA_905235285.1 uncultured Bacteroidaceae bacterium
ACGATATAGCTCTCTGCATATTTCACTGCATCCCACGCAACACTAATCGTCTTTCCGTCTGCATTAAGTGAAGCCGTAACATTCTGAGGAGCAGCAATATTGACATCCACACCTTTTGATGTAGTACTGTTACTCGTAAGTCCGTGGCCCATCGCATAAATGCGGTAATAATTGTAGCCTGTTGTCGGAGCATTATCAGTCCATGACGTTGTCGTCAGGCTATCTGCCATTAATGTATAATTCCCATTCGAGTTGTTGCTACGATAAACTTTGTAGTATTCTGCATTTTTCATTGCATCCCAACTTACATTAATGACAATGTCTGAACCATTTAAAGCCATTTCCCCAACGACATTGGTTGGAGCTTCAATATTAAATGGCGCTGCATTGTTAGCTACTCGTGAGATGAAGTCGCGTGCATAGCTCTGCATATTACTGAATTGGGAGCCGAGTGAGCTTGAACAGTCGAGAACGAGCATTATGGCCGCTCCAGAGTGTGTTATGGTTGTCTGTGTGTTGTTATCAGGGGTGAATTCCGAATTTCTTTGCCAAGTGTCTGACGTGGCGGCTTTGTTGTACTGACGGATATAGCCTGTCGGTATGAGTCCGTTGCCATCCGTGCGTTGCAAGCCGGTAAAAGTATAAGTAACGAAAATGCCCTCTTGACTTCCCTGAATGGTTGAACCGCTCATTGCTCGCATTCCATGGTAAGTGACATTACGCAGAGAACGGTCTGCAAGATTAAACGTACCTTCGATATAGAGTGTGCTATATTCAGGTGAATTGCCATCAAATGTAAAGCGGATGCGTGTGCCATTGCTGACACCTGGAATCTTTACGCTGATGGTCTGACGGTTGCTGATGCTGATAATTTGGTCGGCAATTTCCTGAAGTCGCTTTTGTACATCCGACATGCTCGTGACTTCTATTGCTTTATCTTCAGAGCTGGCCAGCTGGCGTAGGTTGGTCTGGAATTGAGTGTAGTCGCTCACATCATTTCCCCGAAGGCCAAGTGAATAAGCTGTAATAGGAAGGCCTTTCACCCGGCTCGAAGTAATGCGCCGATTCAGGGCTCCGAGATATGCGGCATCAGTCATATACGCACTGTTCATCATCAGTGAGCCTTGATCAAGGCCGTCGGTGAAGGTTATGAGGTTGACACTGCTCAAAGGTGTAGTAAAATTGTACTGAGTAAGATAGTTCAAGGCATTGTCTACACCATAATAAAGCAAAGTGCCATCTTTGCGCATCAGATTGCTGACAAAAGAACTATAACGACTACTTGTGCTGCTGGCAAGAATATCTATCGGCATGGTGTACAGCTCTTGGTTGAAGCCTAAGATGCCAAGATACACCAGAGGTTCATCGGTTGAACGGACCACGATGATACTATCTACGGTGCTTACGACAAAGCTTTTCTTAACGCCAGCCGTGAAGAAGTTTATCTGACGGTCGTTGGCATTAGTGCCCGTAATGCGTACGCTGTCAATATCTGTTGAGACCATGCTGCCAATAACATCTTTACCGTGGTATACCTCGAGATATTTTTGAGCATAAAGGACAGCAGAGAAAGTCAGTAGAGAAAGAATAAAGAATATCTTTTTCATAAGTCACTAATTTTTACTTTACCATTTTCTTGGACAACACCTTTCCATTATAAAACACTTGGACTACGAAAACGCCATGTGGTACGCGAGCCAGAGAAAGGCTGTAAGTCTTCGACTCTTGCTTATCAGATGCAACTAACCTTCCTTGCAAATCGTAGATATTGATGCCTTCAAGCATAGAATCACTTTCCACGACAATAGAACTGCCTGTCAGATAATACTGAATGTTGGCATCATCGTCAAAGGACAAGCTGCGGATGTCCGTTGTTGGAGTGATGTTTGCATCCAATGACATAAAGCTGAATGTTGAGAACTCCAGCTCAGTCACTTTCTGCGCTTCATGCATCTTCATGCTGTGACTGGTAAACGTAATCTTATCCAACGTCTCCAAGGAGAATGCTCTTGGAGTGCTGGATGAATTCAAGAATACAAATAATGTATTCCGCTCTGCGGTTTGGGCCGAGAGGGTCATCGGATTGCCCATGTACAATAGAGCGAGCAAGATGGTTGATTGAAGAAGATGTTTCATTATAATGAATTTTTTCTATTATGATTCGATGTATTTCGTATTAGTGATAATTAATGGCAATTCGTGTAAAAGAAAATGATTGCAGGGCATTTGTCTGTCTATTTGTTGTCCTCCGGCCGTCGGAAGCCGAGGACGGGGCGGCGGGGCGGGCGGGAGGTGCTTTGCAATTCAGCAAGAGTTTGGTCTAGAACTGCTAAATGAGCTTCTATCAATTCGTTGATGTCATTCTGATCACGGAGAATATCATCAATATATTCATTGATCTCCTGCCGTAGCGCGTTCAAATCATCTTTTGAAATAGCATTGTCTGCTCTTGCGATGTTGACTACACGCCTAAATTCAACAAAAGCACGCATGATGTTTCGATTTATCGCGATGGCTAATGGCGAACGCAAAACACTGCTGAGCATGGCCACACCCAGTTCGGTAAAAGCAAAAGCACCATATCGGCTACCGCCCCAACTTGAGGTGCCAATTTGGCATCTCAAGAGCTCATCGTGGGAGAGTTCAAACATAAAGTCCTCTCCTTCAAAACGCTCAATATTACGCTTTACAGCACGTTTTAGTTGAGATGTCTCAACTCCATAAAGCTTGGCTAAATCACAGTCTAACATTACCCGCTGACCATGAATCTCCAAGATTTGCGTTTTAATTTGCTCTATATCACTCAACATCTAATCGTAAACCGTTAAGATTTTGACCCTCAAACCCGCAGTGGGCTATCGAAGTCGGTGCAAAGATAGTAAAAGATTAGAGATTAGGGATTAGAGATTAGAGTTTTTTTTAGTGAAAAAACGTGGAGCTCAACAGCTCCACGCCTTTTTCCTTTATATCCAAATAAATAGTAGAATTATTCAACCTTATCACGGCTGAGGGCATCAATGCTCTGATTGATCATCGTGCTGAATCGCATAGGGTTGCGGATGTAGTCGTAGGTATTCGTTACTTCACCCGTAGTGACGCTCACCGAGCCATAGCCAAGCAACCGGCCGAGTATGGTCTGTTCCGTCTGTACGCCTTCGCACTTACGCAGCAGCAGTTCGTGGCTGTGGCGACGCACGATGCCCCGCTTGAAGATTAGCCTGCGATTGGTCACAACATAGCGCTTGCCACCATGGACCTCAATAGCTCGAATGACGGCAACGAGCCAGAAGAACAGCATCAGCCCTACACGCACGCCCCAGACATGCTGAGTCAGCCATTCGTTCTTAACCTGTTCGAAAGGCAGCAGCAGGCACGCTATTCCCAAGACGAACAAGGCAATAGGAGCCCAGAAGACGATAGGATGGAGCTGAGCTTCGTAGGTGACGCTCTCATCCTGCATAAGGTTGTTTTCTATGAATCCCATTAAGCCTCAGGTTTCATGTTGGTATACACTGTCTGAACATCGTCAAACTCCTCCAGACGTTCTACCATCTTGTCGATGCTCTCACGCTGCTCGGGAGTGACATCCTTGAGGTCGTTAGGGATATATGTGAACTCGCCGCCCACATCTTCGAAGCCGCTCTCCTCGAGATGCTTCTGTATGGCTCCGTAGCTCTTTGGGTCGCCGTAGATCGTAAGCGTGCCTTCCTCTTCATCCTCGTCAAACTCATCTTCTACGCCATAGTCAATGAGGTCCAGAATCAGCTCGTCCATATCTATGCCTTCCTTCTTCTTGAACGTGAACACGCACTTGTGGTCGAAGAGGAAAGCCAACGAGCCCATAGTGCCAAGGTTGCCGCCGAACTTGTTGAAGACCGAGCGGACATCGGCTACCGTACGGGTTGGGTTGTCTGTCAGCGTGTCGACGAAGACGGCTACTCCGTGAGGACCATAGCCCTCATAGGTCATGCCCTTATAGTCGCTCTGGTCCTTGCCCATAGCGTTCTTGATGGCACGGTCGATGTTGTCCTTTGGCATGTTCTCGCGCTTGCAGGTTGCAATGATACCACGCAACGTAGGATTCATGTCGGGGTCGGGACCGCCAGCCTTTACGGCAATGGCTATCTGCTTGCCCAACTTCGTGAAGGTCTTTGCCATGTGGCCCCAGCGCTTCAGCTTAGCGGCCTTACGATATTCAAATGCTCTTCCCATGTTTTTGTATATTTTTCGTTATTACTTTATTTCGTTAATAGATGTTTCGATGTTTGAGGGGGCTTACCGAAGTTCTGCCTGCAGCTGCTTCGTGAGATTCTGTATCAGTTTCTGCATGATAGCGTCAATGGCCTTGTCGTTCAGCGTCTTTGTCTCATCCTGAAGGATAAAGTTGACGGCATACGACTTCTTGCCGGAGGGCAGGTTCTTGCCTTCGTAGACATCAAAGAGGCGTACATCCTTCAGCAACTTGCGCTCGCTCTGATAAGCGATGGCTTCAATCTGAGAGAACTCTACGCTCTTGTCGACGAGCAGAGCAAGATCACGGCTCACGGCAGGGAACTTAGGCAGGTCTGTGAAGGTGACCTTCTCCTTGCGGATGAGTCGCATCACTTGTTGCCAGGCTATATCAGCGAAATAGACATCAGTAGGGATATCAAAGGCCGCCTGCAGGCGCTTAGCCACAATGCCGAGCTGTGCGATTACCTTGCCGCCCCGATTCTCGATGAGGATGCTCTTAGAAAATATCTCGTTCGTGCCTTCCTTGAACACAAGTGTGCCAAAAGGAACGCCTACACGACGGAAAATGTTCAGCACATGAGCCTTCAGACCATAGAATGTCTGGTCCTCGTCGGGATGTGCCCACGAACCGCTAACGCGCTTTCCTGTCACCCACAGTCCGAGGTGGTAGTCCTCAGAATATGCATCAAGCACATGCTTTATGACCTCCGGGTCGCGGCTGGAACTTACGCCGGGTATGATGTCAGCGCACTTCTTCTCTGCATGGAAGTAATAGCAGTTGCCAAACTCGAAGAACTGCAGGTCTGACCGACGACGATTGACGTTGCGGTTGATGCTCTCCAAGCCTCCGAAAAGGAGCGTCTGACGCAGCACACTAAGGTCTTGCGACAACGGATTCAGCAGGCGCACGCAGTTCTCGGCCTTATAGCTCTGAAGGCCGTCGTAATAGGCTGCTTTGGTCAGTGAGTTGTTCAAGATTTCATTGAAGCCGGCACCTACAAGCTGCTCGCCTACAAGGTTTTGAAGCTTGTAGCTCTTATCAGCATCGCCTTTCACAGAGAGAGCGCTGTTGATGCTCGAAGGAATCTCGATATTGTTGTAGCCATAGATTCGGAGTATATCCTCAACGACGTCACACGGGCGCTGCACATCGACGCGATAAGCGGGCACGGTAAGCTTTAAGCCCTCAGCCGTCTCTGCTTCAATGCGCATCTCCAAAGACGTCACAATGCTCTTGACCGTCTCAACGCGTATATGCTGACCAATGAGTCCGTCGACATAACTGTACTTGAGGTCTACAGGAAAGTCCTTCAAGGGTTCAGGATAGACGTCGGCTATCTCCATCGAGATCTTGCCACCAGCCAGTTCCTGACACATCAGGGCAGCAAGCTTCAGGGCATAAATCTGACCGTTAGGGTCGATACCGCGCTCAAAACGGAACGAAGCATCAGTCTGCAGGCCGTGGCGGCGTGAGCTCTTGCGTATCCACGTGGGGTTGAAGTAAGCGCTCTCGAGTAGCACATTCTTCGTCGTAGCATACGTTCCACTTCCCTTTCCGCCATATACACCTCCGATGCACATGGGCTCCTCGGTATTGCAAATCATCAGGTCGCGTTCACTGAGCTTACGGTCTACGCCGTCGAGTGTCTGAAACGGTGTGCCTTCCGGCATCGTCTTCACTATCACCTCGCCGCCGGTAATCATGTCCGCATCGAAGCAGTGGAGCGGTTGGCCAAAAGCCATCATGATGTAGTTGGTAATATCCACAATGTTGTTGATCGGACGCAGGCCGATGGCGGTCAAATGGTCGCGCAGCCATTTCGGACTCTCCTTGACCTCGCAATCCGTAACGGTGACGGCGGCGTAGCGCGGGCAAGCCTCGGCGTTCTCTACGCGGATGGGAATCTGAAGGTCGTGGTTATCAACCCGGAAATTGTCCACCGAAGGACGGTGGAGCGCCGTCTGATAGCCATTCTGAACAAGCCAGGCATAGAGGTCGCGGGCCACACCATAGTGGGAGCAGGCGTCAGCGCGATTCGCTGTAATATCAACATCTATCACATAGTCGCTCTCGACACCGTAGTACTCTGCGGCAGGCGTACCTACGACGACATCTGCAGGCAGCACGATGATACCGTCGTGACTGGTGCCGATGCCTATCTCATCCTCTGCACATATCATGCCGTTGCTCTCTACGCCGCGCAGTTTCGATTTTTTGATGACGAACTCCTTGTCGCCATCATAGAGCTTCGTGCCAACTGTAGCGACTATAACTTTCTGGCCCGAACGGACATTAGGAGCTCCGCACACAATCTGCTCTGACAAGCCACCTCCAAGGTCTACCATGCAGACATGCAGATGGTCGCTGTTGGGGTGAACGTCGCAACTAACGACTTCACCGACGACGAGACCTGCGAGACCACCACGAATCGACTCCACTTCCTCTACTCCGTCGACCTCTAAACCTATAGAGGTCAACGCTGACGCTATTTCAGAAGCCGTCAAGTCCGTATCAACGTACTCGCATAGCCATTTATACGATATTTTCATATGACTTTTGTATGTTTAACTTTTTCCTTTTAAGCCTTTAACCCAAATCGGTCATTAGACCAAAGATGGCTTTTAAGCTATGCTTCTTATGCTTTTATCCACGTTGTTGCGCTATTTCTTTTGGCATCTTTCCGCCATCTGCGCGGTCACAATGCCCGCATTGCTCACTTACAGATAACGAAAATCTGCTCAAAACAAATAGCGCACCAA
>CAJOLI010000130.1 GCA_905235285.1 uncultured Bacteroidaceae bacterium
CGTGTCCGTTTGTTGTGTTAGCGAGTCCACCACCACTTCCTTTCCCATGGTCATGGTCAGGTGTCCCATCTTCGTGATGGTCGCGTCGCTGGCATTCACCGACTTCGGCAAATTGCCGAAGTTGGTCTGTGCCCAAACTCCTTGCGCCGCTATCAGCAGGGTAAGTATCAATAGTTTCTTCATTGTAAAAAAAAATAGTTTATTGTAATGGTGAAAAGATTATTGTTTTTTAGTCTCGGGCGTAAATATAATAACAAGGGATATAAACATTTCAATTTTTTACAAAAAATAACACAACATGGCAAAATTTACACAACAATATAGCAGTTGGTGCAAATATATAGCAAATACAGTCAGAAACGACTTCATTATAAGTGTTTACATATATGTATCATTTTTTCAAAACAAAGATAGCATTATTTAATTGCTGTTCTACAAACTTGCCTTCAAAGATTGGGGAGAAAGACTGTAGAACAATTAAGAATCCCCTATTCTATCCCCTATAAGATTTTGGTCTAAGACAGCTTTATTTGTCCTGTGGAATGCAATCTGCAGGGCTTTTTAAAAACTATCTACTCTCATCACCCATAAGCCTAAGGCAGTGAGGGCGCCGTTTAGGAGGAGAAGTTCGTAGCTGAAGTGGTAGCCGAAATGTGTGGCGGCAAAGGTGGAGAGGAGGTAACAGATGATGGGCGCTGCGATGCAGATGAAAGGTATGGCACGTGGAGCGGGCTTGCAGCGTTCGGGAACAAAGAGGCCGAAGGCGAAGAGTCCGAGCAGCGGGCCATAAGTGTATGACGCTATGATGTAAACAGCATCGATGACGCTGGTATTGTTGAGGGCGCGGAAGAGCAGGATGATGAAGAGAAGAAGAACGGCCATGCCGACGTGGACGCGACGGCGCAGTCGCTCGTCAGCGGGGCGGTTGAAGAGGTCGACACAGGTAGCGGTCGTCAGTGCTGTGAGGGCGCTGTCGGCACTGGAGAGGGCTGCGGCCACGATGCCGAGGGTGAAGAATGCGAGGGCGCCCTGCCCCAGATAGCCTCCGCCGCAGAGCAGGGGCAGCACCTCGTCGCCCGACGACGGGAGGTCGATGGCGTGATGAGCAGCAAAGAGATACATCATTACGCCCATACTGAGGAACAAAAGGTTGACGGGAACGTAGAGGAGACCGTTGACGATCATGTTCTTCTGCGACTCATGGAGGGTGCGGCAGGTGAGATTCTTCTGCATCATATCTTGATCGAGGCCGGTCATGACGACGACAATGAAGGCGCCGCTGAGGAACTGTTTCCAAAAATATTGACGGCTCATCCAGTCGCCGAACTCAAAAATACGGCTCATGGAGCTCCCGCGCACAGCTCTGTAAGCATCGCCTATCCCCCACCCTTGTGCCTGAAACAAAGCCCCGATTATCAGCACGAGGGCTATGAGCAGGACAAAGGTCTGCAGGCAGTCGGTCCAGACGATGGTGCCTATGCCGCCGCGATGGGTGTAAAGCCAGATGAGCAGAAGAATCACTACTGCGGTGAGCCAGAATGGAAGGCCGATGGTATCGAAGACAAGACGCTGCAGGATGAGGCAAACAAGATAAAGACGCACTGAAGCCCCCAGCAATTTGGAGAGAAGGAAGAAGGCCGAACCGGTGCGATAGGCGGTGAGGCCGAAGCGGCGGTCGAGGTAGGTGTAGATTGACGTGAGGCCAAGACCATAGTAGACGGGCAAAAGGACGAAGGCCACAAGGGCGTAACCAGGTATGAAGCCGAGGCACATCTGCATATAGGTCATATCCGAAGCCATCACCATGCCAGGCACGCTGACGAAGGTGACGCCGCTGAGCGAAGCTCCTAACATGCCGAAGGCGACAGCCCACCAGGGTGAGCGTCGCCTTCCGCTATAGAATGTGTCGTTGTCGGACTGCCGTGCGGTGAAGCGCGCCACGGCGGCCAGCAGCATGAAATAAGCCGTTATGAGGACTACGGTAAGGAGCATGAGCGCGGTCTCATTACTCTAAGACGGAGAGGCCGGCGGAGTCATCGTCATCATCGACCTTGACATCGGCCTCGGGAGCATAGCTCGAGTAGAACGTATCATCGTCTTCGTTGGGCTGAGGCTCCTCGTCAACATCGTCATCATCGACGTCGTCGTCGCGCTCGTCGACGTCTTCGTCATCCTCGTTACGTATACGGTTGCCTTCCTCGTCATACTCGGGTTCCATGAGCATGCGCAGCTTGGTCATCGGAGCCTTCTTCTTGGCGAAGATAGCTTCAATCCAAGTCCCTTTCTCTACCTCAAGGACCTCGAAACCGTCTGCCAGCTTGCGCTCGAGGGTACCGCCTTCCATGTGCAGACGCGAGGCGGGGAGCGTCGTAGTGGTCACCTCAAAGGAGCTCTCGATGATGTCGCGAATGGAGAGGGGGATACTCTCCCACCCTCCACCGAAGTTGCGGCTTATGAGCTCAAGCAGCGTGGCCACGGTGATGTGACGGATATTCTCGTAGCTGAGATCGGTAAGCTTTGAGATATTGCGCTTGCGAATAGCCACGACGCCTTTCTTTATGTCGCTGCGAGGGAAGGTTGACCACTCGTCGGTCTCGTATTTGGCCGACTCGCGCTCGTCGCCATTGTCGAAATGGACTACCTCAAACGCCAGACGGATGATGTTCAGCAGTTTCTCTTCATACGGGGGGAAACTCTCTTCGGCCATCCCCTCCGTCCAGAGCTCCACAATCTCTCCGGGAGAGATGTTCCAGATATTGTTTGAATTGATGTCGAGGATGGACTCTAAGATATGATCGCGCTTGTTGCCCATAGATACAGTAAATTAACTTATATAAAATGATTATTAAACTCGACAGCGGAAAAGAAGTTAAAAAAAGCTCACTGAGAGACAGCGAGCCGGATTTTGAATTCTTAACAACCTTTTCTTTAGAGTGGAGCATGCGAGACTCGAACTCGCCACCTCTTGACTGCCAGTCAAACGCTCTAGCCAGATGAGCTAATGCCCCGTTTTTCGTTTTTGCGCTGCAAAGGTAGAGTTTTTTTGTCTTTACACAAAATTTTTTGATGATTTTTTTACGTATTTCTGCAAAAGCCATTACCTTTGTGGTACCGTTAGACAAAAAAAGATACTGTTAACCCCAAAAAACGTTTATTTCACCATGAGCATGATTACCTGCCCGGAATGCAAGCAACCCGTAAGTTCGAAAGCGCCGACCTGCCCCCACTGCGGCGTGCGCATCGAGAACAACGTGAAGCGTTGTCCCGTGTGCAACACCTATGTCTGTCTTGACGCCACCGAGTGCCCTAACTGCAAAGCCCACTTCGTCGTCGACGAGGAAACGCTGCAAGGCCAGACAGCAGCCGAGCCCAAGGCTGCCACGACGGAGACCACAGCCCCCAGCAGCACGCCCACAGACTCTCCTGCCGAGGGCGAGCAGCAGAAGAAGGATACTCCCTGGTACCTCCTACTGCTTGCTATTATTATTATAGGTTTAGGAGCATATCTCTACTGGGACAGCTACCAGGACAAGCGCGCCAGCGAGGAAAAGGCTTTCGAGTTGCTGCAGAACTGCAACGATCCGCTCAGCTTCGAGGACTTCATAGCCCGCTTCCCCAACAGCAAGCACATCGACGAGGTCAAAGAGCGACTGGCGGGACTCCACCAGGAGGACGCCACTTGGGCTGAACTGAGCCGCAACCTCGACGTCAATGCCTTACATAACTTTATCGACACGCACCCGACATCGCCTTACATCAAGGTCGCTCTGCACAAGATAGACTCGCTCGACTGGCGCAAGGCTGACCAGCTGGGCACAAAAGAGGCTTATGACGAATATATCTTGAACCACGAGGACGGCCTCTACATCAGCGAAGCTTATAACGCACGCGACAACGCACGCCGCCGCGAAGAGCAGGCTCGACGCGACTCGCTCGCCGCCGTAGCCAAGCGCGACAGCATAAATGCGGCAGCAACAGCCTCGGAAACCACTACCACAGAAACCGCACCTCCCGCTGCTCAGTAACTGCAATAAATATTATACTGCCAAGGGAACCAGGAATGAACATTGAAATCTTTGGCAAAAACATATTAGTTGCATAGAGCTAATCACCTGCTTACGTTTGATTATGGAGCCAATAGTTTGAGGTGTCCCACCTAGGTGGGACAC
>CAJOLI010000131.1 GCA_905235285.1 uncultured Bacteroidaceae bacterium
GCTATCTACCCCATCACCCCGAGCTCGCCCATGGCAGAGCACGTTGACGAATGGGCTGCCCGCGGCCGCAAGAACCTGTGGGGCCAGACAGTATCTGTGCAGGAAATGCAGTCGGAGGCCGGTGCTGCCGGTGCCGTCCATGGCTCGCTGCAGGCAGGTGCCCTCACCACTACTTTCACCGCATCGCAGGGTCTGCTGCTGATGATCCCCAACATGTACAAGATTGCCGGTGAGCTCATCCCCTGCGTCTTCGACGTCTCGGCCCGTACGCTCGCATCGCACTCGCTCTGCATCTTCGGCGACCACCAGGACGTGATGGCATGCCGCCAGACGGGCTTCGCCATGCTCTGCGAAGGCTCCGTGCAGGAGGTCATGGATATGACCGCCGCCGCTCACCTCGCATCCTTAGAGACCTGCGTGCCCTTCGTAAACTTCTTCGACGGTTTCCGCACCTCTCACGAGTACCATAAGATAGAGCTGCTCGACCCCGAGGACGTCCGTCCGTTGGTCAAGGAGGAGTTCATCCAGCGTTTCCGCGACCGTGCTATGTCGCCTGAGCGCCCCATCACCCGCGGCACGGCCGAGAACCCCGAGACGTTCTTCACACACCGCGAGGCCTGCAACCCCTACTACGATGCAGTGCCCGAGGTCGTTGAGAAATACCTCGGTGAGCTCTCAAAGATTACCGGTCGCGAATACCACCTCTTCAGCTACTACGGCGCTGAGGATGCCGACCGCATGATTATCCTCATGGGTTCGGCCACCGATGCTGCCCGCGAGGCTATCGACTACCTGAACAGCCAGGGCCAGAAGGTAGGTATGATCAGCGTACACCTCTATCGTCCGTTCTCTGTCAAGCACCTGCTGGCTGCTGTTCCCAAGACCGTAAAGCGCATCGCTGTGCTCGACCGCACGAAGGAACCCGGTGCCAACGGCGAGCCTCTGTACATGGACGTGAAGGATGCCTTCTACGAGTGCGAGAACCGTCCGCTCATCGTAGGCGGCCGCTATGGTCTCGGCAGCCACGACACCACGCCGGCTCAGATTATCTCGGTGTTCAACAACCTCGCCATGCCCGAGCCCAAGAACCACTTCACCATCGGTATCGTGGACGACGTGACGTTCACCAGCCTGCCTGAGGTCGAGGAGATTGCCCTCGGCGGCGCAGGCATGTTCCAGGCTAAGTTCTATGGTCTGGGTGCTGATGGTACCGTAGGTGCAAACAAGAACTCCGTGAAGATTATCGGCGACAACACCGACAAGTACTGCCAGGCTTACTTCAGCTACGACTCCAAGAAGTCGGGCGGCTTCACCTGCTCGCACCTCCGCTTCGGCGACACGCCCATCCGCTCTACCTACCTCGTCACCACGCCTAACTTCGTGGCTTGCCACGTACAGGCTTACCTTCACATGTACGACGTGACACGCGGTCTGCAGAAGAACGGTCAGTTCCTGCTGAACACCATCTTCGATGCCGACGAGCTGGAGAAGTTCATGCCTAACAAGGTGAAGCGTTACTTCGCACAGAACAACATCACCGTATATACCATTAACGCCACCAAGATTGCACAGGAGATTGGCTTGGGCAACCGCACCAACACCATCCTGCAGAGCGCCTTCTTCCGCATCACAGGCGTCATCCCCGTGGAGCTCGCCGTAGAGAAGATGAAGGCTGCCGCCCTGAAGAGCTACGGTGCCAAAGGTCAGGACGTTGTCGATAAGAACTACGCAGCAATCGATCGCGGCGGCGAGTACGTACAGCTGACCGTTAAGCCCGAGTGGGCCAACCTGCCCGACGACGTCGAGAAGGAGGACAACGCTCCCGCTTTCGTCAAGGAGCTCGTACGCCCCATCAACGCCCAGGCTGGCGACCTCCTGCCCGTCAGCGCCTTCGCCAAGTTCGGCACCGCCGACGGCTCATGGGAAGTCGGCACTGCCGCTTACGAGAAGCGCGGCGTCGAGGCCTTCGTGCCCGTATGGAACAAGGAAAACTGTATCGAGTGTAACCAGTGTGCATACATCTGCCCGCACGCTGCCATCCGTCCGTTCGTCCTCACCGACGAGGAACTTGGTCAGTTCGAAGGTCTGGAGACTCGCGAGATGAAGGCTCCTGCTGCCATGAAGGGCATGCACTTCGTCATCGAGCCCAGCGTGCTCGACTGCCTCGGCTGCGGCAACTGCGCCGACATCTGCCCAGGCCGCACCGCACAGGCTGCTAAGCTCGGCGTAGAGCCCGAGTCGCTGAAGGCCCTGAAGATGGTGCCCTTCAACCCCGATGCTGCCGACATGAAGAAGATGGCTGCCGACTGGGACAAGCTGGTGAAGGTACCTTCCAAGCAAGACCTCGTCGACATTCGCTCGAACGTCAAGAACTCGCAGTTCGCTCAGCCCCTCTTCGAGTTCAGCGGTGCATGCTCCGGCTGCGGCGAGACGCCTTATGTCAAGCTTATCAGCCAGCTCTACGGCGACCGCCAGCTCATCGCCAACGCCACAGGTTGCTCCAGCATCTACTCCGCGTCTATCCCTTCGACACCTTACACCAAGAACGAGAAAGGTCAGGGACCGTGCTTCAACAACTCACTGTTCGAGGACTTCTGCGAGTTCGGTCTCGGTATGGCTCTCGGTAACAAGAAGATGAAGGAGCGCGTGGCCAAGCTGCTCACAGAGGCTTGCGAGGCACCTCAGGCTTCAGAGGAATACAAGGCACTGGCAGCAGAGTGGATTGCCAACAAGGAGGATGCCGACAAGACGAAGGAGATTGCTCCCAAGCTGCGTGAACTCATCCGCGCTGCTGCAGCTGCTGGTTGCCCCGTCAACAAGGAGCTTCAGACCCTCGACCACTATCTCGTCAAGCGCAGCCAGTGGATTATCGGCGGCGACGGTGCCAGCTACGATATCGGCTACGGCGGCCTCGACCACGTCATCGCTACGGGCGAGGACGTCAACATCCTGGTGCTCGACACCGAGGTGTACTCCAACACTGGCGGTCAGGCCTCCAAGGCTACGCCGCTCGGCGCCATCGCTCAGTTCGCTGCCCAGGGCAAGCGTATCCGCAAGAAAGACCTCGGCATGATTGCCACGACCTACGGATATGTCTACGTCGCCCAGATAGCTATAGGCGCTGACCACGCCCAGTGCCTCAAGGCCATCCGCGAGGCTGAGGCTTGGCACGGACCCAGCGTCATCATCGCCTACGCACCCTGTATCAACCACGGCCTGAAGGCCAAGGGCGGCATGGGCAAGAGCCAGGCCGAGGAGAAGAAGGCCGTCGACTGCGGCTACTGGCACCTCTGGCGCTTCAACCCGGCCCTCATCGAAGAAGGCAAGAACCCGTTCTCGCTCGACTCCAAGGAGCCCGATTGGGACAAGTTCCACGACTTCCTGCTCGGCGAGGTTCGTTACCTCAGCGTCAAGAAGGCCTATCCCAACGAGGCCGAAGAGCTCTTCGCCGAAGCCCAGAAGATGGCTCAGCTCCGCTACAAGAGCTACGTCCGCAAGACGCAGGAAGACTGGAGCCAGGAATAAAAATACCAAAAGATACTATGGCAACTCCGGGCAGAACTATGTGTCTGCCCGGAGTTTTTGTATCATTACAGTACTGGAAACATTTGAATATCTGAAGGAAGCGCCGGACCGATTTAGGTTAAACAGCTCATTCTTAACGTGAATTAGACATAAGCTCTATGCTATTAATTTTCTTTTGTCAATGATTTCAATATTCGTTCCCGGTTTCTCTGGCGGTAGGTCGTATGCAATGAGCCTTGCAAAGAGATTGCTTGTAAAGTTTCAATCCTGACTGATATATCATTTGTCGGCAAAGAGCTTTCCGAAGAGGGGTTGCGTGACCTTTCTGCTTTCCAGTGGTTTGCGATCATTGCAGTCCTCCGGCGTGAGTTGCCATTGGATAAGTTATTATTGCTGTCCGCTAAAACTTTTTGAGCACAATACAAATTTAGGTCGAGTTCCTCGCTTGGAACTCGACCTTTTTTGTTACCTTTGTTTTTACCA
>CAJOLI010000132.1 GCA_905235285.1 uncultured Bacteroidaceae bacterium
GCGCCCGCTGCCACGCTCCTCGTCCACGCCTCCGTAATCCGCCACGACGGCTACGGCTACCTCTTCACAGCGCCCAGCGGCACAGGCAAGAGCACGCATACCCACCTCTGGTATCAGCACATCCCCGGGTGCGACCTCATGAACGATGATAACCCTGTCGTCCGCATCGTCGACGGCCGTACCATCATCTTCGGTTCGCCTTGGAGTGGCAAGACGCCCTGCTACCGTAATATCAGCGCACCCGTGGGAGCCATAACACGTATCGAACAGAAGCCCGAAAACACTATCCACCGCTTAACCACGATAGAGTCTTTTGCCACGCTCCTGCCGGCAGTGAGCTCTATGAAATGGGACCGTCGCGTTTACATGGGCATCTGTGACACCATCTCAGCCCTCTTGGTCGACACTCCTATCTTCTGGCTGGGCTGTCGGCCCGACGAGGAGGCTGCGCGAGTCTGTTTCGAGGCTATACATGTTAAAAGATAGTCGACCATTAAGTCATGGCATTAAAGCAGTGGGTAATACGTGTGGCCCGATGGCTGGCCACGCCCTGGCGGAGGGCGAAGCATCGGCGCTATGCCGAAGCGCGTTCCGAAGTGGCCTCAAGCGTGGAATTTCCCAACGATAAGTTCCTGCCCATAGTGCGGGAGTACGTGGCTAATGGTGAGACGGTGATTATCTCCGTCAAAGGCTATTCCATGCGCCCCTTCCTCGAGCACCTGCGCGACAAGGTCAAGCTGGCGCCCTGGACGGCGCTCAGCGTAGGAGATGCCGTGTTGGCAGAGGTGGCCCCCGGGCACTTCGTGCTCCATCGGATAATAGACATCGACGGTCGGCAGCTCACCCTGATGGGCGATGGCAACATACGCGGCGTAGAGCATTGCTCCGTGGCCGACGTCTGTGGAGTAGTAGTAGAATATCTGCGGCCCAACGGCCATTCGCTTATGGCCAGCGACGCCCGCCTGCAGCGCCGTATACGTCTGTGGCGACGCCTCCTGCCCATCCGTCGCGTGCTCCTTTTTGTCTATAAGCTAAGCATTTAAGGGGACTTCCGTAAAAATCCCCGTCAAACAACTAATCATCGTAAAATAGCGGAAACGAACTCTTTCGTAAAGAAAGACAAATAATAGAAGCCTCCTTAAATGAGTTATGAATCATGATTTAAGTATTTCCATAGGCCAGCTTCAGCTGAAGAACCCGGTAATGACAGCCTCCGGCACCTTCGGCTATGGTTTGGAATTTGCCGATTTCGTAGACCTTAATGCCCTCGGTGGATTCATCGTCAAAGGTACTACGCTGGAGCCCCGTCAGGGCAACGCCTACCCCCGCATGGCCGAGACCGCCCAGGGTATGCTCAACTGCGTGGGTCTGCAGAACAAAGGCGTCGACTACTTCTGCAGCGAGATTTATCCGCAGCTGAAGGACCTGCGGACAAACGTCATCGTCAACGTCAGCGGCAATAGTCCTGAGAACTATGCCGAATGTGCCCGTCGCATAGCAGCACTCGACAATGTGCCTGCCATAGAGCTGAATATCTCGTGCCCCAACGTGCGCGACGGAGGCATGGCCTTCGGCGTGACCACTGCGGGTGCCGCCAGCGTGGTGAAGGCCGTCCGGGCAGCTTACCCCAAGACGCTGATAGTAAAGCTCTCGCCCAACGTGACATCCATAGCCGATATCGCGCGGGCCGTGGAGGCTGAAGGCGCCGACGCCGTGTCACTCATCAATACGCTTATGGGCATGGCCATCGATGCAGAGCGGCGCCGCCCCGTGCTGAGCATAGGCACCGGCGGCCTCTCGGGACCGGCCGTGAAGCCTGTGGCTCTGCGCATGGTCTGGCAGGTCTTCGAGGCCGTGAAAATCCCTGTCGTAGGTCTCGGCGGCATCATGAACGCCACGGATGCCATAGAGTTTATGCTCGCCGGAGCGTCTGCCGTAGAGATAGGCACCGCCAACTTCATTGACCCCACGACGACGATGAAGGTAATCGACGGCATCACCAACTACCTGCAGCGGCATGGCATCGAGAGCGCTAAGGAGTTGATAGGGGCTGCACATTGATGATATAAACGAAAGGATTATGTTAGCAAAGACTTACAGTGCCACCGTATCGGGGATTGCTGCCATTCCTGTGACCATTGAGGTGAACGCCGACGTGGCCTCCAAGGATCAGTTCGGCCTGCGCATGACCATAGTTGGGCTGCCCGACAACAGTGTCAAAGAGAGTTTCAGCCGTATTGATTCAGCCCTGAAGAACAGCGGCCTTAAGTTGGTACCCCAGAACATAGTAGTGAATCTGGCTCCTGGTGATATTCGTAAGGAAGGCACAGGTTTTGACCTGCCCATAGCCCTCGGCATACTGCTGGCTAACGGTCTTGCATTAGACATGCAGCGGGCCGCACGCTTCATGGTGCTCGGTGAGCTCAGCCTCGACGGATCATTGCAGCCTATACGCGGAGCACTCCCCATAGCCATCAAGGCGCGTGAGCTGGGCTACGAGGGACTTATCGTGCCCCGGCAGAATGTTCATGAGGCTGCTGTTGTCAACAAGCTGAAGGTCTATGGCGCCGATTCGCTTCATCAGGTGATGGAGTTCTTCAACCAGATGCCGGGTGTGCTGGAGCCTACAGTCATAGACACACGCGCCGAATTCTTTGCTCACCAGAACGACTATGAACTCGATTTTGCCGATGTGCGCGGACAAGAGAACATAAAGCGGGCACTGGAGGTGGCTGCAGCCGGTGGCCACAACCTGATCATGGTGGGGCCTCCGGGCGCTGGCAAGAGTATGATGGCGCGCCGCCTGCCCAGCATATTGCCGCCTCTGTCGCTGGCCGAGAGCCTGGAGACAACGCAGATTCATTCCGTTGCCGGGAAACTCAAAGGAGGCACAGGACTGATTACGGAGCGACCATTCCAGGCACCGCACCACACCGTGTCGCAGGTCGCACTCGTTGGTGGCGGCGCCAACCCGATGCCGGGCGAGATAAGCCTGGCGCACAACGGTGTTCTCTTCCTCGACGAACTCCCGGAATTCTCGCGAGCAGCACTGGAGGTGCTGCGTCAGCCTCTGGAGGACCGCAAGATTACCGTGGCGCGTGCTAAATACAGCATAGACTACCCATGCAACGTCATGTTTGTGGCCTCGATGAACCCCTGCCCCTGCGGTTATTACACTCATCCCACAAAGCCATGCCAGTGTACACCCGGACAGATAAGCAAATACCTCAACAAGATCAGCGGCCCGCTGCTCGACCGTATCGACATTCAATGTGAGATTCAGGCCGTGCCTTTTGCACAGCTGTCGCAGCAACAGTCGGGTGAGCCGTCGGCCGTCATCCGCGAGCGGGTCATCCGTGCACGGCAGATTCAGGAGGCCCGCTTCAGCTCGCAGGCAGCAGGCAGCGGAGGCCTCCGCGTCCACTGCAACGCCCAGATGACTGAGAAGATGCTCCACGAGTTTGCCGAGCCCGACGCGGCCTCCTCAGAAATGCTCCGTAGCGCCATGGAGCGCCTGAAGCTCTCCGCCCGTGCCTACAGCCGCATCTTGAAGGTCGCCCGCACCATAGCTGACCTTGCCGGCTCTGAGAAGGTCGAGGCGATGCATATTGCCGAGGCCATCGGCTATCGCAACCTCGACCGCGGCGATTGGGCAGAGCGGGGAGTGTAAAGAGAATGTTATGCCAAAAGCATTATTACAAAAAGAAGATACATATTGCCTGAGGGGTATCTGTATGCTCATGATAATATAGGTGTAAACAGTTTCGTCTTTTATTATATGGAATGTCCAAGCATAGACCAGCTGGCAATGTTTGCCTATTCCAATTTCCCTTTATGTCACGTCGTTGGCGTTCACGTTTATTCTTTCGACAGTATGTGTAACAATATCTGAAAGAACAAATCAATAGTATAAGATGAATAGAGTAAGCGTGATAGTACCTGTATATCAGGGAGAGGCTACAATAGCGGCATGTGCCCGGAGCGTGCTCAGTCAGGATTATTCGTCTGTCGAGCTGATTATCGTTGACGACGGCAGCACCGATGGCACCGTCAGCCTGACAGATCGGATTGCCGCAGAAGATGACCGCGTGACGGTTGTTCACACAGCAAACCGGGGCCGTCAGGCAGCACGTCTGAGGGGCGTTGAATTGGCCACGTCAGAATGGGTTACGTTTGTTGATGCCGACGACCGCCTACCCGTTGATGCCGTCAGCAAGCTGGCAAAGGCCGTTACAGACGATGTGGATATCGTCTTCGGCAATGGCTATAGTCTGAGGGGAGAGTCACGCAGCATCATTCCCATGGACGACTTCCGCCATATGTCAGTACGTGGCGACGGAACAATAGGCGTGCCATGGGGAACACTATACAGACGCAGTGTGCTGACTCCATATCTTTTCGACCAACCGAAGGACTTCTACATGGGTGAAGACTATATCTTCTGGCTGAGACTGGTGTTCTCCACAGAAAAGCCCGTGGCAGTGGTCTTTGATAACGTCTACGATAAAGGAGACGATACCACGAGTGCCCGCTTCTCGTGGACCGCCGACTATGCCTACCAGATACAGAACTACCGTGAGCAAAGCATTCCCCGAGACAAGCGCGAAGAATACATCCATGAGACCATTGCCGACAGGCTGGCAAACCTATGTGCTGTAGCTCTTTGCCAAAGACGCAACAGCTGGCGAAATCACTCTTTCACGTTGCAGCTGAAAGCAGACATCGTCCGCACTGCCTATCATGTCCCCCTCTCAACCCGCATCTACCTCTCTCTGCCATCGTTGTGGCTACGGAAGTTATGCCACAGAACGATAAACCTGATTAGGATTATTGCTGTCCGGTAAAACGTTTCAAACATTATTCAACTCCTTCTAAACTATTATTGGCGACAGGGCTGTGCGCGGATAAAAGTTTTTTTGCCTTTTCTTTTTCCCATTTTCATTATAAGTATTATCTTTGCCGCGTAAATCAGAAGAAAGCAGTGGAGAAGAACAGGTTAAATGTAGCTTTCATAGGACTTGGCGACCGGGGCCGCACGGCCGTGCGGCTGATGAGTGCCATGCCCGCGGTTCGCGTGGTAGCCCTCTGCGACGGCTCGGCGGCTAACCTCGAGTCAGCACGTCAGTATGCCGAAGCCTCTACGGAGTGCGTGGTTGGCAGCGATGCTTACGCAGAGCTGTGCCGGCGTGCCGACGTGGACTTGGTATATGTCTGCACCGGTTGGGAATCGCATGCCCCCATTGCGTTGGCCGCTTTGCGTGGAGGCAAGCACGTGGCCGTGGAGGTGCCGGCGGCGTTGACACTGGATGATATCCGTGAGCTGGTGGCAGCGTCGCGGGCGAGTGGCCGCCATTGTTTCATGCTCGAGAACTGCTGTTTCGACGAGCAGCTGCTGGACGCTACAGAGAGAATCCGCAACGGCGAAATCGGCGAAGTGGTTCATGCCGAGGGCTCGTACTACCATGAGCTGGCAGACCGCTGGACACCTTGGCGACTGGAGATAAACAGGCGACAACGCGGCGACCTCTATCCCACTCACGAGATAGGGCCTATTTGCAAGGCTCTCGGCATTGGCGTCAGCGACGAATTGGAAACGCTGGTGTGTATGGACAGCGCCCCATTTGTCGGACGGCAGGTCTACGAACGGGCGCTCAGGCGCGAGGCCCCCGACTTCGTCTCTGGCGACCATACGACTACAATCATTCGGACGCGTAGGGGCCGCACAATAGTGCTGCGCCACGACGTGATGACGAGCCAGCCCTATGAGCGGCAGCTGACATTCATAGGAACCAGGGGGCGCATAACCATCAATGATGCGGGCAAAGCCTCGCACGACGTTATGACGGCGGACATGAACCGCCACCTCGTCGATGCTCTGCTCAACGGCAAGCCCTCCGCTATCAGCCTCAAGGACATGGCCGCATGGAGTGCTATAGTACCCCTCTCGGCGCTCAGCATACAAAAAGGCTTTGCGCCCATAGCCTTTCCGAACTTTGAAATATGAAAAAGAGAAGCCTCTCCCCCCGCTCGGCCCAAAGGGACGCTCGACACTTCGAGAACCCCTCCCCTGAAGGGAAGGGGAGTACCGCTGCAGAAGTCCTTCCCTTAGGAGAGGCTGTTAGGAGAGGCTTGAAAAATCATTCAAACTTAGCTGAGAGATTTTTGAGATAGATTTTTTAATGATTTTGAGGCCGAAGGCCGACCAATTTTAGAGAAAAGAGAATTCATAGTTAATAGTTGATAGTTGATAGTTAAGAGTTAATAGTTAATAGTTAAGAGTTAAGAGTT
>CAJOLI010000133.1 GCA_905235285.1 uncultured Bacteroidaceae bacterium
TCCCTATTTCAGCAACTCTTACCAGCCCGGTGACGGCAACATGGCTATGCTCTACATCACCACCCCCACACCCGCCAACGGCATCCTCACCTATGGCGACGACCTGAGCGTGGAGTTCAACGAAGATATCGTGCCGGGCTACGTCAGCGACAAGAACATCATCGTCACCGCACGCCTCAACCAGCAGCCCCTCACCCACGAGGTGGCCAAGCACATCAGGTCTAACAATGGCGACCAGCGCACAGCCAACCCCATCTTCCTCAGCGGCGACTTCTCCATCGACTTCTGGCTCTACCTGCAAGGCGGAGGAGGCGGCAGCATCCTGCGGCTGGGCAAGGGGCAGAACACCTTCTCGCTCGATGTCGACGACGAGCGGCACATCGTCGTCACCATCGCCGGCAGCAAACTGGTCAGCGAGAAACGCATCAGCAACAATATCTGGACCTACGTCGCCCTCAGCTACAAAGCCGAGGACAACACCCTCACGGGCCTCGCACAGGCCGACGCCAGCTCGTTCTCCCTGTTCAATAATCAGCTCGTGCCCTACGCCGACGCACAGGCCGTCAGCTACTCCGACGACAACTACCTCTATCTGGGCGACCTCAGCGGCTACATCCATGACCTGAGCCTCTTCAACATCTATCGCGACGTGGCAGAGGCCGCCGCCACACGCTATCAGGAGAAGGACGGCTACGTCCGTGGGCTTACCAACTACTGGCCCATGCATGAAGGCAACGGCGCCGTGGCTGCCGACATGCGCCACACCCACGATTTCCAAGTAGACAACTGGTGGTGGATCAACAACTACAACCAGTCGCTCGTGTTAGACGATGGCAAGGGCGTTGAGGCCAGCATCGCCCAGTGCAACACCAGCCCCGGCGACAGCTATGCCATAGAGCTGTGGGCCAAGGTCACCGGCAGCGCCACCGAGCAGACCCTCTTCGAGACAGGCACCAACGACAGCAACCGCCTGCGCCTCTACTTCGACGCCAACGACGACCTGCGCCTGCAATATGGCGAGCGCGACCAGACGGTGGCAGCGCATGCCGACTTCCCCAACCACGACGAATGGGTACACTATGCCCTCAACGTAGTCCGCGGCCAGGCCGCCAGCTTCTACCGCAACGGCGCCCGCACCGCCGTCATCGCCGAGACCCACCTGCCGCCCGTCGAGGGCACAGCCCTGCGCATGGGGCAAGGCATGGCACAGCTGTCGCAGCTGGACGAAGTGCGCTTCTGGCACGCCTCGCTCTCCGAGGGCCGACTGATAGCCAATATGTACAACATGATCGACACCGCCGACATCTACTCCCGCGGGCTCGTGGCCTACTATCCCTTCGAGAAACCCGACCCGCAGAGTTCGCGAGGCTACACCCTGCCCACCTATGAGAACATGGCACCCCATGTCATTGCAAAGGACACCATCCACTGCGACGCCCTCTGCGACATCCTCGAGATAGGCGCGCCGCTGCACAGCGCGCCGCAGGAAGTGCGGATAACAGCAACGCCCATAGCCTCCGAGCGAAAGGTCGTCGTGAACCTCAAAGGAGCCACGGTAACCGCTCGCGAGCTGGAAGGCACAACGCTCAAGATAACGCTGGCCGACATCCACGACCAACACGGCAACACCTCGCAACCCATCCTCTGGACGGCCTACGTACAGCAGAACACCCTGAAGTGGGCACGCGACTCCGTCAACGTCATCAAGCAGTACGGCGACGGCTACACCTTCGACGTCGATATCGAGAACCAAAGCGGAACCACCGAGTACTACACCCTCTATAATATGCCACAGTGGCTCAGCCTCGTCGGCAGCTCATCGGCCGATGACATAGCGCCGCTGAAGACCAAGACGCTGCGCTTCGCCGTCAATCCATTGGTTCATGTCGGCAACTACGACGTCACCATCGGGCTGCAAGGCAACAAGGAGATACTGGAGCCCCTGCGCATCGTCATGAAGGTGAGAGGCCAGGAGCCCGACTGGGCCGTAGACCCCACTCGCTACGACCACCAGATGAACATCATCGGACAAGTCTATATCGACGGCATACTCATGGAGAACGCCGAGAGCATGGTGGCAGCCTTCATCGGCGGCGAATGCCGCGGCGTGGCCTCGCCAGCGAAGATACGCGGCGCAGCTTATGTCACCATGACCGTCTATGGCGACGACACCAAGGCCAAGGACAAGAACAAGCCCGTCACCTTCCGCATCTGGGACGCCTCGCGCGGCGTGGCCTACACCGATGCACAGCTCGCGGTTGAAGGCACTCCGGCCAGTGTCACCTTCCAGCAAGACCTTATCCTGGGCAACTTCGACACGCCCGCCATCTGGACCAAGAGCGACAAGATGGAGCAGCTCATTCCCATACATGACAACTGGAACTGGCTCGCCTTCGGAGTAGAACCAGAGAGCACCTACCTCGACCTCCTCTTCGCCGACCTGGCCGACTGCAAACTGCTTCTCAAGAACCGAACAGCCTTCAGCGACTACAACGGCACGGAGTGGAACGGCACCCTCACACCACGCGTCAATGAGATGTACAAGCTGAAGATAGAGCCCCTGACCGACTCTCAGTCCTCCGCCTTAAGCACCCACCTCTCTGTCTCAGGGCGCCAGCCCAAGCCCGAGGAAATGCCCGTGGCGCTGCAGAAAGGCTGGAACTGGATAGCCTATACGCCCCAGGCCACGCTGCCCATCGATGAGGCGCTGGCCGCCGCCAACCCCCAGACAGGCGACATCGTGAAGTCGCAGACAGGCGTAGCCATCTACGGCAACGGCGCATGGGAAGGCAGCCTGCAGGCTCTGGAGGGCGGACATGGCTACATGTACTTCAGCAACGACAGCCAGGCCAAGCAGTTCATCTATCCCGCCACCTCCGCCGCCAGCCACGTTAAATCCCTAAGCCCCGCCCTGAGCTTCAGCCCACCCGCCCTCAACTACTTCACGCCAGTCGAACTCTATCTCTATCCCAACAACATGACGATGGTCATACGCCTCGTCGCAGACGACGCCGTCGTCGACACATGCGAGGTCGCAGCCTTCATCGGCGACGAGTGCCGCGGAGCCGCCCGGGCCACCAACGGCCTATACTACCTCGTCGTTGCCGGCGAGGGGTCGGGGCAGCCCATGGCTATCCGCACCTGCATCGACGGCGAGATCATCACCATCGATGACTCTCAGCAGTTCGTCAGCGACGACAATATCGGCACATCGTGGGAGCCCTATGTCATCGACATCATCAACCATGTCGGCATCGCTACCGTGGCGACCGACAACCCGGACGACGATGACGACTGGTGGACCTTGCAAGGCATCAAGTTAACCCACAAACCCTTGCAGCACGGAGTCTATATCCATCGAGGCAAAAAAGTAGCAACAGGAAAATAAAACCATTTTAACCCCTAGACTCAATGGCCCTGCCGCTTCGTGATGATCCGGCAGGGCTTTTTCCGTGATGGGGATAATGGTTGGAAAAAAGTAAAATAAACTATTGCTGTCCATACATCGGCTGTCCGATAAAATGTGTACCTTTGTTCATGTTATCCATGTTTTGTGGTAAAAACAAAGGTAACAAAAAAGGTCGAGTCCCTCGCTTGGAACTCGACCTAAATTTATATTGTGCGCAAAAAGTTTTAGCGGACAGCAATTAAAATAAATCCAAGGGCAGGAAGAAAGAAAGGCAGCCGTATCACGTAGGGCGGGGTTACGGGATGAGGTAGGCGACCTCCTTGAAGGCGTACCGCCGGATGTGCCCATCGGTGTCGCGTAGGACGAGACGTCCCGAAGGCTCCACGTCTGCTATGGAGGCGGAGAAGCTTCCG
>CAJOLI010000134.1 GCA_905235285.1 uncultured Bacteroidaceae bacterium
AGTTGTCCTTTGAGGAAGCTGCGGGAGAGCTGGGCGTTCCAGATGAGATGGTTGGTGTTGAGCGATTGGTCTTCGAAGCCGCGGCGGTGGTACTCGCGCAGGTCGGTGCTGAGATGCAGGCGCCACGGCAGGCGCCAGTGGAGGTTCATGCCGTAGCTGATGTCCCAGATGTTGGTGGTCTGATAGGATTCTAACGGACTCCACGCCCGTTCCCATTCCACATTCGCCGTGGGTTCCGCATCGAAGCGTTCGTTGAGCTTGTAGCGCAGACCGAAGCGTTCGCGAATCCAGAAGCGGTGCGTAGTGGTCTCCGCGCCGTTGGTGGCGTAGGCTACGTTGTGGCGGATGAGGCGCGTCTCATTGGTCAGCCGCCAATGTTTGGCACTGTCGAGCATTGTGGTGAAGTTCACGCTGCCGTCCCACCACCAGTTGCCGTTGACATTCATCGGTCTGTAGGTATAGGCACCCGTCAGTGGGTCGTAGTCGTAGGTCTGCATGATCTGTCCGATGGTGACGTCGTAGCTGGAGGCGATGCGGAATGTCTGCTCGCGGCGAGGCACGTTGTGGGTGAAATTGACAGCCAGAAGGTGGCGCCTGGAGTTGTGCAAATCTGGATTGCCGAGCCGCACACTGAGCGGGTTGCTCTCATCGCGGTAGCCAATGAGGTCGGTGAGGGTCGGTGTATTCGTTGTATGCTTGTAGGTGACATTTAAAATATGATGACGCTTCAGGTCATTATAGTATAAGACCAAATTCGGGTCAAAGAGCACATTCCGCTGCACTGTCGCCGTGTCAATGGGATGGCGGGTGTAGTGCTCGCGTTCTCGTTTCTGGGAAACAGGAAGTGTCGCATTGAAGACAATTTGTCGATCATTTGCCTTGTAGTGGGAGTATTGCAGTTCTACTGCCCCACGGTCACTCTGTGTCCATTGACTGGTCCACTGGCTGTTGAGGCTGTCCTGCAGGGCGGCTGTCAACAACGGTAGCTCTCCTAACGAAGGTGAAAGGGTTGAAAAGGTGCTGTCCCTGTCGAGTCGGTAGAGGGGATTGCCTGCCGACGAGAATTCTTGCGAGTGGCTATAACTCAGATGCAAGTACCATCCCTTGTCAAGCGAAAGGGCATAGTTGAGACCGGCTATCCAACTGTGTTTGCGGCTTCGGTCGGGACGGTATTCGTTGCGGTGGTCGGCGTAGGGCGTGGGACGGAAATAATCGAGTTCATAAAGCTTGTAGCCGTCGCTGCGGTTCTCGTTGTAGCGTCCCTGGAAGCTCGACGATATATCGTCGCCCCACGGCAATGCCTTTCTCAGGATGATCATCTGTGCCAGCGACCAGTTGCGACCGTCGGAGTAGTTGTCGGAGAGGGTGCAGTTGGTCTGTGTGTCGTTCGTCAACGTCTCTGATTGACTATTGGACCACGAGCGGCTTGGGCTGGTACTGAAAGATGTCCCTGATTGCAGATACAGTGGAGCCCAAAGGTAGAAATTATTCGACGCATTGACGCTGAAGCTCTTGTTGCGGCCGCTGTTCTGGCTACGGGTCAGGACATCGCCTGTCTGCATATATGTCGTGTTCGTGGTGCGGCTTTCATTTTCTGTGTTGTTCCATGTCATGCTGGCACTCGCTTCATCTTCCCACTTGCCCTGACGCTCATAGCGGTAGTTGGCGTTCAGTGTCTTGTAAGTCCGCAGCCCCATCGGTTGATTGGAAGGCGTCCAGTCGCCTTCGCTGCCAGGGCGGCGGTTCTCGTTGATGTTGTTGGCATTGCCGAAGAGGGTGAGGCGGGCGTTGTCTGTATATCGCAACCCAAAGGCACGTGCCAGCCATCGCTCATGCGTTCCTCCAGCCACCTCGGCGTTGGCAATGTAGCCTTCGGCATACTCGCGCTTGAGCTGCACGTCCATCACATAGTCTTTCTTCTCGACGTCACGACCCAGATACTCACTCTCGCGGGTTGACTTGTGATAGACCTTAAGGTTCTTAACAGTGAAGTAAGGCAGGTTCTCCAGCATCATCTTGTTCTTACCTTTGAAGAAGTCCTTACCGTTGAGCGTCAGGTAGTTTATCTTCTCGCCGTTGATCAGAATCTCTCCGTCCTCTTTCAGCTCCGCTCCAGGCAACTGACGGATGAGGTCGTCGAGCATCGAACCCTCTGCGAGGTTGAAGGCGGTGGCATCATAGACCATCGTGTCGCCGCGCCAGACAAGTTGCACCTTCGAGGCCTTGACCACAATTTCATCCAACTCCTTCTCCATCATCGTGTCCTTGCCTGTCTTCTTCAAGTAGATGGCCGGAACGTGGAAACTGCTCATGCGACCGATGCGATTCAGCTCATAATCGATGCTGGCCGAGGCATAGCCGGGTGCCACTGCCTGAATAATGAAACGGGCGGGCTGTGCAGGGACATCAATGGAATAACGCTGTCCCCAGACTCGTGTGCCACTGCGATAGGTACGGGCCGTGTCGCTGGCAACAACGGTGCTGTCAGCGGTCATCACCGTGACCACGGCACTATCCAAATAGGTGCGCGTGAAGGAGTCGAAGACTTGTCCGTAGAGGCTCACTCCTTCTTCTCTTGGGCAGAGACTGCCGGAGAGGACATAGTAAGGGCTGTGCTGGCCAGCACGACCAGCAGAAAACGATAATATGTCATAAGTTTAAGCTTTGGCTATTTCTGCATCCCCTGTTTCTCCAATTCCAGCAGCGCGTGCTGCAGGCACCATTTCGCATCTTCACTCCGCTCGCCAGTCTTGACGATGAGTTTTCTCACTTCTTCTTTGATGGTCCGGCGCCATTCTTCACCCTTCACCAGATGTCCGTTGTCGCGGCAGATTAAGAAAATGGCATAGGTATGTAATAAGGCTTGGCGACTTTCTTCCTTACTAAGTTGCTTTCCCGCTTCATTAAGAAAAGAGAGGTAATCGTCCTTCGCTATTGTGAAACGCAGCACGAACTCCTCTTCCGTTTCGAAGGCTTCAGCCTTTCCAACTCGCCTGTCAACAAGCTTTCCACCTTCCACCCGCCTCTTAGCGTAGGTGTAGATGAGCCGTCCCTTAATCTCATTGCCTTCTGCGGATTCCTGCCATTCCACCGCATAGAGGTGGCGGTAGGCTTCGTCGTCTGCCGTGTAGCAGGCCAGCATCCAATTGTCCATGGTGTCTCTACCGATAGGGACAGCGTTGTTGTCATCGTTACCGACACAGCAGTTCCAACGTTCTATGGGAGTATTGTTGCCTCCACGATGGCTTTTGACGGTATAACAAGGGGGCATCGTACGGTCTTCTTCCATCTGGATGAGAATCTTGTCGAGGAGACTGCGGTCTCGGGCATTCAGGGTGAATGCGTAGATGTCGCGCTGTGCCAGCAACAGGTGCTCGCCTTTCTTGCCAGAGGGGAAGGGGTCGTACTGCGAGCTGACACTCTTCTCCACTTGCACTTTCTTGGAGTTGATGAACTTATCGAACGCGCGTTGCACATTCTTCTGCGCCACGGCATTGGCGGTCAGCAGTGTGGCCGTGAGGACCAGGATAATGATTCGTTTCATTTTGTGAAAAGTATATTTGTTGTTTCTAATCGCCATTTATATAAAGGAGGTTCAACTCGTCATGGAATAGTTCCAAGAGCTTGTATTCCAGTTCCAGAGCTTGCTGGTTGGCTTCGTCCAGCATCTCGTCTATCTGAAGTTGATATTCCTTTGCCTGCGCAGAGACCTCATCCATATAGGCATATATTTCAGGTTTCATCTCTTCAAGTTGTGCCATCAGCTGAGCCTCGCGTTCGGGGCTGATTTTGATTACCTTGACAACCTCATGCATATTGATGACTTTTTCGTCTGCGGGCAGTGGCTCGTCAACGAGAAGAGTTTTTTCCACTGGCTGTGACTCATCCGCAGACCGTATTTCTTCTTTTTGCCAATGCTTTTTCGGCTTCATGCCTATATGTTTTCCGACTTGCGTATAGACGTGATTGTCTTTATGTATAGACGTATCGGGCGTTGCGTCTATACGTGTTTGCTGTTGCGTCTGGACGTGTGCCACGAGGTGTTCAGAAGGTCGAACCGCCACTTCCGCTTTAGGCTTCATCAGGATGAATGCGACCACCAGAATTGCAGCAGCTGAGATGACACCGCTAATTCGAATCTGTCGCCGACGGATTTCGGCTTTCTTCTGCTTCTCGTCGGCAAGGTGTACCCGCTGCAGGAAGTCGGCAGGAAGTTGGGGCGTATCGGCATACTTGCGGCGAAGGGCTTCGCGGAGGTCGGTATCTTTGAATGTTGTCATATCTTCTGGAGTTGTTTGTATAGTTTGCGGCGTATTCGGTAGAGGCGGTTGGCCAAGGCGTGAGAGGTGGTGTCCATGATGAATGCACATTCGTCGAGCTGTCGGTTCTCGAAATAGTGCATCGTCAGCAGCAGACGCTCGTCGGGCGGCAGGTCGTCCATCAGCAGCAGTAGCCGTTGTATGCGTTCCTCGCTGCCCGTGGATAGCTCGGCCTCTATCTGCTCGTCGCTGATGTCTGCCTGCCCGGCCTGTGTGTCCTCTATCGAGACGATGGGCGGTCGGCGGCGCTTCAGGAAGTCGAGTGTCAGGCGGTAGGCGATGCGGCTGAGCCATGTGGCGAGCGAAGCCTGCTGCGGGTCGTAGCTGCCGATGTGGCTGAATGCGCGGAGGAAGACGTCCTGCGTCAGTTCCTCGGCATCCATTGCGTCGCCCACCTGACGGGCAATCATGGCGAAGACTTGCTGACAGTAACGGCTTACCATCAGGCGCTGCCCTCTGGTTGCGCCGCCCTTCACGGCTTCCACTATCTGTTCGTCTGTCTTCACGCTGATGTTCTGTTTGAGCTGTCTCTACTTATATATACGACTGTTTCCTGAGAATATCCCGCCCATGCAGCAACTTTTTTTCCTGATTCAATGCGAAAGTCAGGAAGCCACGCGGAACAGTTCCGGTATTGGCTCCCTGACTTTTCGTATAGGAATCAAGTGCTTTTGCAATCTTGACAATGAATCTACAAAAATTCAACATTGGTGGTGAGCATCCGTGACCCGCCTTGTCGCAGTTCTGGTGTATTGATGCGAATGTCGCAGTCGATGACAAAAATGGTCTGGGTCTTACTGGAACGAATCACATTTTCGTCGTGCATGTCACTAAGGTAGATATCGGGTGTTGCATACGTCCAATTGCGGGCATTACGCAGTTTGAACCCCATCCGTTGCATATAGTCAGAAATCTCGGCATCGTCTACTGGCACACCTTCAATATAAGGTTGCTCAGCAATAATCCTGAACGCCCCCCGACTGTCGCGTCCGAAGCCAAGGACAATCAGATGAGTTTCCGGGAAATAGGTATTGTGGAGTGCAATGCGGTCAAGGGCGAAAATAGGCTGTATAAAATAGTCAAGACCAATGGACTTAATAAGCGTAGCACCATGATCGTAGACTTTCGCCTCGCCGCCCTCGGCTATCTCTTCGCCCAAGATACGAGGCAGTTCATCATCCACTCGTTCTGTCCATACGCCAACCGTTCTTGCCCACTGCTCTATGACCGTTTCCTGCTTCGCTCCGCATTAGCACTCTCTTTGGAACTCGCTGAGTGTTGGCGAATACTTGCTATCTGTGCCAGCTTCTGCTCCCGCGAGCAGGGATGCAATGACATTTGTTGCACCTCCCGCTGCGCAGCCATGCTGTTCGTGCGGTGAAAATCGTTGATAAACCAACCGCCCACTGATGAATTCTTCTGCATAGTTTTCAAGTTTTAGCAGACCCTCAGACCTGAAGCCCTCGGCAATAATGGTGCGAATGGATGTCCAAAAATCTGCGCTGTTCATCATGCGTTTTACTTATTGTTTTGTTGTTACTGCGCTGCAAAGTTACAAAAAAGAAATGAAATATGCAATTTTCGTTATGCAAATTCACTACTCTACTCCCTACACCACCTTTCGTTTATTGAGGTTGATAAGAGGATATGGTGATGTGTGGCATATCTTGCATTACGGTGTAGCCAACAGCTCGTAGGGGATGTCGTCGCAGAGCATGGAGCAGGCCATTTGCTCGGCCGAGGACAGTCCGTCAGGAGATGGAGGCAGAGGCTCTGTAGCCTGCTGAGCCACGAGGGGCTTTTCGTATCTGGTGACGATGCGCGTCTGATAGACGGTGTCGCGGACGGTCGCTACTTGCATGATGGTGTCGTGCTGCACCACGACGGTCTGAGCCAATGGCTGAGTGTCGGGCAGGGCGGACATCTTGGCATGAATGCCATAGCCG
>CAJOLI010000135.1 GCA_905235285.1 uncultured Bacteroidaceae bacterium
CTCGCCTGTCACCCAATCCCAAGCTGATGAAGTCATTCCGTTGCACATACCAGATCTGAAGTTCGTCAGCTTGCTGCCATCGAAGTAGAAGATGGTGGAGCCATCGGTGGCATCGCTCATAGCAAACTTGCCGTTACTTGCCAAGCCAGCGGCGAGATAGTTGCCGGAGGTCTTACCTTTAATGCGGTAGAAACCGGCTGCGGGGAGGTTCAAAGACAGTCCTAAAATAGCGCTCTCGAGATTGTTCATTGCCGTCTGCAAGTCGTTCTTAGTGGCGCTCTCGTTTTCGTAAGCCTCATTAGCTGCGGCAAGGGCTGAGGTATAGGTCGTGTTGGAGGTATATTGGTTGAGATCTGTGCCGAAGGGTATTAATTCACAAAGGTCTATCACCTGTTTCAAAGCTTCACGATAAGGAGTAATATCCTCCACCTTGGCAGTCATTTCAGCAGTAATATCTGCATCTACAGACACCGTCGATGTGGCAAGTCTCATAGGAATACCGCCATCATTTTCTGCATCATAGGTTATCACCGGGCCTGTGTAAGACGGACTTACAGACATGGAATAAGTAATCTCTGTCGTAGCAACAGTAGCGCGGATACGGACATTAGGTATGGCTACACAATTGTTGATGCCGGCATCAAATGTAACAAAGGCAGGAGTATCTGAGAATGCCCAAGTACCTTTGTCACCATATTGATATGACCCTGAAGTTGTAACCGTAGCGAATTGTTTGCGCCCTACATTATACATATAATATTTACCATCCTGCTCAATGAAGCCCCACAGATGGTTGACATCAGTATTGTCAAGAGCTCCCGTGTACCAAAGGAAGTTATTACCATCGGCATCAACTTGTTCATCGTGAGACGGATCGTACACCATCGAACCACGGACACTGGTAATAGTATAATAGACATCTGTGCGTGGAGTGTAAACGATGTTTTCTTTGGCAGTGGCAATGGCTTCGGTAAGGGTTGTGAAGGCCGAAACATAGTCGCCAGAAGGATTGTCATAAACGGCCTGAGCTGCCGTGATAGCATTGCTTAACGCTGAAGAAGCGTCTATGGAGGGATAACCTGGGACACCTGGAGCAGCCACAAGAATCTGCGCATCTGAAATGGCTTCATTCAGAACCGCTTTGTCGCTGGTAGTAATATCTTCAACAATCCAGTTTGAACCTAAATCGTTAGCTCCAATACTACTATCCCAATAACCGATGTTGCCACCTTTAGATTCATCGTTGATATAGAGAGTCGTGCCACTCTCACTGCGGACGGTGAAACCTCCATTGCTGTTTGGAGTGATAATCCAGCGAGCCTTGTCGTCGCTTGCTGGAGTGGCGTTCTGCATCACTGGAACGTCTCCGGCATAGAGATATTTTCCGCTGCCAGCTCCTTTATTTATAATGGAGAAATTGTTAACAGGGTCACCGATGAATGCCCATTTGTAGACATCCGTTCGCTCATTAATTGAATTCGTTTGATAGCGGCCTTCCCCATCCTTAAAGTTCTCGTCTGCACGCATCTGTTTGCCTCGTAGAGTGGCGTAGTGCCATGTAGCGTTTTCGAAATTAGCGCTGGCGGTGAAAGGCGTATTGAACTCTGCGGTCACATACACGTCTTTCGTAGTAGAAGTGATAGTCTCTACGTCATACGAGAGTAAGGTTGTATAAGGATATGTGAATATTCCAGCAGCATCGGGAGCATCGCCTACGCCACAGACGGCGGTCACCTGCGCCTTATCCACACCGCCAACCATCAGGTGATAGGTGACGTTCACAATAGCAGCAGGAAGTTCTACTTCTTGGATTGTGAAATGTGAGTTTTCAGCATCAGAACTCCAACCAACACATTTACTTGAACCATCGCAGTGAAGAAAACGAAAGGCATCATATGTTTCTGCAGTATTTGAAGGGCGAACAGTTGTAAACCCGTTGTACGATGGAAAATAAAACTTAGTGGCAGACTCTTTATCGGACATTGCAGTAACTTGCGTACTTATGGTTACGTCGCCCATATATTTTTCTGACTTGTAACCTTTCAGATAGAAAGAGCCATCGCCTGCCGATTCTATCTGAATATAGTTGTTAAATTCAGATGCGGCATCTACAAACGATGCATTTTCGTCGCTGATTACCAAATATTTCCCATTATAGCATTGCAGTGTAATGTTGGTATTGAAACCTTCAAGGGCAGCAGCCAAGGCTGTCTCATCAGCGGCATTCCTTACAGCTGCTATTTTTTCTGTGTAGCCAGCCAAAGAAGAAAAGCCTGACAAATTATAGATAAGTCGGATAAAAGCGATATTGCCGCCATCGACATCAGCCTTTGTGATGGGAATTTCTGTGAGACCCCATGAAGTGCCTTCATTGTCTGAAGCACTCGGTTGCCAATAGCCAATATTATCTTGGTCATCCCAGCAGTTGTCTGTGGCGCCGCTTGTCAAGCTTACGCAGAAGTATCCCTCTTTATACGGGTTTTCAGGAAGATACCAGACAGCACCAACAGCTGTTGCACTGTTTGTTGACGCCAATTTCAAGTCAGGAGCAGCAGCAGGAATGATGCTGACGCCATCGCCATTAGCCATGAAATACCAGAGGGTATTCAATGAGATATCTGACGCCTGAGTAAGCTGAGAGGACGCGTCTGCAAAGTTCGCATACTTCTTAGAACGGACGTTCTGAATGATGTAGTACGTAGGATTGTTGGCATCTGTCGTCAGCGTAGGCTGAGTGACAGCTGCCCATGCCCCCACCGTCGACAGCAGGGTACAAACAATAAGTAAAAGTCTTTTCATTCGTTTTATGAGTTTAGTTGGTTTATTTTGTTCTACGGCTTTCCGAAGTCTAAAGATGATCGCGTATGCGCACACAATTTGTGTAAAAATAGGAAATTATCTTGTATCACATTAATTTTTATTAAGAAAAATGCGTCAACGTCTTCTTTTTTAATGTTTCTGCCTCGTTTTCTTATAAAAAATGCTTCGGCGAGTCCTTTCTAAGTTTAATTATTGTACCTTTGCGGAGATTTATTCGTGATTTGCTTTTCATTGATGTGAGAAATAACGAAAATGATGAAAGAGATTTATCTTGCCGGCGGATGCTTCTGGGGCACCGAGCATTTCTTCAAACAGATAGAGGGCGTCGTGGAGACCGAGGTGGGCTTTGCCAACGGCTTCACCGAAGCGCCTACTTATAAAGAGGTATATACCGACACGACGGGCTATGCCGAGACCGTCCGCATCCGTTACGACGAGCAGCGGGCCGACCTGGAGTTCCTGCTGAATTTGTTTTTCAAGGCCATAGAGCCCACGAGCCTCAACCGCCAGGGCCACGACGAAGGCACGCGCTATCGTACTGGCGTCTACTACACCGACGAGGCTGACCTGACAGCGATACGTAAGGTCTTAGCCGAGCAACAGGCGATGCTCGATGCGCCCATCGCCGTGGAAGTGGAGCCCCTTCGCAACTTCTATCCTGCCGAGGACTATCATCAGGACTACCTCGACAAGAACCCCGACGGCTACTGCCATCTGCCGCTCGAGCTCTTTGCCTGGGCGCGAAACCAACATAATCCGAACAGACCATGACAAAGAGGGCTATCGTCGTTGGCGCCAGCTCTGGCATAGGCCGTGAGGTGGCTCGTCTGCTCATAGAGGAGGGCTGGACGCTGGGCGTGGCGGCACGCAGGGAGGAGCCGTTGCGCCAATTGCAGGCTCTGGCCCCCGAGCGTGTTGAGGTGATGGCTCTTGACATCACGAGCGAGGATGCCGACC
>CAJOLI010000136.1 GCA_905235285.1 uncultured Bacteroidaceae bacterium
ACGAGGTTACCGAAGGCGGGATAGCGGCGCTCGAGATAGTAGTCGCGATCCTCTTCGGGAATCTCCCAGCCCTGCAGCGTGCCTTCCTGCAGCTTCTTGGCATCTTCGAGCTTCTTTGGCACCCAGATGCGTCCGTCGTTACGCAGGGACTCGGACATCAAAGTCAACTTGGACTGCTTGTCGCCATGCACGGGGATACAAGTGGGGTGAATCTGTACGTAGGAGGGGTTGGCCATGTAAGCACCCTTGCGGTAGCACTGAACGGCAGCCGTGCAGTTGCAGCCCATGGCGTTGGTGGAGAGGAAGTAAGCGTTGCCGTAGCCGCCAGTGGCGATGACGACAGCATTGGCGCTGAAGCGCTCCAGTTTACCTGTGACGAGGTTCTTGGCGATGATACCGCGGGCACGGCCGTCAACGATGACGACATCTTCCATCTCATAGCGGGTGAAGAGCTTCACCTTGCCGGCCTGCACCTGTGCGCTGAGGGAGCTGTAGGCGCCGAGCAGCAGCTGCTGACCGGTCTGTCCCTTGGCGTAGAAGGTACGGCTTACCTGAGCACCGCCAAAGCTGCGGTTGGCCAGCATACCGCCATATTCACGTGCGAAGGGAACACCCTGTGCCACGCACTGGTCGATGATGTTGTTAGAGACCTCAGCCAGACGATAGACATTGGCCTCGCGAGCGCGGTAGTCACCGCCCTTGACGGTGTCGTAGAAGAGACGATAGACGGAGTCGCCGTCGTTCTGATAGTTCTTGGCTGCATTGATACCGCCCTGTGCAGCGATGGAGTGTGCGCGACGGGGGCTGTCCTGGATGCAGAAGTTGAGGACGTTGAAGCCCATCTCGCCGAGGGATGCTGCGGCGCTGGCACCTGCCAGACCTGTGCCTACGACGATGACGTCGAGCTTCAGTTTATTCTTCGGGTTTACCAAACGCTGATGTGCCTTGTAGTTGGTCCACTTCTCAGCAACGGGTCCCTCGGGTATCTTGGAATCTATTTTCTTAACTTGTTCTGACATAATTGTAGGAGGTTTTGAGGTTTTGAGGTTGTTAGGTTATTAGGTTATCCCCAAATAGCAAACTTGACGAGCACGGCAAAGAACATCAGGATGACGATGGTCGACCAAATGAAACCGATGCACTGCCAGCGGTTGTGCCATATCTTGCCGCTCCAGCCGAGCGTCTGGATAGCACTCCAGAAGCCATGATTCATGTGGAGCCAGATGGCGCAGAACCATACAAGGTAGAGAATCACGAAGACGACAGCTCCGGGACGATCGTGGAAGTTGTAGACAATCCAAGCGTAGCCGTCGCTGGGCGAAGGGATAGAAGCCATAGCGGCAACTGGGTCTTTCAGCTCTGCCCACATCATGTTGCTCCAGAAGTCCCAGAGGTGCAGGCACAGACCGATGAAGATGATGCAGCCCAGAAGAAACATGTTCTGGCTGTACCACTCCACCTTATCAGGCTTGGCGGTGACCTCGTATGGATCGGAGCCGCGGGCCTTCTTGTTCTGCAGCGTCAGGATAATAGCAAAGACGAAGTGCAACGCAGCCAGCAAGGCCAGACCAGCAGTAGCCACGACGGCATACCAGTTGGCGCCGAGGAACTCGCAAATCATGTTGTAGCCCTCAGCGCTGATGAGCGCTACGACGTTCATCGAAGCGTGGAACGTCAGGAAGAGAATAAGCGACAAGCCCGTAACGGACATTACCACCTTCCTTCCGATAGAAGAATTAATTAACCACATAAAAATAAAATGATAGGATTTAAATGTTTGTAAAAAGTTATTTTATATGTTTCTACTATGGTCTTAAAGCGCTACAGGCAGGTTGTTTGGCGCAAAAATAGTGGTTTTTGCCGATTGTACAAAGGAAAAGAGCAAAAAACTTTAACATATGGGCATTAAACTATGAACTTTTAGCTACCTTTGCAGGGTAATCCATAAAACGATGACTATGAACAGAAGAGATTTTATCAAAAAGACCATGTTAGCGTCAGCAGCCGTTGGCACTACCGAGGTGGCACGCGCAACCGACTGGCTCGGGCAGGCATCGGAGCCCTCTTCTGTGCCTGCGCAAGAGAACCTACAAGGCAGGCTGATAGCATCGGCACCAATGCTGCAGAACTACGCCGAGACCAGCATCGGCATAGCGTTCGCCGTGACGAGCATGGCCAACGGCTTCGTAGTGATAGGCCGGCAGCCCGACCTAAGCGACGGACACAAGGTCTTCTGCGGCGGCCACCGCCTAGCCGACATTTCAGACCAAGTGCTGCAGGTGCGCATCACAGGACTCCTGCCCGCCACCAAGTATTACTACCGCATCGGCGCCGACCGCATCGAGTACAAAGGAGGATATTCGATGAAGAATTTGGGCACGGAGGAGGACACCACCATCTACAGCTTCACCACCGCCGGAGCCAAGGCACGCGCCCACTTTTGCGTAATCAACGATACGCATGCAAAATGGCAACCATTCGGTCTGGCCATAGAGAAGATAGCACAGCTGGCACCCTCGTGTGTCATCTGGAACGGCGACGCCAGCAACGTCGAAGAGACGATGGATGCTCTGAAGCTCATCTATCTCAACCCCGATATCGAGCGCAAAGACTACGCCGCTCGCACGCCATACCTCTTCTGCCCCGGCAACCACGACTTCCGGGGCATGGCCAACCGCCACCTGGAGCGGCTGTGGATGTACAGACAACCCGAAGAGCGCAGCACACGCGACTGGGACCTCGGGCGCAACTTCGCCGTGCGCATGGGCGAGGTGGCCTTGATAGGGCTCGACACGGGCGAGGACAAGCTCGATACCAATCCGCTCTTTGCCGGCATATTCAAGATGACTGACTACCGCAAGGCCCAGACGGAATGGCTGCGCGAAGCGCTGCAGCACCACGAGATAGCCGACGCGCCGTTTCTCGTGGTCTGCTGCCACATCCCGCTCTATGACCCCAACCCCAAGCATAACCCCGGCGACCTGGCGCCCGACGACAAGGACCCGCGCTACAGCCCTGACTTCGCCGAGTGGCAGCGAACGTGTGCCACGATGTGGTGCCCACTGCTCGAGCAGGCGGGTGCGCAGCTCATCATCACCGGACACCAGCACACCTACCGCTACGACAAACCGACGGCCGGGCGGCCCTGGGCGCAAATCGTTGGCGGAGGCCCCGAGATGGGAGAGTATGGCGGCAAGAAACGCCCCGACAAATTCCCTACCGTGATCGAAGGTGAGGTAAGGGAAAACATCTTAAACGTCAGCGTGCACAACCTCATCAGCGGCAACGTTCAAGAGACCTTCACCTTTAGCCCACGCAAGCACGCCAAGGCCAAAAAACGCTGATTCCATCGATTCCG
>CAJOLI010000137.1 GCA_905235285.1 uncultured Bacteroidaceae bacterium
AACCGAGGAGGCCAAGGCAGCAGGCAGCAAGATCTGCCCGTGCCGTGGCTGTGCATTGGAAAGCGAACTGCTGGAGGGCAAGGCCCATCTGGCCAAGCGCTCACAGTGGATCATCGGTGGTGACGGTGCTTCCTACGACATCGGCTACGGTGGCCTCGACCACGTGATTGCTTCTGGTGAGGACGTGAACATCCTCGTGCTCGATACTGAGGTATATTCTAACACTGGCGGTCAGGCTTCCAAGGCTACTCCGCTCGGTGCCATCGCTCAGTTCGCTGCTCAGGGTAAGCGCATCCGCAAGAAGGATCTCGGTATGATCGCTACCACTTACGGTTATGTATATGTAGCCCAGATTGCTATGGGTGCTGACCACGCTCAGACCCTGAAGGCTATCCGCGAGGCAGAGGCTTGGCACGGACCTTCTATCATCATCGCCTACGCTCCATGTATCAACCACGGTCTGAAGGCTAAGGGCGGTATGGGTAAGAGCCAGGCAGAGGAGAAGAAGGCTGTGGAGTGCGGTTACTGGCACCTGTGGCGCTACAATCCCGCTCTGGCAGAGGAAGGCAAGAATCCGTTCAGCCTCGACTCCAAGGAGCCGAACTGGGCTAACTTCCACGACTTCCTGCTGGGCGAGGTTCGCTACCTGTCAGTGAAGAAGGCTTATCCCAACGAGGCCGAGGAACTCTTCGCCGAGGCTCAGAAGATGGCCAAACTCCGCTACAAGACCTACGTCCGCAAGACGCAGGAGGACTGGAGCCAGGAGTAATCCCTAAGAATAGTTGTAGGGGATTTCCGAATCCCCTACTCTTTAATATCAAAGCGGCGCACCCACACGGATGCGCCGCTTTTTCCATGCTATTCAGTCGAATCTCTTGATTTCGTCTGCCGGGGCTGAAGGCTGTATCTTCACTCCACGGACTGGCTTCACTGCATTTTCGCTCAGCCATTATCGAGGCCATCGTCTAAGCCATCACTGCCGCCGTTCTCAGAACCGCCACCGTCCTCGTCCATCAGCGCAGCGGCATTCAGCATCGCCACGAAATCGTGAACTTTCATTTCAAATCACACATCGTTCCTGTCACCGGGTGTCCCGGTCGGATTCTTGGACGAGCCAAGCGTCACCCTGCGGGATGCCGAGCGGCAAATAGACCGAGCGAGACTGCCGGGGCGGCCGGCCTTTGAAGGGCCAGCCGCCAATCATACGGGTAACTCTTTATTCTTCGGCGACCGCCCGCACGGGGAAGCCGATGGCGCGACGGCTTTTGTCCCATGCACAGAAATTATCACCGAAGTTCAGATTATGACCGGTTTCGGTGTAGTCGCTGATGCTGGGCGATGCCGACCAATAGGAACCGCGGGAGCCAACACCGCTGAGCGTGCTGCCGCTGCGAGAGCCCGAGGCGGGGAAGAATACGTTAGGAGTGACGAAGGTCAGGGTGCAGCCCTTGTTCGTATCATCCCAACCGAAGGTTACACCGCCATTCTTCACATAATAATACAGGTTGCCCGTAGGCACGCAGAAGCCTGCGGGGCTGGGGTCGTAGACGGTCTTCACCGTAGGCGTCGCGATATTATCGCTTGTGCTCGTCTGCTGCGCATCCCACATATTATAATACGTGGCTGTGCTGGGTTTGTTGCTGACATTATAGAACGTCGTCGGGTTCTTGATGTTGTCGGCAATGGTGGCGGTGGTGCTTTCTTCGTAGGTGATTCCCGTCACCGTGTTGCCGCTGATGTCATACACCGTGTGGCTGGTGTCGGCCGTTCCCGTGCTCGGGACGAAGGCATCCTTGCGGCCCCACTGGTAGTAGGTGCCGTAGCCCTGCTTGCCGTCGCCGCCCGTTGCCACCCAGCCGAGGTTGACGGGTGTCACCTGGTAGTCGTGGCTGCCCGTGGATACGGTGGTCAGCGTGGCGAAGGTCTGCTTGGTCACCCAGATGTGCCACGACCAGACGATGGTACCGTCGCTCGTCTTGCCGGCAACCACGGCGTTGCCCTCCTGCGTAGCGGCGTCCTTGCCGACGGTCAGCGTCAGGTAGTCGCCGTCGATGCCCACGGCGGTCACCAGGCCCTCGGCATCCTGCCAGAGCAGCGCGGCGGAGGCGACGGTGATGCCGTTGTCCTTGATCCACGGGGCGGTGATGGCATTGCCGTCGTGGCGGGGGAAGGTCGCTGTTGCAACATCACTACTTGTCACGCCTGTATAGGCAGCGGCATTTGTCGTGCCGTTCTTGATGGCATTGCCATAGACCAGCGGCAGTTTGTAGTCACCCGCCGTATGTACCATGTAGCAGTTGGCAGTCCACATCGTAGTGCGGGCATTGCCGGCGCAGTCCACCATCGAGAGGTCGGTGGGCTGCTTCGTCATCGTCACCGTGCTCTGGTAATATGTATTGGCGGAGAGGCTCACGCCTGTCTTCGAGAAGGTATAGGTTCCGTCCGCAGTGGTGGCCTCGATAGTGAGGTTAGCACCTGACACGGCTGGAACGGTCAGATAGACAGTTGATGCCGCCGCGATATCCGTAGTCGAGGCTATCACGTCATCACCGTTCTTGACAGTCACTTTCGTGGCAGAGACAGGAGCGGGCGTTGCAGCATTATCTTGCAGCGTCAACTTCCAGATGCCAATCTCACTGTTGCTCATCGTAATCTGTGACTGGAACGAAGCCTTACTGCCGCTGACTGCAATCTGACCCGATCCCTCGCGCCTGTCGAGGTTGGCAGCAATGTAGTCGAGCGTGCCATCCTGTGCGGACATATCCGTGGCGGCGTAGGTCGGCGTTGCCCCAGAGACGGAGGTCACCGATGCTGCGGGATAGACCACGGTGACATCCTCGCCATCAGTGGCAGTGATGTCGGCACTGATGGTCACGGAGCCGTCCGTGTTGATGTCGGCAGCCGCCAGCGTGATGACGTCCTTCGTGCTGTTGTGGCAGAGGGCAATCTGGTCGTCTGCTTTCCAGGCCACGAGCAGTTTGCCTGCATCCCCGCCGGTTCCTTCCGTCATCGCCGTACGCGTCCCTGCGCCGCTATTAGGAGCGGGAAGCGTAGCCGTGAAATGAACTACGCCAGCCTCGGCGGGCTGTGCGTTTTCCTGTACGTTGTCGTCGTTGCTGCAGGCAGCCATCGTGAGGGCCAGCGCAGCCATGCTGAATAGTCTGAATATCTTTTTCATTGTCTTCATTTCTTTTAAAGGGTTCAACATGTTTCGGGTTCTCTTCGGGCTTCCACCTGGGTTATACGGACTCAGCGGGTCTAAGCCGTTACTGCCAGCCAGCAGTTGGGCGCGTTGTTGCAACATGACGACCTTCATCGTCGGCTTCTCATAATGTTTCTTTTTAATAATCTAGTTTATTTTTGAATTAATAAAATGGGATAACTGACTGCAAAGGTACAATGCGCCGCGTTAAAATCAAAAAAAAAACGAAGAAAAGTTAAAGTCTTAACTTTTCTTCATTATTTAACATTTCGGGGGGCGATACGTGAGACAAGAAAGCGGTGAGGACCGCTTTCCGGATATAAAGTTACGACTTCTCTCGTAGGGCAAGTGCCAGAGAGAATAATCAAATTATCGGATTCACTACTGTCCACTAAAAACCGTTAACAATTTGCCAGAAGCCTAATAGTTACTAATGTTTTGAGCTCTTAGAGTTACGTGTACTTTTGAAATGAGTACCTTTGCACCAAGCTT
>CAJOLI010000138.1 GCA_905235285.1 uncultured Bacteroidaceae bacterium
GTCGCGCTCGAAGAGTCCGCCGTTGAGGTAGGGCAAGGTCTGCCACTGCTCCAGCAGGTCCAAGTCCCACCCCTCGGCCTCGAACAGCCGCCGACGCTGGCCCGGCTCGGTGTTGAAGATGCCGAAGAAGAGCGGCTCAAGAACCTTCTCCAGATAGTCGTCACGATATGCCTCGCTGTTCGCAAAAGTGTTCTGCATAAAGTTGGTGTCGCCATTCAGCCAGCCTTTCTTCTGCAAGAAATGCAGGAAGACGATGCGGCCCATCATCTTCTTCACATAGTCGTGGATGGTGACACCTTCATACCCTTGCCGCTCCAGTTCTCTGACGATGGCGTCGTAGTGGATGTGATACTCATTGAAGAAGTCATTGCTGAGAGCATCGACTGAAAAGGCTTTGAGGAGGTCGCCCAACACGAAATGACCTCTTAGGGCATCAATCTTCTCGAAACGCTCCATTGGGGTCTTGTACTGCCCCAGCGGGTCGCCAAAAATGTAGGAGGAACGCTTGGGGTTGCTCTGCTCGCCTTTCATATCGCAGATGTACGACAGCCGCCAGTGCTGCCCGTCATCGAAGACGGCGATGGCGGCATCGACTTCATATCTCAGGTAGGGCTGTATCAGCTTGCGCAGTCCTACTCGCTTGCGGCGCACGTCACTGCCCGGAGGTGTCTGAGTGTAGAAGAAACCCAGCTCGCGCCCGTCGGCATCCGCCATACGGCCTATGTAGTGACAACGGTCGCCCTCGGCGGTGGTGGTGAGGAGCTCGGGACGGGTGGCAATGTCGTTGCATCCGAAAAGGCTGTGGACTATCTTGTTGCAGTAGGTGCGGTATTCGAACTGCGATTGGAAAAGGGGTTTTAGGATGTCTGTGCTCATAGATCTTGTTTTTAAGGTCGCGTACCTCCGGCACGCATTGTTTTTATTGGTTGTCTATCACCACACTGCGCTTCGCTTGTATGGTGTTATTGAAATCTCACCTCTCCGAGGTGAATGGATTGCTCCTTCATCTGTCTATCACCACACTGCGCTTCGCTTGTATGGTGTTATTGAAATCTCACCTCTCCGAGGTGAATTGTTTGCTTCTTCGTCTGTATATCACCACACTGTGCTTCGCTTGTATGGTGTTATTGAAATCTCACCTCTCCGAGGTGAATTGTTTGCTTCTTCGTCTGTATATCACCACACTGCGCTTCGCTTGTATGGTGTTATTGAAAGAATTGCCACGCTTATACTCCTCTGCGCGAGCCATTGGCTCTTGCACCATCTCCGAGGTGAATGGAATTGCTGTCATACGAATGTCTCACTTAGGATGATGTCGGCGGTGGCGAGGGGCTCTTGCTTGGTGGCAGATGGCTGCTGCGGTTGGCTGTAGCGGGTGTCGAGGGCTTCAAGTTGCTCTACTATCTCGATGACTGTGATGGGCTCTTTCTTGTGCTTGCGCGACATACGGTTGAGGGCATCGGCCAGCTGGTTGTAGATGCCGCGTTCCACCATATGCTTCAGCCGGTCGGCCACTTGGCGAGCTTCGTCGTCGGGCAACGCGGGTCGCACCTCGCGCAGGAACGCCGCCGCTTTCTTGGCGTCGTTGTCGCGACCGCCAATCTTGGGCTTCTCCTCGTGGCGCTCCTGTTGCTGGTCGGCGGCATACTGTGCCATAGCGTTGCGCACCTGCTCATAATGCTGGCTCTCGGCTTCGCCGAAGGGGACGGTACGCTCTGAAGGGTCGGCCCGGAAGATGTCGACTGCCTCGAGAAACGAGAGCTCGCGAGTATGCTCGCTGACAAGGTAGAAGGCTTTCTTCTGTGGCGAGGCAAGGTAAGCGATGGTCTGAGGTCGCGTCTCTCCGAGACGCATAGATGGAAGGTCAGGCATACCCCACACTGCGCCTTCGGCTTGTGTGGGGTTATTAGCACTTCGTGCGTTATGCCTCTCCGAGGCATCTTGATGTACACTTTTACTATTCCTGGCGCAGCGGCTCTTGGGTGGCAGCTGCTTGATGCGGCGGTAGAGCGCCGGGTTGGTGTCGTGCAGGGCGCGGACCTCTCTAATCAGCTCCTGGTTGCGGTCGGTGTCGTCGCGCACGTCGCTGTTGAAGAGGCGGAACTCCTGCACAATCTCGTCGTGCGAGTAGATGCGTGTGTCTTCGCCCAGGGCGGAATGGAAGCTCTGCAACTTGATGAGGGAGTTCTTCTTGAGGCTGATGATGGCGTCGCCAGGGTCGGAGGGGTAGAACATATAGTTGTAGATGGCCGGTGCTGTAGAACCGATGCGGTTCACGCGGCCTATGCGCTGCATCAGGCGCGTGGCGTTCCACGGGCTGTCGTAGTTGACTATAACGTTAGCGCGATGCAGGTTGACACCCTCGGCCAGAACGTCGCTGGTTACGATGATGTTGTAGTCGTCGCGTCGCTCGCCCTTGTAGTTGGCGTCGAAGTTGGCGCGGATGTTCTCACGCTTGCGGTTGCGGTCGCGGGCACAGACGGAAAGGATGTCGTGGCGATGCAGCCGCTCCTGCAGCTGCTGTGTCAGGTAGTTGACGGTATCGACGCTCTCGCTGAACACCACCAGCTTGCCCTCCCTGTTGCGTGCGGGGTCGAACAGCTCGCCTTGCAGCATCTCGACGAAGAGGTCCAGCTTGGGGTCGGCATCCACCTTGTCCCACCGTTTGTAGAGGCTTTGCAGCAGGTCGGCGTCATACTCCAGCATCGGCAGGAACTCCGGCTTGAAGTCCCCGGCGCGGAAAGTTATCTCGTCGGGGTCGTAGCCTTTGGCCATAGCCAGTTTCAGAATCTCGTCCAGCTCCATCCCGTCGGCCTGCAGCTTCTTTACGTTCAGATCGGGGGCGATAATCACCTTGTCCTCGCGAAACATCTTTATCATCCCCTCGGTGGCGTCGAGCAGGGTGTGGAGCGACCGCCGGAAGGCATCGAAGCTGCTCTCCAGGCGCTTGACCATGTGGGTTTGGTAAATTCCGGCCAGCGAGTCGGCCATGTGTTTTGCTGTTTTGCCAGACGGAATCTTGTAA
>CAJOLI010000139.1 GCA_905235285.1 uncultured Bacteroidaceae bacterium
AACAGCAGGGAACTTGGAATAGATGGCAGCGAGTTCATCCAGGGCATGGGTGTACTCGCTCCGCTCAACTTCTGCCAATTCATTAGTTGGCAAGACTTCGGCTTTGCGCTCAATAGTATCTTCCAGCGAGCGCAGCGTTTGCTGAATGCAGTAATCCAGCGTCTGTTGAATCTTGGATATTGCCTGTTCCTGTTCGTTCATATTGTGACTTAACTGCTATTTGCGGTGCAAAGATAGTCAAATTCAGTGAGAAAAGGAAAGAAATGGGTGATGTACTACGTTTCTTTAACTTTTCATCTCCCCTCTTTTCGTTTCTTTGACCAACTTTCTGTTATACGTCCAAAATTAACACCTTTTTAACACCCCAGAAAAAGAAAACACCTTGTAAATCAATGACTTACAAGGTGTTCTAAGTACCCAGAGCCGGGATCGAACCGGCACGCCTTGCGGCATTGGTGTTTGAGACCAACGCGTCTACCAATTCCGCCATCTGGGCATAGCGCTTGCGCTGATTTGCGGTTGCAAAGTTAGGAAATAATTGTGAAACAAAGCGTACGAAATGAGATTTATTTTTGTTTTTTCTTGTATTTTTCTCTTTCAGGCTTCAAAAAATCACGGACTACGTGCACTGAATGTGCGTCCGTAGTCCGTGATTTGGTGTTTCAAGAATGCCCTGCTATGCTTCGGGCTCAGCGGTGTCGGCTTCACGCTCAGCCTTCTTCTTGGCGAGGTACTCGGGCAGGTTGAGGCCGGCCTGATCGAAGAGGTCGTTGAGGGGAGGGATGGATTTCATGAGTCCGCTGACGAAGCCAGCTGTGGAGCTCTTGCCGTCGCCACCTGCTGCGCCACTGTCCCAAACGGTGACCTTGTCGATGTTGATGCCCTTGATGGCTTCGACCTGTGTTCTGACGAGTTCCGGCAGTTTCTCCAGCAGGAGGAGTGAGTAGGCGGCAGTGGCATCGCCTCCGGCAGCCTGCACCATCTTGTCGTAACCTTGAGCCTGACGTGTAAGGATTTCGTAGAGGCCCTTAGCCTCGGCTTCCATCTTGGCAAAGACCGCATCTGCCTCACCTCGGGCGATGGCGCGTTTCTGCTCGGCCTCAGCTTCGGCGGCGATGATGAGTCGCTGCTTCTCAATCTGCTGCTGCACGATGACGTTTGCCGTCTCGGTGGCACGTTCGCGCTCTGCACGGGCTGTCTCGGCCAGCTGCTCGGCAGCGTAGGCTTCCTCGAGGGCCTTAGCCTGCTGGACCTTCTCGGCGGCATTGGCTATGCGTGCAGCCTCAGCCTCTTTCTCACGGCGGAAAGCTTCGGAATTAGCAATCTCGACCTTGGCCTCGTTCTCGCCCTTGACGGCCTGGGCATTGGCCTCGGCGGTACGGACGCGTGTCTCTCTGACGGCTTCAGCCTTACCGATTTCACCAATCTTGTCTTGCTCGGCTACGCGTACCTTAGCCTCGTTGATAGCCTTGGCGGCAGCTTCACGTCCGAGAGCTTCGATATATCCGCTCTCGTCCTTGATATCGGTCACGTTGACGTTGATGAGTCGCAGACCAATCTTCTTCAGCTCGACCTCAACATTGGTTGAGATGGCCTCGAGGAACTTGTCACGGTCGGAGTTAAGCTCTTCAATCGACATTGTAGCGATGACGAGACGGAGCTGACCGAAGAGTATATCGCGTGCAAGCTCCTGTATCTGTTGGGGAGTCTGTCCGAGCAGTCGCTCGGCAGCGGCCTGCATGTAGTCAGGTTCCGTGGAGATTCCTACGGTGAATCGGCATGGCACATCGACGCGGATGTTCTGGCGCGAGAGGGCGTTCGTCAGGTTGGCGTCGATGCTTATGGGTGTGAGGCTCATGTAGGCATAGTCCTGCACGATAGGCCATACGAATGCACCGCCACCATGAACGCACTTGGCAGAGCCTTTGGCTCCTGAGGAACCGTAGATGACGAGAATTTTGTCAGAGGGACAACGGCGCCAGCGATTGATGAGCGCCACTACGAGGAAGAAGGCCACAACGGCCAAAGCTACGATAAAATAGAGTTCCATGTTATTATAGTTTAGAGTTTAGAGTGATTACTTGTAATGGCGGCGATTTCGTATGTGTTGCCACCATGCTACGACGATTACTACGACGGCGAGAATTGCGAATATACCCATGTTTAGTTGAGAGTTTAATGTTTACTGTTAAGGAATTAGAGCTTTTCTACGAGTATGGATCCTGCATCGATTACTTTGGTGACGCGCACACGGCTGCCCGTAGGGAGGAAGTCACCATCGGTGAAGGCATTGAGTTCATGGACCGACCCATTGATGCTAATCTGAATCTTACCGGCTCCAGCGTGAGCTGCAGGAATGCGCAGATATACGTTTGCCGTCTGGCCCACGCAGTCGCTGATGCGGAAAGCCCCGTTCGTCTCGAGGCGCATGATGGCCCTGAACATGAGCACAAACACAGCTACGAAGAGCAGGCCGCACAAGAAGGCTACAAGAACCAGCAAACCCTTGTTCGCTATGACGGGCGCGAAGCTGATGCCGCCCCAGCCGAAGCCGAGGAAGAAATTGATGAAATTCCTGAGGGTGAACAGCGAGAAGATGCCAGCAGAGCCTAACGTCCCCTCGTGGCCGCTGTGGCCTGAGGAGAGGTCGACATCAGCGTTTTCTGAGTCGAAATCGGTGTGGACATCGACGTCGGTGCTTACATCGGCATCAACGTCAGAGTCCATGTCGCCGATGCCCATGAGCATCAGCAAGTTTTGGATGATAAACACTATCGTGGCAGCGATGGCGCAAGCCCAGAAGACTTGCATCGTGCCGCTGAGGCCGGAGAACCAGGTGGAGACTTGAGTTAACATATTCGGTTATTGTTATTTAAATTCTTTTTTCTTTGCTCTTAATATAATGTAAAAGGGTTAAGTAACCCCTGTTTGGGTATAAA
>CAJOLI010000140.1 GCA_905235285.1 uncultured Bacteroidaceae bacterium
ATTCCATTCATTCAACGTCATTGCTGCCACATTCTATGAGCACTATGACGACATTCTCAACTTCTACAACAACCGGTCATCCAATGCCGCTGCAGAATCTTTCAATGCCAAAGTCAAGGCATTCAGGGCTGCATTAAGGGGAATCAGAGATGAGAAATTCTTCCTTTACAGACTCTCTATGATTTATGCTTACCCCTAATAAATTTCGCTTGAGCCGTTCTGCGGTCTCACCGCAGAAAAATGACACCCCACAAAAAAGAACTCTAAGGCACTTGCGATAAGCTAACCTCAGAGTTCTTCTTGGAGGTGCGTAGCAGAGTCGAACTGCTCTATACGGTTTTGCAGACCGTCACATAACCGCTTTGTTAACGCACCATTTGTTTTTTGCGCATGCAAAGGTAAGCAAAAGAAATGAATCTGCCAAATTTTTCTCTTACTTTTTCTCACAGCACGAGGGATTTTCAGTCTTTGACGTGTTCGCCTGACGTTTCCCACAGCAGGAGGAGCAATTGCTGCAAGGGTCGTCGGGGGAACTGAAAACTTTATAAATATGCCAAGCCGCAGATACCACGGCAGCAGCAATCACAATGGCGATAATTAGGTATTGTGTGTCCATATCGTCTGCGAAATTACATAATATATCTGAAATAAGACAACTTTTACGTCTCAGATTTTGAAGAATGGATGAAAATCCGTACTTTTGTACACATGAAAAGGGTTATATTAATTATTCTGGCCATTTCACTCTGCCATACATCAATGATGGCACAGGCTAAAAAACGTGATTTCAGAGGTGCCTGGATACAGGCTGTCAACGGACAATGGACTGGCGTTGGGCGCGATCAGATGCAGCGCACGCTGACTTATCAGCTCAACGAGCTGCAGAAAGATGGCGTAAATGCCATTTTCTTTCAGGTCCGACCGGAATGCGATGCACTCTACCAGAGCAGCATCGAGCCGTGGAGCCGCTTCCTGACTGCCCAGCAGGGACTTGCTCCGCGCCCCTATTGGGATCCCCTGCAGTGGATGATAGAGCAATGCCATAAACGCGGCATGGAGTTGCACGCATGGATTAACCCCTACCGCGCCAAGACCAAAACCACCAACGAGCTGGCCAAGAATCATGTGGCCATCCAGCATCCCGAGAGAGTGTTCAACTACGACGGGCAGTTTATCCTGAATCCGGCACTTCCCGAAAACCGCGACTTCATCTGCCATGTATGCGGAGACATCATGCGACGCTACGACATCGACGGTCTGCACTACGACGACTACTTCTACCCCTACCCCGTTGCCGGCCAGCCGATACCCGACCAAAATGACTTTGCACGAGACCCGCGAGGCTTCAAGAATATCGGCGACTGGAGAAGAGACAACGTGAACCTGTTCGTAAAACAGCTTCACGACACGGTGAGAGCCGTGAAGCCTTGGGTGAAGGTGGGTGTTTCGCCATTCGGAATCTACCGCAACAAGCGCAGTTCGGAAATAGGCAGCAACACCAACGGCCTGCAGAACTACGACGACCTCTATGCCGACATCCTGCTTTGGGTTGACAAAGGATGGGTTGACTACTGCGTTCCGCAGATTTACTGGGAAATAGGAAATAAGGCAGCCGACTACGAGACGCTGATAAAATGGTGGAACCAATATTGTAGCAAACGTCCGCTGTATATCGGTGAAGACGTGGAGCGCACGGTGAAGTTTGCCGACAAGAACAATCCGCAGAGCCATCAGATGAACGCCAAATACAACCTGCACGCCCAGTTGCTAAACGTTCAGGGCACTGTGCTCTGGTATGCCAAGGCTGCCGTCGATAATGTGGGAAACTACGGCACCATGCTGCGCCAAGTGTATTGGAAGACTCCCGCCCTGCAGCCGTTAATGCCATGGATTGACAAGAAGTCACCTAAGAAGGTGAAGGGGCTGAAAATAGTGGACTTCGGCAAAGGTCCTATGCTGATGTGGAAGGCACCTAAAGGCACGACATGGAAAGACAAGGCTGAGAGATATGTGGTCTATCGCTTCCCCAAGGGAGTGCACGTTGACCTGAACGATGCCTCGCGCATTGTGACCATTACCCCCGACACATTCTATGAACTGACGACTTCCACAAAAGACAATTCCACTTGGGTAGTGACTGCGCTTGACCGCGTCAGCAACGAGAGCAAGGCAAAGAAGAAGAAATATTAAAACATCAGTATTGGCGCAGGGCAGAGAGCAACTCGTTGTTCTCGCTCTTGTTGCCGATCGTGATACGGAGGCAGTTTTCGCAAAGACTGATGCGCGAACGGTTTCTCACGATGATACCCTTCTCCACCAGATGGTCGTAGATTTTCTTCGCATCGGTCATCTTGGCGAGGAAGAAGTTGGCATCTGTAGGATATACATGCTTGCAGATGGGAAGCAGGGCGAAGGCTTGCATCATGCGTGAACGCTCCTGTATGAGCAGTTTCACCCATTTATCCACCTCAAATGGGTCATTTAAAGCCTCTAAAGCCTGCTTTTGCGAGAGAAGGTTCACGTTGTAAGGGTATTTCACCTTATTAAATATAGCAATGATTTCCTCGCTTGCAAAGGCCATTCCCAGACGGATGGCTGCGCATCCCCATGCTTTTGAGAAGGTGTTAAGCACTATCAAGTTGGGGTATTCACTGACAGCCAGCCGCAGCGGCTTCTCGCTTGAGAAATCGCTATAGGCCTCATCAACGATGACCAGTCCGTCGAACTGTCGGATGACCTTCAGGATTTCCTTGCGGTCGATGCTGTTGCCCGTGGGATTGTTGGGCGAGCAAATCCAGATTATCTTGGTTTTGTTGTCGCAGGCAGAAAGCAACTTATCGGCCTTTATCTGAAATTGCTCGTCAAGAAGCACCGGGCGATATTCCACATCGTTGATGTCGGCACATACTTTATACATGCCGTATGTGGGCTC
>CAJOLI010000141.1 GCA_905235285.1 uncultured Bacteroidaceae bacterium
GCCGCAGGCGCCCTGAAGCTGAATTTCTCCATCGGCACCGCAAAATATGCGTGGACCAACGCTGCGGAACTGGCCCTGGCCCAGAACAAGGAATACACCATCCTTGTGAGCGTGAAGTACCAGGAGCCTGCGCCCGCCCCCACTCCCGTGACGCCCGACGGCGCCCTCCCCGGCAAGTTCTCCGTCTTCGCCACAAAGCAGGTCCATTTCGCCAAGGGCAACCTGACTGTTTCCAATAATAAATTTGCCTTCCTGGAGAATTCCTGGACATACAATACTGCTGCGCAGACGGATAATAAAGTCAACAAAGATAACGGTTCCCAGCATTTCAACTGGGGAGTTGTGTTCCAATCTGCCGACAGCGGTGAATCAGCCGTCGTGGATGGCATTACCACCGATTTGGGCGATGATTGGCGTGGTCTTTCAAAAGCCGAGTGGGAATATCTGCTGGGTTTAAGTAGCGACAGCAAGCGTACGGTACAGTGGCATTATTACGCCAAAATCAAAAGTGCAGGTGTAGGAGTTAACAACAAGCGTTACCTGCTCATCTTCCCGGACGCTTTCAAGGAAAGCGATTGGACCAGTGCCATGGGCACCATTCCCGATGTTTTTGACGGTACGGCAGATAACAACATTGCATACACAGAAGCCAACTTCACTGCCATGCAGAATGTCGGCATCGTCATTTTGCCCGCTGCAGGTTATCGCTACGTTAGTAGCTGGTACAGTGTTGGTAACTACGGCTACTACTGGTCAAGTACATCATCCGACGATGCTTCTAACGCTTACCGCCTGCTCTTCAGCAGTGGCAGTGTGAGCATGGGCGGCTTCAGTAAGAGCGACTTCTACTTCTCCGTCCGTCTGGTCTGCGATGCTGCCGGCGGCGATCAGGCAGCAACCGTCACCGACCTCTCGATGGTGGACAACGCCGGCACAGCCCGTACCAAGATGTGGACGGCCAACTGCTACATGGTGCATACGGCGGGCGACTACAAGCTGCCGCTGGTGTATGGCAACGCCATCAAGGACGGCAATGCGAACAGCGATGCCTATACGGGCGTGAGCGGTAATACCAATGCCACAGCGACCTTCCCCAACCACGCAGGCACCGCCATCAATGCCCCGTGGATTACGAAGAGCACCAGCGGCGAGGGCGTGAACAAGGGCATGGGCATCGCCGTCTCGAAAGCCGAACTGCTGTGGCAGGACGCTCAGGGGCTGATTACCGAAGTGGGCATCGACGGCGACTACCTGACGCTGACCGTCGGCAAGGATGCCGCCACGCAGGAGGGCAACGCCGTGATTGCCGTGAAGAACCCCACCGGCGACATCGTATGGTCGTGGCACATCTGGGTGACGAAGCAGACCTTCGCTTCGCTGACCACCATAGCCACGGGCAGCCACGACTACCAGGTGACGCCCGTCAACCTCGGCTGGGTGGCTACCGGCGGCGACGGCAAGCAGGGCTACAACACCTTCTACCAGTGGGGCCGCAAGGATGCCTTCATCCCGAGCGACGGAGTTACATTCACATCCCCCTTCGCCAACCACACGGTGTATGACATCAGCGGCAACGAGGTGACGGGATTCACCCACGAGGAGAGCACCACTGCCACGATAGCCGACAACATCAAGAACCCGACGACGCACTATCGCAACAGCAGCACCTATGGCCCCTGCACCACCACGTATTATAATATGTGGGATGCGCAGAACACCGCGACGGACAATGTAACGACGGCCACGAAGAAGACCGTCTATGACCCGTGCCCGCCGGGCTTCTGCGTGCCTACTGGCAACCTGTGTAATTATGCAAATGGTCAAAGTGGTAGTACAACTTGGGATGACACGAACAAGGGGCGCACATGGAGCGGCATCTTCTTCCCCGCCTCGGGCAATCGTCTCGGCAGCCGTGGCACGCTCGGCGATGTTGGTTCCCGCGGTTACTGTTGGTCGGCCTCGCCCCGCAACAGCGAGTCTGGCCGTCATCTGTACTTCCTTTCGACCGGCTGGTACTGGAACTACAGCAATCGCGCCTACGGCATCCCCGTGCGGCCCGTCGCTGAAGAATAACGAGTAACCCGCCCCCCCTCGCGCGTATATATATAAATAAGGTATATATCGCGCCACGCGTTCTTTGAGCTTACGCTCGAAGATCATCCTCGCCTCAGCAAAGTATGAAAGCAAGTTTTCACTTTGCATTCGGCTCGTCGCTCTTTGACATACTGAGACAAAACGGATTTTTTTTCGAGTGCATTCTGCGGTTTTCCCGCTCGATTTGGAGAAATTTCTCACGCTCAAGAATGCAAATTTATTTGTATTCTCTTCGCTTAATCGAAATTTTGCACTATCTTTGTAGCGTTGAATCAATATAAACGCAAGAAGATATGGCAACAACAACCGCAAGACAGCGCACAGCTCACCCCATGAGCTACTACCGCGAAATGGTGAAGGACATGGACGACAGCCAAAAACTGGAACTGATAGCCGTGCTGGCAGAGAGCATCAAGCCCGCTAGGACAGGCTCCCTGAGTACGGAGCCGATGCCTGAAGGCTATCCCCACAGACGCTACACGACGGACGACATCAACGCCATGCTCGATGAGGCCGAGGCCGAGATTGCAGCAGGTGTAGGCATCGACGACGATGACCTCCGGAAAGAAGATGAGGAGGAATTCGAGAGAGAACTGGCCGAGGAATGGATGCTTCAACAGGAAATGGCATGAAAGTGAAATGGACTGGACACGCTAGAAAGCAACGTGACGAAGTGGCCAACTACATCCGCCGCCTGTTTGGTGCCAGACGCAAATACCAGTTCAAGCAGGAGATTCGCGCCACAGCCGACTTGTTGAAGCGCAGCCCGTACATCGGTAAGATTGACCCAATGTTTGAAGACCGCGCCCAAAGCTATCGCAGCGTCATCGTCAAC
>CAJOLI010000142.1 GCA_905235285.1 uncultured Bacteroidaceae bacterium
AGTTAAGAGTTAAGAGTTGATAGATCTTTCAACACCCATAACCTATCTGCCAGGCGTAGGCCCCTACCGGGCCAAGCTCCTGGAGACGGAAGTCGGCATCTCGACGTTCCGTGACCTGCTGTACTATTTCCCTTACAAGCATATCGACCGCTCGCGTCTCTATTATATCCACGAGCTAACGGCAGACATGCCCTTCGTGCAGATAAAAGGCGAGATACTGAGCTATGAAGAGGAAGGCGTTGGGCGCAAACGCCGTCTGATAGCACATTTCACCGACGGCCACGGCGTCATCGACCTCGTGTGGTTCCAGGCCGCCACGTTCAAATGGGTCAGGAAGAACTATCCCACCGGCAGACAGTTCGTCGTCTTCGGACGCCCCGGAGTCTTCAACGGACGGATAAACATAGCACATCCCGACATCGACCCAGTCAGCAGCCTGCAGCTCGGCTCGATGTGCCTGCAGCCCTACTACAACACCACCGAGAAGATGAAGCGCGGGGGCCTGAACAGCCGCAGCATAGAGCGCCTCACACGCACCCTCTTCGATAAGCTGCAGGGCCAGTCGCCGGCTGAGCCTGCCCAGAGCCCTGTCGAAGAGCCTGCCCAGGGTTTTATCGAAGAGACGCTCCCTCAGGGCATCATCGAGAGGCTGCTGCTGGTGCCGCTGGTGCTCCGCCACAGCCGACGCCCTGCGCCGCGCCACCTATCGCCAGAAGTTCGAAGAGCTGTTCTTCATCCAGTTGGGCATCTTGCGTTATACACGTATGCGCCAGCAGCAAGTCTGCGGCCATGTCTTCGCCCACGTCGGCACCCTCTTCCATACCTTCTATCGAGAGCATCTGCCCTTCAGCCTTACCGAGGCCCAGAAACGAGTCATCCGTGAGATGCGGAAAGACATGGGCAGCGGGCGCCAGATGAACCGCCTGCTGCAGGGCGACGTAGGGTCAGGCAAGACCCTCGTGGCGCTGATGACGGCGCTCATAGCCTTGGACAACGGCTTTCAAGCCTGCATCATGGCCCCCACAGAGATACTTGCTGAGCAGCATTACACCACCTTCCAGGAACTCCTTAAGGAGCTGCCCGTGAAGGTAGCCCTGCTCACAGGAGCCGTGAAGAGCAAGAAACGCAGGGCAGAGATCCTGGGCGGACTTCTGTCGGGCGAAGTGCAGATACTCATCGGCACTCACGCCGTGCTCGAGGACAACGTAGAGTTCTGTCGTCTGGGACTTGTCGTCATCGACGAGCAGCACCGCTTCGGCGTCGCCCAGCGGGCGCGTCTCTGGAAGAAAAACGAGGTGCCGCCCCACGTCCTCGTGATGACAGCCACCCCTATACCCCGCACGCTCGCAATGACGCTCTACGGCGACCTCGACGTCTCGGTGATCGACCAGCTGCCGCCCGGGCGCAAGCCTATAGAGACGCGCCACTTCTGGGAGGAACGTGCCGAGAGCCTCTATCGCGGCATACGTGCCGAGATAGCGAAAGGGCGGCAGGCCTACGTCGTCTACCCCCTCATCAGGGAGAGCGAGAAGATGGACCTGCAGGACTTAGAGAACGGCTACGCCGAGTTCTGTCGCGTCTTTCCTGACCTGAACATCTCGAAGGTGCACGGTCGGATGAAGAGCGCCGAGAAAGATGCCGAGATGGAGCGATTCGTCAGCGGCCAGACACAGATACTCGTAGCCACTACCGTCATCGAGGTGGGCGTCAACGTGCCCAATGCGTCGGTCATGGTCATCATGAACGCCGAGCGTTTCGGGCTGGCGCAGCTCCACCAGCTGCGCGGGCGAGTAGGGCGTGGTGCCGACCAGAGCTATTGCATCCTCGTGACGAGATACAACCTCTCGCAGGAAACGAAGCAACGCATACAGATTATGTGCGAGACCACCGACGGCTTCGAGATAGCCGAGGCCGACCTGCGCTTCCGCGGCCCGGGCGACCTCGAGGGCACACAGCAGAGCGGCCTCCCCTTCGACCTGCGTGTAGCAAACATAGCACGCGACGGGCAGCTCGTGCAACTCGCACGCGACATTGCCAATCAGGTTCTCGATGCCGACCCCGCGCAGGACCTCCCTGCCAACGCCATGATGTGGCGTCGCCTGCGCGAGCTCAACCGCGACAATGCCGACTGGAGCAAGATCTCTTAAGGGCAGCTTCAGCCGAATAAATCCCGAACTTACTCAGAAAAGGATACACAGCAAACAACTCGGCGACACGCTTTTCAGGCTCGCCGAGTTGTTTGTATTATAGGATAGATGCTTTGCCGGTTATTAGAGATAGATAAAGGCAAAGACACTGCATTCTTTTTATTTCAACAATAATTTCTGTTAAATAAATGCTAAATTGTTTGGCTGAAACAAAAAGAATGGCTATTTTTGCACCGAAATCAATAGAAAACCTTGTTCAAATAAACTAAAGACAGTTGAAACATGGAGAAACTTACAAGCAAAGAAGAAGAAGTGATGGAGCTGATTTGGTCGCTCGGCCAGTGTGCGCCGAAGGATGTCGCGTCACTTTATCCCGAACCGCAACCCAGTGCCAATGCCATTGCCCAGATGTTTCAGGCGCTGGAGAAGAAAGGTTATCTGACACACGAACCTAAGGGACGCGGCTTTGTCTATCGTCCTATCGTGGACAAGCAGGCATACGGTCGAAGGCGCTTGTCGAGCGTCATCAATCGTTTCTTCAGCGACTCGTACATGAGTGTCGTGTCGGCCCTGATGCAGGAGGATAAGGTCACCGAGGCGGAATTGCTGCAATATCTGGCTGACCTGAAACGTAAGGAGGGCTGACGCATGGTTGCATTCTTTGTCTACTCCATCCGTTGGGCGGTCACACTGACATTGCTCTATTCGGTCTACAGGCTCTTGCTCCGGAACGAGACGTTTCATCGTCTGAACCGTGCCGTTCTGCTGACCATCCTCGTGGCGAGTCCTTTGCTTCCGCTCATACCGTTGCATACCGACAGGCCGACAGCTATGGATGCGGCGCTTACCAGAATTGAGGGACCGTTGATTAACCTGTCACCCGAGGCAGGAATTGACGGAAACGTGCTCACTGCCGGGGAGCAGGAAGAGGCGACATCTGGTCTCTGGGTGCGCTATTGTACATACATATATATAATAGGTATTGCCGTTGCACTCACTGTTTACATTTTCCGTTTGCTGGCGCTGATGCGTGTCATACGTCGCAGTCGGCGCATATCGCATCCGATAGTTCCGAAAGATGTTCATCTGATGCTGGATATGAGAATCACGCAACCCTGCAGTTGGATGCATTGGATTTTCATCGGACCTATCGACCTGAAGCAGAACGCCGAGACGGTGCTCCGCCACGAACTGACACACGTGAGGATGAGACATTCGTGGGACGTGATACTCTGTGACCTCACCTGCCGTCTGCTGTGGTGCCTGCCTTTCGCCTGGATGTTGCGGCAAGACCTGGTGGATGTGCATGAGTTTCAGGCAGACGAGGCG
>CAJOLI010000143.1:0-2869 GCA_905235285.1 uncultured Bacteroidaceae bacterium
TAAGCGCAACACCACCGACAACGAACTCGGCAACGTCGACGCCTACACCCTCTACGACCTCGAGGCCGACCCCACGCAGGCTACGGACATCACCGCCACACACCCACGCCTGCTGCGCAAGCTCCGTCGCTGCTTCCTCAAGGCAACACAAAAAGCAGTAAGCAAACCAGACTACGTGCTCCACTGAAAAGGCCATTCCGCTCATGCGGGCACATCCTGAATACACGCTCGAGTACATCGCCGAGCAAAGCGGATTCAACAGCATCTCCACCTTCCGACGAGTCTTCATTAAATTCAACGGCAAGAATCCCAGTCAGTGGAGACAGGACACATAGACTTATGTGCGATGACAACCGAGACGCTCTCATGATTACTTCATTTCAATAAAGCAGTTATTTAATTAAACGAGAGTCCTATAGTCACACCGGCCCCGCTGCGTAGTTAGATGCGGCGGGACTTTTTTATGATTTTTTGGGGCTTTTTGCGTGACATTTTCGTGAAAGGAGGTAATATATAGGTAGAAAGCACGTTCTTAAGATATGCAACAGGACATCAGAATCAGCGATGAGCAGCTCGTCGAGCGCATCATGGAAGGGCGGACATCAGACTTCGCGCTTCTGGTTCATCGCCACGCGCCCAGTCTGCTTCACTTCGTAGGCCGCATGCTGACGGTTCAGGAGGAGGCCGAGGAGGTGGTGCAGGATGCGTTGTTGGCGGCTTATCAGCGCTTGGGGGACTACGATGCCAGCCGTGCCTCGTTCGCCGTATGGCTGAAGCGTATTGCCTTCAACACGACAACGCATCGCTTGCGTGCTCGCCGACCGCTGTTCGTGCCGATGGAGGAGCATCATGCCGAGGCAGGGCCTACGGACAGCGACGAGCTCGACCGTCTGCTCGCTGATGGGAAGCCCGACCGCACCGAACTGCTGGACAAGGCGTTGGAACTGTTGTCTGCTGAGGAACGTATGCTCATTCATCTCTTCTACACCGACGGGCGGCCGCTGCGCGAGATCTCGTTTATCCTCGATTGTTCGGTAACGGCACTCACTAGTCGTCTGCATCGCATTCGCAAGAAACTCTACGTAACCATAAACCGATTGAGCAATGAATACCAACGACATTCCTAAAGCACATCCTTCGCTGCTCGATGCCCTGCGCCGCCAGGATGAGAAAGCCCAGCAGATGAATCTCTCCGAGGGATTCGAAGAGCGGGTGATGACCTCGCTGAAAGAGAAAGACTCTCCCCTCAAGTCCCTTCATCGCATCGCCGCCATCTTCCTCTTCGCAGCCTTCCTCGGCGGCTTGGCCTGGGCTATTGTCCCTCTTCTTCACTCCCGCCACACAGCAGAGCCCCCTCAGCCCACAAAGGTATACACGCCCCTCTCCTTGGGAGAGGGGTCGGGGGTGAGGCTTCTGCTCTCTTTCTCCAACCAACGTCTCGACAGCATCCTCGTCGTTGTCGCCACCCGCTACGACCGCGAAGTCTGTTTCCGCGATACCGCCGTTCAGGCTTTGCGTCTGAGCACGGTGTGGGATGCTGAGGATTCGCTGTCGGTGTTCATTGTGACGCTCAACGAATTTGATGGCCTGCGCCTCGCGGACGAGCGCGACACCATCTTTGTGGAATCCGTAGCTGAGGAGGAAGAGTGATGAAGCGTGCGGTCCTATACCTTATTATATATATGCTTGCCAGCGTGCAACTCTCTGCACAAGAGCTCACCTTCAAGAATGAAAGCCTGGCTGACGTCCTCGCCGCTATCCGCGACGCTCAGACGGATTACGCCATCCACTTCATCCACAACGACCTCGAGCACTTGAACGTCTCGGCGCGCGTCAAAGACAAGGATGCACGCAAGGCCGTGGCACGGGTCTGCAAGGGCTTGCCGGTCAAGGTGAAGACGCGCGGCCGGAACATTTTCGTGCAGTACCGACCAAGTAAAGACCTGACGGGCAAAACCGTTAACCTCACGGGAGCTGTGGAAGACGGCTTCCTGGAGCGTCCGTTGCCCCATGCCAAGGTCTCCATCCTGCGCACCGACAGCAGCGTCGTGGTGGACTCGGCCCAGATAATCTGTTTCTTCAAGGGCGACATGACTATAATTGGGGCACAGTTCAACGCTGACGTGAGTGCTGCCGAGCGGGAATACCTCGTCCGCAGCAGCATGGAGGGCTACGACGACGTGTGGCAGCGGGTCACCATCCCCCATCCTCTACCAGAGCAGGTGGAGGTGCCGACGCTGAAGATGCGCAAGTCATCGGCAAAGACCATGCGCGAACTGACCGTCACAGCCACGAAGATCAAGATGTTCTGGCGCGGCGACACGCTCATCTATGATGCCACGGCCTTCAAACTCCCCGAAGGCTCTATGCTCGACGACCTCATCCGTCAGCTGGAAGGTGTGACGATGAATGCCGATGGCGAGATCTTCGTCAACGGACGCAAGGTGGACGAACTGCTGCTGGGCTCCCGCTCCTTCTTCGGCGGCAACAAGAAAGTGCTCTTGGAGAACCTGCCCTATTATACCGTCAAGAACCTGAAAGTTTACGAGAAGCAGACCGACAAAAGCGTGGCGCTGGGCTACGACGTCGAGCCTCGCTGCTACGTGATGGACGTCAACCTCAAGGACGAGTACAGCCAGGGATATATCTGGAATGTGGAAGCGGCAGGAGGAACAGAGGAGAGGTGGCTGGCCCGCGGCTTCCTGCTTGGATTCACCGACCGTATGCGCTTCACGCTGCTGGCCAATGCAAACAATGTCAACGAGGGGCGTCACATCGGCAAGGACGACCACTGGAGCCCGGCACGGCAGCCGCGCTCGCTCTTGACCACCCGCAGCGTGGCTGGCGAAATCAACTATCAGACCAAGCA
>CAJOLI010000143.1:2904-3695 GCA_905235285.1 uncultured Bacteroidaceae bacterium
GACGAGCAGACGATGCAGCAGCAGCGCGACTATTTCATCAGTGGTGCCGCCCTCACCTCTGCCACCTCTTCCTTCAACCGCATGGGCAACCGCAAGCTGAACCTCAACAACACTTTCTCGCTATCTAAGCCCTGCTACCTCTACGCCCAAGCCGGTTACAACTATGCCCGCCGCGACGGCTCCTTCAACTCTGCTTTCGACCAGTGGAGTGACAGCCTGACCGTCTCGCAGCGCACCGTGGGCATCAGCGAGGGCCGCGCATGGGATGCCAATATCGACGTACAGGGAGCCTTCAACGTGGGCAAGAACAAGCAGCACCTGGACTACTACTTCCACTTCGGCCATAGCAATGACGAGAGCGAGAGCGCCACCCGCTACACCACCGCTACCGCCCCCGCTAACCCCGCTTCACTGCGCTCGACGGTTTCCCCGTCGAGTCAATCCGCCTCCACCACCCACAACGCCTCCTCCCTCTTCAACCGCAACACCTACTTCCTCAGCAACCTGGGCTACAGCTGGGAAGTAGCCAAGGACCTGAACCTCGGCATATCAGACATCTTCTACATCCGCGACCGCCACGACCGCGACTACCTCTATCACCCCACCTCCGCGCCCGGCCGTCTTCCCTCCTCTCCCTCCCCCTCGATTGCGCTAGGCGGTTCTCCCGCCGAGGAAGAACCGCCCCTCCTCCCTTCCCAAATTGATGCCCTGGCTGCCTTCTTCGATCCCTCCAACTCCTACGACAGCCGCGACCTCGACTGGTCCAACAACTTCGGTATCTATCTTTACAG
>CAJOLI010000144.1 GCA_905235285.1 uncultured Bacteroidaceae bacterium
TTTGCCGACAACCTGCGCCAGCTGTTGCTCGCCGCCCCGCTCGGGCAGAAGCGCGTCATGGGGATTGACCCGGGCTTCCGCACGGGCTGCAAAGTCGTCTGCCTCGATGCGCAAGGCAACCTGCTGCACCACGAAGCCATTTTCCCACATCCGCCCGTACGACGTCCGGCAGAAGCTGCCGACGCCCTGATTACGATGATTGAGAAATACAATATCGAGGCGATAGCCATCGGCAACGGCACCGCCAGTCGCGAGACGAAGGCCTTCGTGGAAACCTGTTTCATAGGCATTTCCGGCAATTCAGGCCCTGCCCTCAAGGGCGCGGGTTCCGCTACGCCGGAGAAGCCCGGAATATATATCGTCAGCGAAGACGGCGCCTCGGTTTACTCCGCTTCGCCGGTTGCACGCGAGGAATTTCCCGACAAGGATGTCACGGTGCGCGGCGCCGTCAGCATAGGCCGCCGTCTTGCCGACCCGCTGGCCGAGCTCGTGAAGATTGACCCCAAGAGCATCGGTGTTGGGCAGTACCAGCACGACGTCGACCAGTCGAAGCTCAAGAACAGCCTTGACCAGACCGTCGAGAGCTGTGTCAACGCCGTTGGCGTCGACCTCAACACGGCGTCGGTGCAGCTGCTGACCTACGTCAGCGGCCTCGGGCCTTCGCTGGCAAAGAACATTGTTGACTACCGCCGCGAGAACGGGGCGTTCACCTCGCGTGCCCAGCTCCGGAAGGTGCCGCGCCTGGGGCCTGCGGCGTTCGAGCAGTGTGCCGGTTTCCTGCGTATCGCTAATGCCAGGAACCCTCTCGACGGCAGTGCCGTTCATCCCGAGCGTTATGCGCTGGTCGAGCAGATGGCGCAGGACGCGGGCTGCAGCGTCGCCGACCTCATCGCCGACAAGGATGTCCGTGCGCGCGTGGACATTAACAGATATATAAATGCGGAAGTCGGGCTGCCTACGCTGACAGATATCATGCACGAACTGGAGAAACCTGGGCGCGACCCCCGCCAGGCGGTCGAAGAGTTTGAGTTCGACAGCCGCGTGACCTCCATCGCCGACCTTGCCGTGGGGATGGAGCTGCCCGGCATCGTCACTAACATCACTAACTTCGGAGCCTTCGTGGATATTGGTGTGCATCAGGACGGACTCGTTCATATCTCGCAGCTGGCCAATAGGTTCGTCAGCAACCCCGGCGATGTCGTCAAGCTTCACCAGCACGTACGCGTCCGCGTCATCGACGTCGACCTTCGCCGTTCGCGTATCTCCCTGTCGATGAAAAAATAAGGCCTCTCGCGCCTCATAACGAGGGGCACTGCGTCAGGGTTTATCCGTCACTCTTCCGTGTACTTATATACCAGCCCGTATTTCTCATGCAGGCGGCTGAGCGTGCCGTCGGCCTTCATCTGCCGGAGCCTCAGGTTCACCATCTCCAACAGGTCTTCCTGCCCCTTCTGCATCAATACGCCGATTTCTCCGTGGGTGAAAGGCTCATCTATCAGCGGCGCAGCCAGGCGGCTGTCAGCCTGCACATAATACGGCGCTTCCGTTATCTCCGTTATCATCACGTCGGCCTCGCCCTCTGCTATGAGCGCGGGAATTTCCTCGTTGTTCGGGTGAACGATAATCGTGGCGCGCGTCAAGTTCTCGTTGGCAAATTTCTCATTCAGCCCGCCAGGGTTAACCATTACGCGCACCTCGGGCTTGTCGATATCGGCCAGCGACGCATAGCGGTCGCTCTCCGCCGCGCGGCAGAGTATCGTCTTGCCGTTGGCCAGATAGCCTTCGCTCATCATCATCGTCTCGCAACGGGCTTCGGTGATGGTGATGCCGCCGATGGCGAGGTCAAACATCTGAGGCTCGGCAAGCACGTCGGCCGTCAGCGTTGGCCATGAGGTCCTGACGAACGTCACGCCGACGCCCAAAGCGCCGGCAATCTCTTGGGCAACATCGATGCCGAAGCCCCAGTAGGAGCCGTCGGGCTCGCAGAACGACAGCGGGCGGTAGTCGCCCGTAGTGCCCACGAGCAGCGTGCCCCGCTCCACAATCTCGGCGACCTTGCCGTCGAGCGGGAGGTCAGTATATGCCGGATAAGGCAGGGCGGACAGGTAGCCGGCCGACCTCTGTCCGTTGTCCTTTCCAAAGCTGACGGCCTCTTTCAGCGCGGTCAGCGGGAAGAGCTTCGTGCTGTCGAAGTAGTACAGCCCGTCCTCCGTGTTCAGCCAGCCGCCTACATAGCCGTCGTGGCTGAGGGCATGGCTGACGACCTTGTCGAGCTGGCTGCGCGAGTGGCTGTCCTGAGTCTCGGCGTAGCTGACGGCGATGCCCTCGGTCGGTTCCGTCATCGTGCGGATATCTATCGTGAAGCCGTCCGGGTGAGTCTGAGCATAAGCCCAAACCTTGTCGGCCATGGTCGTTACGGCGCTCTGTCCCGAGGCATTGCTGCCTGAGCATGCCGAAAAAGCCGTAGCGCTGCAGAGGGCCAGTAAGAGTGCAAGGCCCAGGAGGGCTTTCGTCAAGCCGTAATGGCTACAGCCTGCCTGCCTTCCCTGCGCCTTGGCCGGGCGAGGCCGCACGAGCAGCCTTTCTATTCTTTTCCTTATCATAGTTTTTGTCAGGTTATTCTCTTTTCGCAAGCTCCGGGTGCTTGTCTGTTGTCACGCTGCAAAGTTACTGAAAGTTTGCGTAACACCCAAATTCTTTGTGGAAAAATCTTTAGCCCAAATCGGTCATTGTATATTCAATTACATTATGTATCTTTGCATTCGTTAACAACATCAAGGAGTGGAATAAGACCGTTCGGTTATTCGTCATAAAG
>CAJOLI010000145.1 GCA_905235285.1 uncultured Bacteroidaceae bacterium
TTCTTGTTCTTTCTCGTTTTTTATGCTTACCTTTGCCCCTGAAAATGAGAATGGAACTGAAGAGACAACTGTATGCATGGCTGCTGTTATCGGTGTTTGTGCCGATGATGGCTGTTGCTGCTCTTCACGTTCACGACTATGACAACACTTTTGACACGGGATGTAGCGAGTGCGTGCACCATCAGGCACATGCCGGCCACCTGACGAACGGGGTCGGACACGTCCATGACTGCGTGCTCTGCCAGCTGATGTCGACGTCGTTCATCGTGGCAACCATTGCGCTACTTGCCATCCTCACCACTCAACACCATGTACTCCTTCCTTCGCTCAAGGGCAAACTGCCCTGTAGCACCATCCAAGTACATGGTTCAAGGGCTCCTCCGACAGAATAAGTAGGCTTTATTGCGAACAGACTATTTATTCTTAATCGACACATTACACTTATATTATGAAATCAGCCAGTATGGCGCTGATGCTGTTGTGCGTATGCATGACAGCCGCAGCACAGTCGGAGAAGGATTCAGCCGACATCTACTACCAACACCTTGAACTCGACGAGATTACGGTCTCGAGTCCTGTAGGACAGATCAAACGCAAGCAGAGCGCTACACCCATCTGCGTGGTCACCACGAAGACGCTACGCCAGACATCATCCACAAACATCATCGATGCCGTTGCCAAGCAGCCCGGCGTGGCCCAAGTGACGACAGGCAGCGGCATCTCGAAACCCGTCATCCGGGGACTGGGCTACAACCGCATCGTCACAGTGGCCGACGGCGTGCGCCAGGAAGGACAGCAATGGGGCGACGAACACGGCATAGAGCTCGACGGAGCAGGCATCGGACAAGTGGAGATCCTGAAAGGACCGGCCTCGCTCATGTACGGTTCGGACGCAATGGCGGGCGTGGTCATTTTCCATCCCGAGGTCATCGAGCCCAACGGACAGATGAGCGCCGACGTATCGACGGAATATCAGACGAACAGCGGTCTCTGGGACTATTCCCTGCGATTCGGTGGCAACAAGCAAGGGCTCGTCTGGAACGGACGCTACACAGAGAAGCTCGCGCACGCGTACCATAATAAATATGACGGCTACGTGCCAGGCACGCAGCTGCACGAGCGTGCGGCGCAGGCCCTGCTCGGCGTGAACAAGGCGTGGGGATTCAGCCATCTCACTCTCGGCTACTACCACCTCAACCCGAGCATGGCCGAGGGCGAACGCGACGCCGAGACAGGCGAACTGGAGAGCGAGAACGACAACCTCAAGACCTATCACAAGACGCTCCCCTACCAGCAGATTCATCACTACAAAGCCGTGCTGGACAACTCCTTCGCCCTGGGCGGAGGCGTGCTGAAAGCCATCATCGGCTACCAGCAGAACCGCCGTCAGGAGTTCGAGGAAGAACACGATCATGAGCACGAGCATAATCACTCTGAAGCGGGCCTCGACTTCCTCCTGCACACACTCACCTACGATGCCCGCTACAACTACAACCTCTTCGAAGGCTGGAAACTGACAGGAGGCATCGGCGGTATGTACCAGCGTTCCGAGAACAAGGGTGAGGAGTACCTCATCCCAGCCTACCACCTGTTTGATTTCGGCCTATTTGCTACGGCCAGCAAGAGCCTTGCACATTGGACGCTGAGCGGAGGCCTGCGCTTAGACTGCCGCCATCTGCACAGCCTGCAGCTCATTGATGAGGGCGAGGAACGCTTCGCCGACTTCACGCGCAACTTCTCGGCTCTGACAGGCTCCGTGGGGGCTGTCTATCACGTTCATCCGCAGGTGAACATCCGCGCCAACGTGGCACGAGGCTTCCGCGCGCCTAACCTGAGCGAGCTGGGGTCGAACGGCATACACCACGGCACCCTCCGCTATGAGACGGGCAACCGTGACCTGAAGTCAGAGCATAGCTGGCAGGCCGACCTCGGGGGCGACTTCAGCGGGCGATACCTCTCAGCCGACGTTGCCATTTTCATGAACCGAATCGGCAACTATATATTCGCGAAAGCTGACGACCAGCCCTCGCAGACGATGGACAGCTACCGCCACTTCAGCTACACGCAGGGAACGGCTCTGCTGAAAGGCTTCGAGGGCGGCTTCGACCTGCATCCCATCCACCAACTGCACTTGGCATCCACATTCTCGATGGTCGATGCCCGACAACTGCATAAGCCCTCAGAGACGCGCTACCTGCCCCTGACGCCACCTGCCCGACTGACAGCCGAGGTGAAATGGGAGTTCACACACAACGGCGACCACCATGCCGAAGCCCCTCACCACATACACGAGGAGCCCGACCATCACCACCTGCTGGACCACCTGCTTGATAACGCCTACGTCAGCCTTGGCCTCAGCCACCACTTCCGTCAGGACCATTACTACCGCGCCTACGAGACAGAGACGGCCACGCCTGCCTACACGCTCTTCAACATCAGCGCAGGAACAGACATCCTCCACAAGGGCGGGCGCAAGCTCTGCGAGTTGCATCTGATTGCCGACAACCTGTTCGACCGTGCCTACCAGAGCCACCTCAGCCGACTCAAGTATGCCGCCCTCAACAACGTCAGCGGACGTCGAGGCATCTACAATCCAGGACGAAATATCACCATTAAAGCCATCTTCCCGATACGAATCTAAGGCATAGTAATGGATTTGTGTGCCTAAAGACGCAAAGAATTGCATTTTTTCTTTGCGTCTTTTCTTTTAACCAAAATCGGTCATTAGACCAAAGATGGCTTTTAAGCTATGCTTCTTATGCTTTTATCCACGTTGTTGCCCTATTTCTTTTGGCATCTTTCCGCCATCTGCG
>CAJOLI010000146.1 GCA_905235285.1 uncultured Bacteroidaceae bacterium
CGTACAGACAGCAACCCCGCACCCCTCAAGAGAACCTGTCGGAGAAGCGCCGGGCACGATTGCCGTACAGACAGCAACCCCGCACCCCTCAAGAGAACCCGGCGGAGAAGCGCCGGGCACGATTGCCGTGCCGACAGCAACGCCGCACCCCTCAAGAGAACCCGGCGAAGAAGCCCCGGGCACGATTGCCGTACAGACAGCAACCCCGCACCCCTCAAGAGAACCTGTCGGAGAAGCGCCGGGTACGATTGCCGTACAGACAGCCTCATCACAGTCCCCTTCTCCAGCACCGGTAGCCATAAAAGAGGAGGTTAGCGGCAGGCAGGCCCTTGTGCCCGAGGCTTTTCCCTCGGGCTATAACACTGGAGAGGCCAAGAAGACACCCCAACGCCCCCTCCTCTTCACTCCCGGCTACCACGACCGTATCATCTGCCGTTCCGGCATGCTTGACAATATCAAGCGCTATATGTTGGAGAACCCGCTCCGTGCCCGCATCCGTCAGGAATGTCCACGCCTCATGGAGCGGCGGCTACATCTTTGGATTAATGGGCGCGAATACGCAGCCTTCGGCAACCTTTTCCTCCTTAAATACCCGTTGAAGGAACAAGTATTCTTTCATCGCTACACGCAGACGGAAACAGAAGAGCGACAAGCTATCCTGGCTTCAGGCCAGCTCTCCGAAAAAGAACAGCAGCACATTGATGCTAATCCAGAACGGATGCCGACGCATCTCACAGCTTTCTACGCCAAGGAACGTGCTCGTCTGTTGCAAACGGCAGAGGAGGGCACGGTGCTGGTTACACCAGGTATCTCACGAGGCGAGAGCCTCATCGTGCAGGATGCAATAGCCAGTGAATTACCTCTCATCCTGTTACAGGCCCGCCCCATTGGCCCTTATTGGAAACCCGACCAACGCCGCTTCTTTGCCTGCTCAACGGGTAACTTGCTTATCCTTTCACCTTGGGAGTTGGAGGGAGTCTCCGACTACGAACATTTCCATCGCCTCAATGATTTGGCCCGTGAGATATGTGAAAAGACGGAAGTTAGGATTATGGAATATAGCAAACTTACGGGTCAAACGACACCTTGAGTTGCTGGTAAAGCAAAAAAATGCAGTTCTTTTGTACTGTTTTATTCATTATTTCGTAACTTTGCAACGATTTTAAGTACTATATATTTATATAATGAAGCAAAATATCAGAAATATAGCTATTATAGCTCACGTAGACCACGGCAAGACGACGCTTGTTGACAAGATGCTGCTGGCCGGTAACCTCTTCCGCGAGAACCAGCAGACAGGCGAGCTTATGCTCGACAACAACGAGCTTGAGCGCGAGCGCGGCATAACGATTCTATCGAAGAACGTCAGCATACAGTACAAGGACACGAAGATCAACATCATCGACACCCCGGGCCACTCCGACTTCGGCGGCGAGGTGGAGCGCGTGCTCAACATGGCTGACGGCTGTCTGCTGCTCGTCGATGCCTTCGAAGGGCCGATGCCGCAGACGCGTTTCGTCCTGCAGAAAGCTCTGCAGATAGGGCTGAAGCCCATCGTGGTCATCAACAAGGTGGACAAACCCAACTGCCGCCCTGAGGAGGTCTACGAGATGGTGTTTGACCTCATGTGCGAGCTCGACGCCACCGAGGAACAACTTGACTTCCCTGTCATCTATGGCTCAGCCAAGCAAGGGTGGATGGGCGAGGACTGGCAGACGCCGACCGGCGACATCTTCTATCTCCTCGACCAGATTCTTGATCACATCCCTGCCCCCGAGCAGCTCGACGGCACGCCGCAGATGCTTATAACCTCGCTCGACTACTCCACCTACACCGGACGAATTGCCGTGGGGCGCGTACATCGCGGCACCCTGCGCGAGGGCATGCCCATCACCATCGTACACCGCGACGGCTCGAAAGAAAAGACTAAGATCAAGGAGCTCCACACCTTCACCGGCATGGGCCACCAGAAGACCGACGCCGTCTCGAGCGGCGACATCTGTGCCATCATAGGCCTCTCCAACTTCGAGATTGGCGACACCATCTGCGATGCCGAGGAGCCCGAAGCCCTGCCAACCATCTCCATCGACGAGCCTACGATGTCGATGCTCTTCACCATCAACGACTCGCCATTCTTCGGCAAGGAAGGGCGCTGGTGCACCAGCCGCCATATCCACGAACGTTTGATGAAGGAGCTTGAGAAGAATCTGGCGCTGCGCGTAGAGGTGCCCGAAGGATATAACGACCGATGGGTCGTCAGCGGACGCGGCGTCCTGCACATCAGCGTACTCATCGAGACCATGCGCCGCGAGGGCTATGAGCTGCAGGTCGGTCAGCCCCAAGTGATCTATAAGGAAATAGGGGGCGTGCGTTGCGAACCCATCGAGGAACTGACTATCAACGTGCCCGAGGAGTTCGCCTCGAAGATGATAGACATGGTCACACGCCGCAAGGGCGAGATGACGTCGATGGACGCTCAGGGCGACCGCGTCAATATAGAGTTCCTCATACCCTCACGCGGCATCATAGGTCTGCGCACCAACGTCCTCACAGCCTCGCAGGGCGAAGCCATCATGGCTCACCGCTACAAAGAGTACCAGCCCTACAAGGGGGAGATCGTACGTCGCATATCCGGTTCTATGATAGCCCTCGAGGGTGGCACTGCCTTCGCCTACGCCATCAACAACCTCCAGGACCGCGGCAAATTCTTCATTGAGCCCCAGAGCGAGGTCTATGCCGGTCAGGTCGTCGGCGAGCACATCCACGAGAACGACCTCGTCATCAACGTCACCAAGAACAAGCA
>CAJOLI010000147.1 GCA_905235285.1 uncultured Bacteroidaceae bacterium
AACGCTTACTTCCTCTCCACCAACGCCATGGGCTGCAACTGCACGGCTGCCGTTCAGTGCTACCGCAAGGGTGCTTATATGGCCAACCCCTCCTACGTACAGATTCACCCCACCTGTATCCCCGTGCACGGCGACAAGCAGTCCAAGCTGACTTTGATGTCCGAGTCCCTGCGTAACGACGGACGCATCTGGGTACCCAAGAAGCTCGAAGATGCCAAGAAGCTGCAGGAAGGCACGCTGCAGGGCTGGGAGATACCCGAAGAGGATCGCGACTACTATCTCGAGCGCCGCTATCCCGCCTTCGGTAACCTCGTGCCGCGCGACGTCGCTTCGCGTGCTGCCAAAGAGCGTTGCGACAAAGGCTTCGGCGTGAACAACACCGGTCTCGCCGTCTTCCTCGACTTCTCCGAGAGCATCAACCGCCTCGGCCTCGACGCCATGAAGCAGCGCTACGGCAACCTCTTCGACATGTACGAGGAGATTACCGACGTCTATCCTGGCGACCTCGCCAACGAGATCAATGGTGTGAAGTACTACAAGCCCATGATGATCTACCCCGCCATCCACTACACCATGGGCGGCGTATGGGTTGACTACGAGCTGCAGACCTCCATCCCTGGCCTCTTCGCCATCGGCGAGTGCAACTTCTCAGACCACGGTGCCAACCGCCTCGGTGCCTCCGCACTGATGCAGGGCTTGGCCGACGGCTACTTCGTGCTGCCTTACACCATCCAGAACTACCTCGCCGACCAGGCTATCTGGCCGCGCATCTCCACCGACCTGCCTGAGTTCGCCGAGGCCGAGAAGGCTGTCAATGCCGAACTCGACCGTCTGCTGGGCATCAAGGGCAAGCGCTCCGTCGACAGCATCCACAAGGAACTCGGCCACATCATGTGGGAGTACGTCGGCATGGGTCGCACCGCCGAAGGTCTGAAGACCGGCATCCAGAAGATGAAGGAACTGCAGAAGGAGTTCGACACCAACCTCTTCGTGCCCGGCTCCAAGGAAGGTCTCAACGTAGAGCTTGACAAGGCCATCCATCTTCGCGACTTCTTCACCATGGGCGAGCTCGTGGCTCACGATGCCCTCTCGCGCAACGAATCCTGCGGCGGTCACTTCCGCGAGGAGTACCAGACCGAGGAGGGTGAAGCCAAGCGCGACGACGAGAACTTCTTCTACGTCGGCTGCTGGGAGTATCAGGGTGCCGACAAGGATCCCGAACTCATCAAGGAACCTCTGGAGTACGAAGCAATCAAGGTACAAACCCGTAACTACAAGAACTAAACATCATGGCAAAAAATATTTCCGTCACCATTAAGTTCTGGAAACAGAACGGCCCGAAGGAGAAGGGCCACTTCGACACGCATGAGTTGAAGAATATTCCCGACGACACCTCCTTCCTCGAGGCCCTCGACATCATGAACGAGGAGCTCATCGAGGCCGGCAAGGAGCCTTTCGTCTTCGACCACGACTGCCGCGAAGGTATCTGCGGTATGTGCTCACTCTACATCAACGGCACACCCCACGGCAAGACCGAGCGCGGTGCTACCACCTGCCAGCTCTACATGCGCCGCTTCAAGGACGGCGAGACCATCACCGTCGAGCCTTGGCGCTCCGCTGGCTTCCCCGTTATCAAGGACTGCATGGTCGACCGCTCTGCCTTTGATAAGATTATCCAGGCTGGTGGCTACACTACCATCCGCACAGGTCAGGCTCAGGACGCCAACGCCATCCTCATCCCCAAGCAGGATGCCGACGAGGCTATGGACTGCGCCAGCTGCATCGGCTGCGGTGCCTGCGTGGCTGCTTGTAAGAACGGCTCCGCCATGCTCTTCGTAAGCTCCAAGGTCTCCCAGCTCGCACTCCTGCCTCAGGGTCGCCCCGAGGCCGCCAAGCGCGCCAAGGCTATGGTAGCCAAGATGGATGAACTCGGCTTCGGCAACTGCACCAACACCCGCGCCTGCGAGGCTGTTTGCCCGAAGAACGAGACTATCGCCAATATCGCCCGCCTGAACCGCGAGTTCATCAAGGCTAAGCTGGCTGATTAATCTTTGAGGCTTATACCGTAATTATTTATGAAGGGGTGGACAGCGCGCCGCTGTTCACCCCTTTCTTTTGGTCATAAAGCAAACACGAATGCAAGTCGAGGACGAGAAGCTTTATAGCAACCATGGCGCCGTGCACAGGGAGACGAAAACGAGCGGACATCGACGTGCTTTTGCCCACGACTATCGAGAAGCAGGAACGTACATGGTGACGGTAGTTGTTGAGGGAAGGATGCCAGTGTTCGGACATCTCGAGGGAAGCGCTCTTGCAACAAAGAGGCAGGATAGGGCGGCGTGGGTTCACGAAAAGGATGCCCCTCATATTGTCCTCTCCGAACTTGGGAGGCGGGTGTTTGAGGAGGAAGTGCCGAAGATAAGCCGCTTTTATCCGCAGGTGGAAGTGTGGCGCATAGCGATTATGCCCGATCATATCCACTTGCTCCTCCGCGTGAAAGAGCAATTGCCTGAAGGGAAGCACTTGGGGCAGGTCGTGCGGGGCTTTAAGACGGGCTGTACAAGGGCTTGGTGGGCACTGCAAGACGCAGACAGGCAGCCCGGCGGAGAAGCGCCGGGCACAATTGCCGTGCCGACAGCAATCCCGCACCCCTCAAGAGAACCCGGTGAAGAAGCGCCGGGCACAATTGCCGTACAGACAGCAACGCCGCACCCCTCAAGAGAACCCGGCGAAGAAGCCCCGGGCACGATTGCCATGCTGAC
>CAJOLI010000148.1 GCA_905235285.1 uncultured Bacteroidaceae bacterium
ATTTCGGCGCTATTTCTGCTGCAAAGGTACGATTAAGTTATGTAATCGGGCTCTGCACGCTTCGCTAGTCGAAGAATAGTGCAAGAAAAATAGAATTTACTCAAGTTTCCGGTTTAAGTATAGGATTTGGATTGAACAGATTTTTTTCTTGTTTGGCATATTTCTTGCCTGCGGTATGTCACTTTCTCCGTACTTTTGTCCCCGAAAAACTTAATCAAATGCTTAAATCCCCAAATCATGAAACAGATTTTATCCATTGCTTTGTCCGCATTTGTAGCTCTCTCCAATCTGCAGACAGCACGAGCAGACGGCAATAACTGGATGGCATCGCTTCCAGACAATGTCTATATCACACAGTTGTCCATCCCGGGCACCCACGACGCTGCAACGTCAACGTGTAGCGGCGTTTCCAAGACGCAAACCTATACCATCTCTGAGCAATGGGAGAAGGGCGTGCGCGTCTTCGACTTGCGACCTACCGATGAAAATGCTGACGGTCCCATCTATCACGGCTCCGGCACCTTTCGCTCGTCAACAGGAACGACGTTGAGAGCAGAACTTGGCAATCTGAAGACGAAACTTGCAGTGAACCCCACCGAGTTTGCCATCGTCATCATGCGCAACGAGAACAACACCGGGCAGGACAACGGCAAATGGAAAGAAGTCATCAAGCCCATCCTCGATGCGTACAACGATGTGCTGACAGAATGGAACCCCAACCTGACACTCGGCGACGTGCGCGGTAAGATACTCGTCTTTGCCCGCGACGAAGTGACTGAGACCAAGGCAGCCAAGGTATGGGACTGGGGCGACAACCAGACCTATAAAGGTGACATCCTGCTCAACGGTGACGGGGCTTTCCACATCGTCTTGCAGGACTACTACGACAATGTTAACACGACGACGAAGAAGAACTCCATCGGTGCCATGTTGGATGAGTCAACTACCATCCACTGCCCCAACCGTCTGTATATCAATCATGCATCGGGCGTTGCTGGCTCATTAATACCATCTCCTTCCAACTGCGCCAAAGAAACCAATCCCTACATCTGCGACTATCTCGACAGCCACCCCAACGTAGGACCTACGGGCATCATCATGATGGACTTTGCCGGTGACAACGGCAGCAACTACCACGGTGCCGACCTGGTGAACAAGATTATAGCAAACAACAACACCAACACTTTGACACCTCTTTATAATGGCTCCGCAGGGGAATATTATCTCCAGAACGTGGAGACAGGGCAGTGGATACAGGGCTACCAGGCCATTGCCGGTGCCACACGCGACCGTTGGAACACGGCTGCCAACATGGGCTCTTACGGACGTCCCTTCCGCTTTGAGAATCCCGACAACGACGGCTGGACGCTGAACACATTGGCAGGAGACCAGAAGTTAGGCTGTGAATATGGTGACGGTGGCTTACTATACCTTGACTGGGGTGGTGGCGGATGCCCCACCCGCTGGAAGGTGACGGGAACGAAGGACAACGCCTACATCAGCATCAACCACGACCGCTGGCTGAGCGTTGACAACAGCACGCCGAATCTACTTATACATGACGGCAGCACCCGCAATGCCTGGAAACTGTGGACACGCGACGAGCGCATCGCTGCCATGAGCAGTGCTACGGAAGCAAACCCCATCGATGTGACATGGCTGATGGTGAACCCCGAACTGATGAACAACGACCGTCGTTCACCACAGTGGTCGGTGACTCGCAATGGCGGCGGCGAAGGTTGGCAGGATGGGTTCCGCCCCAATCGTGTGTTTGAGACGTGGAACTATAGTAATGTGGACTTCTACCAGACTGTCAGCGTGCCCAACGGTAAATATGAGGTGCAGGCATATGCCCTGTTCAGCCCCTCGGAAGGCGGTGGACTGTGCAAGGCTGACTACGACGACTATGTTGCCAACGGCGACGCTACCGTCAACGGCTACCTCTATGCCAACAACGAGCAGGTGAAACTGCCCAGCATATACTCGTTTACATCAGAAAAACCTGTTGCCGACTATGCCGCCAAGGCATTGGTAGATGGCGGCGTGAGCGTCGTCGATGGCTGGTGGCAGGCTGCCCGTGCCATGGGCGAGGACGGCAAGTTCCACTCGAAGCCGCTGAGCGTGATTGTGACTGACGGTAAGCTGCGCCTCGGCATCAAGGAGACGAACAACACGAGTCCGTTCAAGAGCCATTGGATTATCATCGGCAGTTTCTCGCTGAAGTATCTCGGAGAAGTGGAAGATGTCATAACACCGCTGCAAAACCAGCTGGGCACTCTCATCACCGAGGCTGAAGGCTTCAGCGGCAATACGACGAAAGCCCTGCAGACAGCACTTGGGACAGCACTGACAAACGCACGCACTGACAGATACTCTACCAATGCGGATGTATTGACAGCCCGTATCAACGCCCTCCGCACAGCCATTGACGCTGCAAAGGCAGTTGACGTTACCATACTTAGCGCTACTGTTGACCTTGCAGAGAAAGAGGGTGTTGATGTAACAGCTGCTAATACATTCCTTACTGAGGGTACTACGGCTGACGCACTCAACAGCACATTGGAAGCACTGCGCATGGCGCGCAAGCAGGCACACTTCGAGACAGACAACGCTAAATATACCGGT
>CAJOLI010000149.1 GCA_905235285.1 uncultured Bacteroidaceae bacterium
GGCCAAAAATAATCTGCTTTGGCTGATTTATTCATGGATTTCGTCAAGGACATAGCCTTTCGGTTGCTCTTTATTCTGAACCATTCACAATTGCATGTTAAATTAAGACATAAAAGAAATGAAAACAATGAAGATTTATATAAACATTTTTATGATGCTTGCTGCCTTCTCCCTTGCCTCTTGCAGCAGCGACGATGATGACAAAGACATAACCAAGGAAATTGTCATGAATGTTTCCGCTGAACCGGGCGTTATGTATGACCTCTTCGACAATATGGGAGAGCATCCCATTGAGTGTATGCAAGTGATGACGGAAGACGAGCCTGGTCAATGGCAGAACTTGTACTTCAACGAAGTCAAGGGCTTCACTTATGAAAGAGGTCATGAATACGTGCTGCGCGTGAAGCGGACTATTCTGGCCAACCCTCCCCAGGATGCCAGCAACCGTACATACGAGCTGGTGCGCATCCTCGCCGACAAGAAAGTGGAAGATGTGGCAGAGCCTGTGGAGAAAGAGATAAAGACAGAAGCCGACATAGAGTATGAGCAGCAGTGCCCGGTAGAGAAGTATGCCATAGCCAAAGGAGGCGAATATATGGTGAATGACGATGGCAAGGTGACATACGCCGATGGTACGCCGACGCCCGAATTTGACAAGCATGCACAAATCTACTTGGAGAACATTCTCGACAAGAGCCACCCGCTATGGCAGGCTGGTGCCCGTTATCAAGCAACCTACGCCTACGTTCTTTCACCGCTTACCGATGAGATACGCCTTGTACCGAGCAGTCATTCTGGTTTCCTATTCAAAAACATACTTACCGATAGCGAGATGGCCCACGTTCAGCAATCAATGAAACAGGGCGAAACGCTGCGCTATGCCCTCATTCTCAGCAATGTTTATAAGCGAGGAATACAAAAAGTGGAGTTCACCATAAAGAGGCAATGAACCCAAGGGAACTATATACCGAGCGCATCAAGACGCTGACTGAAGAAATCATTCAGTTGAACAGACACAACAGGCTGATAGTCGTTCTGGAGCTGTCGGCGGTGGCTTTGGCTGTTGCCTGCATCGTGGCATATACCGTGTGGAGCAGCGGCGTATGGATAGCGTGGGCGGTTATGTTCGTTGCGGGATATGCGGCAATACGTTGTAAGGACAGCAGCAACAGTCGCTTGTCGAAACAGAAAGAGAGCCTCCGCAGGGTCTATCAGAAGGAGGTGGCTTATCTTGATGGCGACTTTTCCTTTTTTCCTTCTGGCGAGCAATATGTCAACACTCGCCATGAGTTTACACTCGATCTTGACATCTTCGGACCTCAGTCGCTCTTTCATCGCATCAACCGCACGGTCACTACAGGCGGCAGCGACTTCCTGGCAAGGGAACTTGCAGAGACACGGCTACGTAGTATTGACGAGATAAAGAAACGCCGCGAGGCCATTCGTGAACTGTCGGAAAGGGAGCCACTGCGGGCAACATTCCTCGCACAAGGCGACGGCAATCAGATTGACACCACAGCCATCATGCACGCCCTGCACGAGGTAAGGCAGTTGCAGGTCTCACGCCTCGCTGCCCACAGAGTTTCCTACATCCTGGCCATTGGCACCATCATCGTCTTCTACGGACTGCTTACCGGAGCCATCTTCGGACCGCTTTCGGGAGCATTCCCCTTGCTATGGGTGTTGATTCAGATTGCGGCGGTCTATCTTTTCTTCGGACGTACCCTGAAGCGAGTCAATCAAAGCATCAACATTATCCTGCCAAGGCTCGGCACCTACGTCGGCATGATTATGCAGATAGTGACATCCGACCTGAAGAGCAGCGAGACCGCCGACATCATCGGACAGTTGTCTGGCAACGAGCAGGATGCGCTGAAGTCCTTCCGCCTGCTGAAAGGCATCATCAACGACCTCGACCAACGCAACGAGGTATGGGTGCCCATCTCCAATGCGCTCTATCTGGCCGACTACTTCATCGTGCGCCGCTTCCTCCTCTGGCAAGACCGCTACATGGCACACATCGACAACTGGATAGCTGCCGTGAGTCATTTTGACGCATTGGTGTCGATGGCTACGTTCCGATACAACGAGCCGACGGCGACCGATGCCGAACTGGTGGAGAACGACAAGGTGGTCTATGAGGCACGCGGACTCTATCATCCTTTCCTGGGACAAAAAGCCGTGCGCAACGACTTCACAATTTCCGACCTACATTATTATATCATCACGGGTGCGAACATGGCGGGCAAGAGCACCTTCCTCCGCTCCATAGGCATCAACTACGTGCTTGCCACTTGTGGAATGCCCGTCTTTGCTGATAGTCTGCGCGTGTCGCTCTTCTCGCTGTTCAGCAGTATGCGCACCACCGACGACCTTGCCCACGGCATCAGTTACTTCAACGCCGAATTGTTGCGACTGAAGCAACTCATCGAGACCTGCAGGCAGAACCGCCACACGCTCATCATACTCGACGAGATACTGAAAGGCACCAACTCGCTCGACAAGCTCAACGGCTCGCGGCTCTTCCTTGAGTCTGTCGCTTCACTTCCCATTACGGGCATCATCGCCACCCAC
>CAJOLI010000150.1 GCA_905235285.1 uncultured Bacteroidaceae bacterium
CTCTCGTCGGGCACGGGGATGAACTGGATGACACCGTTGGAGGTGTCGAACATCGTGGTCGTGGTCTGCGAACCGTCGTCGAGCAGCAGCACCTCGGGGTTCTCGTCGGTGCCGCCGATAGTGGAGCCGGAGTAGCCCTGACGCGTGTCGTCGCCCAGACCGTTACCGTCGTTAAGCGTGCCCAGCCAATCCTCGGTCTGCAGTCCGTCGAGGGGGCAGAAGCGGCCGATACGCGAGTTCTGGATGAACTGGTAGCCATAGGCCGACGAGAAGTCGCTGTACTCGCCTTGGCCGTCGTTGGCCTCGAGGGCGATATTGCCTTCGATAATGGTGTTATAGAAGAAGCGGTCAACGTTGTTGGGGTTGCCCATGATGGCGCCGCCGTTCTCCTGCTTCATCTCCTTGTAGCCAGCGCCGTGACCGGCGTTGCCCAGGGTGGTGTTGCCATAGATGGTGGTGTTGACGAAGAAGATCTGGTCGTGGGTGTAGTCGGGCGTGGGACCCACGGCACCACCCCACATGCACACGGCACCGCCGTCGGCACGCGACGTGTTGTAGGCAATCGTGGTGTTAGCCACCTTCAGGAAGATGTTCTTGGGGTTGTCCTTGCCGCCCTCGGCCATACTGTAGCCATTGCAGGTGGCAATGGCACCGCCACGCTCGGCAAAGTTGTTGAAGAAGGCCGAGTTGGTGATGGTCATGTCGGTGTAGCGCTGATAACCCACATTGCTCCAGATGGTCACGGCACCGCCTGCGTTCCAGGCGCGGTTACCCTCGAACAGACAGTGGTCGATGTTTACGGTAGTGGCCGTGTTCAGGGCCCAGGCGAAGATGGCCTGGCCGCCGCCGGTCTGCTCGTCGAGGAAGGCGTTCTCGTTGTCGTTGTCGATGTATCCGTTGTGGTAGAACGTGGTGTTGGTCACGTCGAGGCGTCCGCCGGTGATGCAGATGCCGCCACCTTTCTTATTATAGTTGCCCTCGAAGTAGCTGCCGTCGATGACGACCTGACCATACTCCACACGGATGGCACCGCCGCGCTCACTGTTCACGTTGGCATTGTACTTCGTGTAGATGCCGTCCTCGGTGGGCGTGGCCGAGCGCATGTCAATGTGGTTGTTCTCGAACCGACAGTTCACAAAAACCAAGTGACCGTTGTCCTTCACATAAATGACGCCGCCCTCACTGTTGGTGATGCCATCCTTGAAGCCCAGATTGCGGAACACGTAGGTTACGTCACCACCCGACGAGAAGAACAGCTGGGTTTCACCGTTGCCAGTAAAACCATCCTCCTCTGGATCCTCGCCCATGAAGGTGACGTCCTGCCAGTCGTTGATGACCGAGCGGCGACCCTGCAGGTAGAAGCCCTGCACACCACCGTTGTTGTCCAGCCCCCATACACCGCAGTCGGTGTTCTTGTCGAAAGTCTCAGGGGCGGCGGCCTTCTCGTTGGCCATGTTCAGAAAACCGCTCACGTGGACAACATCGCCTTCCTGAATGACACCATTCAGACCATGAAGCGTTGCCTTGGGTGCATCGGCCGAAAGACCGCTGTTTGCATCGTTTCCATTGACTGAAACATAGACGTCCTTTGCCTGGACACTGGCCGAAAAGGCCATGAAAGCACAGAGTGCTACTGACATTTTGGTAATTGTTCTCATATTTGCAATCATTTTTTTGTTGATTTAATATTGATTATTTATGTCGTTATTTAGATTGATCTCCTCTTTTTTATTTGTCATCCTAAAAAACAATCTTCTTGGCCTTACAGAACTTAAAAATAACTACTAACTAACTATAACTAACTAAAACTATTAACCTGTTTATATTTAAATGAAACTCTCCATCACCAACGCTTTGACGATGCAAAAGTAGAGTAAAAATATGATGACGCAAAAAAATGTGGCTTTCGTAATTACGTCAGCCACAGTTTTACACTACGCAGGAACTACGCAAAAAGGCGTAAATTACTGTTTTATTGAATGTTATTCAAATATTCCGTCAAGCTTATTCCATTTTCTAAACCAAACTTTTTCCTTAGTCTGAAACGTATGCTTTCGACGCCTCGAACGGATATGTTCAGCAGTGAAGCCATCTCTTTCGATGCAAGTCCCATCTTCAGATAGGCACATGCCAAACGCTCATTGGGAGTAATATCTGGATGGCGTGCATGAAGTTATTGTTCACCAAGTCAAATTGCTCCTCAAAGCGCTTCAGCATATCATCGGCCTCGATGTTCGTATCAATCTTGTTGCCGATGAGCATCAAGTTACGCTTGTTCTGGCTGGCTGTGTCAATGCCCATGCGGTTAGCTACGCGCAATACATCAGTCTTCAGCTCGCTCAGTATTTCGTTCTTGCGCGATACATTCAGCACCAGGTTAGCTATCTCCTGCGATTTATGGCGCAAGTCGAGCTCCATCTTGTCCTTCTCCAGCTTGTCGATCTCAACCTTCATCTGGCTGACCTCCTCGTTCTTCTCGGCCAGGGTGGCAGCGTTCTTGCGGGCAAAGCGGTGGTTCTCGAACATGACGACCAGCCAGACGACCAACGCTGCCAGACAGAAGAAGATCGTGTAGGCTGCCCACGTGCGATACCACGGCGGCAGGATGCGGAAGCTGATGCTGTCGGCCGACTGCACCTCGCCAGCCAGCAGCGTGCGCACGTCGAACGTATAGCCTCCTTCGTGCAGGTCGCTGAAGGTGCGGAATTCACTGCTCGTGGGCTCCGACCATCCCTCGTCCTTGTCGGGCTGTCCGTCGTGTTGCTCCCACAGCCGATACTGGTAGGTGAGCAGGCGTGCCGGGTAGAGCGGGGCGGCCTTGAACTCCAATCGCAGCGAATTGTACTTATAGCTGATGATAGGCTCGAACTTAGTGCCGGAAAAGTTGGCCAGATAGAGCAGCGAGTCGGTGGGCTCGGTGGCATAGAGAGCCTCGATCATCACCGAGCGGTTCTCATTCTTCATCCTGCTCATGTCTACGAGCATGAAACCCTCCTCGTTGGGGATAATCTTCAGCGTGTCGCTCAGGGCATAGCTCTGGCGGGCAGGACCGAACCCGGGTAGGGCCAGCTCCTTGCCAATCTCGTTCTTGGGTACGTATTTCTCGTGCCAGGCCTCCACGCTGACCACCCTGAGCAGGTCATCGCTCAGCCGATAGGTATGGACAGAGTCTTGGCGCGCATTATAGACGTTCAGCGAGTGCTCGTCGGTCTGTGCCAGGAAGCGGCCGGGCTCCGTGAGGCCGCTGATGCGCCCCAGGCTGCGCCACTCGCCGTCGGCATCACGCTTCAGCACGTAGACACCGGCATAGGCTCCGGCAAAGAGCATGTCAGGATGGCCCTGCACGGGTATGCACGACCAAACGCCCGAAGTGTTGGGGATAATCTTATTCTTGTCTTCCTCCACAATGAAGGCTCCGCGGTCGTGCATCAGCAGCAGGTCTTCACCGTGCTTATAGAGAAACCAGGCTGTGCCCATGGGGATGCCCGTACCCAGGAGAATGGTCTGGCGGTCGTGGTAGACAATGGGATAAGGGGCATAGAACAGCCCCTGGTTGGTACCCAGATAGAGTTTGCCGTCGTCGAGCAGGGCCGTGTAGCCCATGCCGTAGGAGCGAGGTATGCGGTAGAGCGAGGTGAAGGGGTTGGCCAGCATCACGCGATCAATGCCCGTGTTAAGGCCGCACCAAATGTTGCCGCGCTCATCGAAGGCCAGGCTCTGTACCGTGTTGCTCTGCAGACCGCACGAGTTGTCGTACTTCTCCACTGCACCCGTCTTCTCATCGAGTATTAGTAGTCCGAACGCCAAGGTGCCAAAGGCCAGCCGACTGCCATGGCTGGCCATGCAGCACACACAGCCGTCCCGCAGCAGCACATCGATGCAGGTTGGATAGACATCAATCTTCATGCCATCATAATAGTACAGTCCATAATTGGCCGATGCAATCAGAATGCCCCTGTTAAAAGGTATCATGGTGTTGATGCGTATCGTCTTGGGCAGTACGCTGCTTTCTATAGGCAACAGCTGATGGCCGGTGAGCATCAGTATTTCGTGGTCGGTGGCCAGATAGACCGTGCCGTTCCACATCGTGGAGGCAAAAATTTTGTCCTTCGAGTGCACCACCGTCATCTTCTCGCCCGCTATAATAATAATGTAGTAGTCGCAGCGGGCGTAGGTGATGCCGCCCATCTCGTAGAAGTCGAACACGTTGCCCAGGTCAGCACGAACACTGGCAGGGAGGCTATCGGACAGACAGTGGTACTGCAACACCCCTTGCGGCCTCACGTCAAAGTAGCCGAACTCATACTCTCCACCCACCCAGACGCGCTTGCGATCCGACATCACCATCACGCTACGCACCTCGGAATGGTTATTCAGCGAGTAGTGACGCCAGCTCGTACCGTCATACTCCAGCAGACCGCGTTGGTTGGCGAAGAAGGCCCACTCGCCGCAGGTGCTGATGCGCCATGTGGTGCGTGCCGCCCCATAGTCGTTGCTGTTAAAGTTGGCCACCATAGGAATCCACTCCTCGTAGCCTCGAACCAGCCCGCAAAACCACAACAAGCC
>CAJOLI010000151.1 GCA_905235285.1 uncultured Bacteroidaceae bacterium
GTCTATATGACCAGCTATCCGCGCACAGAGGAAGACCGGGAATGGGAGAAGATTCTGCCCGTCAGGGAATGGCTCTACCAGACACCCGAACAAATCCTCATCAAGGCCTCGAACGGTGCCAGCGATTTCGGCAACAAGTTCGGTCAGCCGCTCATCTGCGGCTCGGTGCTCACCTTCGAGCACAAGGAAGCTGAAGATCAGTCTGCCTATGCCTATGATAAGGTGATTATGCTGGCTGGCGGTGTGGGCTACGGCACCCGCCGCGATTGCCTGAAGGGCACGCCGCAGAAGGGCAACAAGATTGTGGTTGTGGGTGGCGACAACTACCGCATCGGACTTGGCGGCGGCAGCGTTTCCAGCGTTGAGACGGGTCGCTACAGCAGCGGCATCGAACTGAATGCCGTGCAGCGTGCAAACCCCGAGATGCAGAAGCGTGCCAACAACCTGGTGCGCGCACTCTGCGAGGAAGAGGTGAATCCCGTTGTGAGCATTCACGACCACGGAAGCGCAGGCCATGTAAACTGCCTCTCGGAACTGGTGGAAGAATGCGGCGGCCTTATCGACATGACGAAGCTGCCCATTGGCGATCCTACCCTCTCGGCCAAGGAAATCATAGCCAACGAGAGTCAGGAGCGCATGGGACTGCTCATCGACGAGCGCCACATAGACCATGTCCGCCAGATAGCCGAGCGCGAACGGGCTCCGCTCTATGTAGTGGGCGAGACCACTGGCGATGCACACTTCGCTTTCGAACAGGGCGACGGCATCAGGCCCTTCGACCTGGAGGTGAGCCAGATGTTCGGCCACAGCCCAAAGACCGTGATGCGCGACAAGACTGTAGAACGGCATTACGCCGATGCAACCTACGATCAGAAAGACCTTAACGAGAAGCTTGAAAGCGTTCTGCGGCTGGAAGCTGTAGCCTGCAAGGACTGGCTGACAAACAAGGTGGACCGCTCGGTAACGGGTAAGGTGGCACGCCAGCAGTGCCAGGGCGAATTGCAGCTGCCGCTTTCCGACTGCGGCGTAGTGGCTTTGGATTATCGCGGTGTGAAAGGCATAGCTACAGCCCTGGGTCATGCGCCTCAGGCTGCGCTGGCCAACCCGGCTGCCGGCAGTGTGCTCAGCGTAGCCGAGTCGCTGACGAACATTGTCTGGGCTCCGCTGGAAGAAGGACTCGACAGCATCAGCCTCAGCGCCAACTGGATGTGGCCCTGCCGCGCTCAGGAAGGCGAGGATGCCCGCCTCTACCAGGCCGTCGAAGCACTGAGCCGCTTCTGCTGCGAACTGCAAATCAACGTGCCGACGGGCAAGGACTCGCTGAGCATGACACAGAAATATCCCAACGGAGAGAAGGTCATCTCGCCGGGTACCGTTATCGTGACGAGCGGCGGACTGGTAAGCGACATCAAGCAGGTGGTAAGTCCCATCGTGAAGGACTGCCCCTCGACGCTCTACCACATAGACTTTTCGTTCGATGAGCTCCGTCTGGGCGGTTCAGCCTTTGCACAGAGCCAAAACCGGGTGGGCGACGACGTGCCGACAGTACGCGACAGCGAATACTTCCGCGACGCATTCAACGCCGTGCAGAACCTGATTAAGAAGGGCCTCATCCTGGCCGGACACGACATCAGCGCTGGCGGTCTCATAACCTGCCTGCTCGAGATGTGCTTCGCCAACACGAAGGGCGGCCTCTCCATCAACCTCGACAAAATGAAGTGCGAGGACATGGTGAAGATGCTCTTTGCCGAGAACCCCGGTGTAGTGATTCAGGTTGACAACAAGAACCGTACCGAGGTGAAGCGTTTGCTTGAAGAGGCTGGCGTGGGCTACATTAATATAGGTACTCCTCAGGCCGTGCGTAAGATAAGCATCGAGAAGAACGTCCAGGTATGCGACTTCGACATTGACAGCCTGCGCGACGTTTGGTATCGCAGCAGCTACCTGCTGGACCGCCGGCAGAGCTTCAACGGCAAGGCACTCGAGCGCAGCCAGAACTACAAGGCTCAGCCACTCCAGTGGAAGTTCCTGCCCGCTTTCAAGGGCAAGCTCAGCCAGTACGGCCTCAACCCCAACCGCCGCGAGAAGAGTGGCATACGGGCAGCCATCATCCGCGAGAAGGGAACGAACGGCGAGCGCGAAATGGCCTACATGCTCTATCTGGCCGGCTTCGACGTGAAGGACGTCATGATGACCGACCTCATCACCGGCCGCGAGACACTCGATGACATCAATTTCATCGTCTTCTGCGGCGGATTCTCAAACAGCGACGTGCTGGGCTCAGCCAAGGGATGGGCCGGAGCCTTCCTCTATAACCCCAAGGCCAAGGAGACCCTGGATCGCTTCTATGCCAGAAAGGACACACTCTCACTTGGCGTCTGCAACGGTTGCCAGCTGATGGT
>CAJOLI010000152.1 GCA_905235285.1 uncultured Bacteroidaceae bacterium
CTTCGATCCCTCCAACTCCTACGACAGCCGCGACCTCGACTGGTCCAACAACGTCGGTATCAATCTTTACAGTAACGCCTACTACATCCACCCGCTCGCTCACCATAAAATCAACTACCAGCGCTTTGCACTGGAACTGGGCACACCGCTGTCTCACGAACGCCTGCACTATCAGCGCAGCTCGCTCGACACGCTGGCCCGTCAGACCGTCTTCCTCCCGAAGGCCACCTTCCGCTTCCGCAACGTCTGGAAAGGCGGACGGCGCAGCATCAATGCCAACGTCCGCTTTGAGCAAGAGCGCACCCTCCTGCTCGACCGCATCAACTTCCGCGACGACAGCAAGCCCCTCGTCGTCAAGCTGACCAACCCCGACCTGAAGCCCAAGGCCATGACGTCTTTCGGTTTCAGCTACTACGACTCGACCGGGCCGAAGAATGCTTCTTACAACCTTGCCGGCAACTTCTTCTACCACCACCGCGACATCGCGCAGTCCTTCACCTTCGACCCCGTCACCGGCGTCAGCACCTACCGCCCCATGAACGTCAGCGGAGCTTATCGCGCCCACGCCGAGTTCGGCACCGACCGCACCATCGACGAGAAGTGCTACTGGACCTGGCACGTCAATGCCGGAGCGGACTTAGACCATTCCAAAGACCACGCGATGCTCAACCCCTCTTCTTCCTCCCCGACAGCGCTCGACGATTCCGTCGTCGAGCCTTCCCTCCTCGAGAGCCGCGTCAACACCGTCAACACCCTCACCCTGAACAGCGGGGGCAATATCCGCTACAACTACAAGACCCTCAACATCCGCGCCGTAGGCTACGTCAATTGGCGAAAGAGCTTCAACCCCAATTCAGAGATGGTCGCCACCGACCTCTCTCCATGGAACGGAGAAGCGGTTAAGGCTGTCCTCGACTTACAATACGGTCTCGAAGCCAGCTACACCACACCCGCCCTCTGCGGCACAAAGGTCGGAGGCCTCACCTTCGCAGCCGACGCCACCATGTTCAACCGCCACGGCTACGGCAGCGCCGACCTCGATCGCAACGACTTCGTCATGAACGCATCCCTCAGTCAGCCTTTCATGAAAGGCAAACTCATCCTCCGCCTCGAAGCCTTCGACCTCCTGCACCAGCTCTCGCCCATCGACTATGACGTCAATGCGCAGGGACGCACCATCACGTGGTACCGGTCGCTCCCGCACTACGTCATGCTCCACGCCGCCTGGCACTTCAACAAGAATCCGAAGAAGAAATGAAGATTACTCTTCGCGCAAGCACGATGGAGCACTTTTTTGCGGATGAAATCCAACTATTTCCTATGTTTCCTCTGAAGAAAACGTAATTTCTTTATCTCAACTGGCTTATATATAGTGATTTTTATCTAAATTTGCAGCCAAGAGTATGACTTAACATCTTTGCAACTTAGAGCCTAACTTACAATCACTATGCAAATCGGAGACCAAGCGCCCGAGTTATTGGGCATCGACGAGGACGGGCAGGAGATTCGCCTCAGTCAGTTCAGAGGGCAAAAACTCGTCCTCTACTTCTATCCTAAGGACAACACCAGCGGCTGCACCGCCGAGGCCTGCAGCCTGCGCGACAACTACGGCGAACTCAGAAGGCAGGGCTACGCCGTCGTAGGCGTCAGCGTGGACAGCGCTGCCAGCCACCAGAAGTTCAAGGCTAAGCACGAGCTACCCTTCCCCCTCATCGCCGACACCGACCACGCGCTGGTAGAGCAGATGGGTGTCTGGGCGGAGAAGAGCATGTACGGCCGCAAATACTTCGGCACCGTCCGCACCACCTTCATCATCAACGAGGAAGGCATCATCGAGGACATCATCGCGGGCAAGCAGATCAAGACGAAGACCCACGGCGAACAGCTGCTGGCACGATGAGGAAGGGTTCATGGTTTACCGTTTACAGTTTACCGTTTACAGTTTACCGTTTACAGTTTACGGTTTATATTTCATATTTTATATTTTATATTTCATGGTTAAGGGGATGAGGGAAGCCTACAGCCTTATCCGTCGCCACAGCCATCGGGGGAGGAGGCGCCAGGCGGAGGTGAGGAGGCGGTAGCGCCAGTCGATGATGCGTACGTGGCGGCGCTTCCGTATGCTCTCAACGATGTCGCGTGCCACGGCTTCGGGCTGCATCATCATAGGATAGACGAATGCTGCCTCGTGCGCAGGGTCGGAGGGGCGCAAGAGAGCCGTGTCAACGAAACCCGGACGGATGTCGAGTATGTGGAGGGGCAGCCCTCGCTGACGTGCCTGCTGCTCCAGGGCTTCGAGGTAGGTGGCCTGCAGGGCTTTCGT
>CAJOLI010000153.1 GCA_905235285.1 uncultured Bacteroidaceae bacterium
GAGCGAAGCGACCAATTTTTTCTCTTATTCTCTTTTCTCTTTTCTCTAAAAAAGATGTAACTTTGTGCCGGAAAAGTAAATTAAAGATACGGACATGGTAAAGCATAACGTCTTGACGAAAAGGTGTCTGTTGGCAGCAGCCTCGCTTCTGCTTCATGTTACATTGCTGGCTGCAGCACAGCTCTTTAGCGAAGGTAAGAGCGTGTATAAGATTGTAGTAGCTGCCGGGGCTACGGACTCCGAGCAGACGGCAGCGCGCGAGCTGCAAGCCTACCTACGCCAGATCAGCGGAGCCGAATTGCCCATCATAGGTGCGGCGGAGGCAGGGCCCCGGCATCTGATATATGTAGGCTTCGACAGTCGCGTGAAAGCCATCACGGGCGCTGACGTCCCAGCCAAGGACGACGAGTCCTTCACCTACGAGACGCGCGACGGCAACCTCTATATCTACGGCGGGCGCAGGCGCGGTACTATGTACGGAGTCTTCACCTTCCTTGAGCGAGAGATGGGGGTGCGCTGGTATGCCACGGACTGCACTGTAGTGCCTAAGCGCTCGGCCTACAAGCTCGGCGACCTGCACGTCCACGAGGCACCGGCCATTCGCTACCGTTTCGCTCAGTACTACAACACGATGGACGATGCCTGGTGCGGGCACAACAAGAATAACACCCTCTGGGCGGCACGCCGCACAGCCTACGGGGGCATAGGGGCCTACTGGAATGCTCATACCTGCGGGCAGTTTGTGGATGCCGAAGAGCTGTTCGAGAGTCATCCTGAGTATTTTGCTATGCGCGACGGCCGGCGCATCGCTGACGGACAGCTGTGCCTGACCAATCCTGAAGTGCTGCAGATTTGTATCAGGGAAATGCTGAAGGCCATACAAAGCTATCCTGACTACTGGGTCTATAGCATGTCGCAAAACGATAATAAGCTCTTCTGCGAATGTGAGCAGTGCACAGCGTTGGCAGAGCGTTACCAGGCACAGTCGGGAGTCATGCTGTGGTTCGTCAATCAGGTGGCAGCTGCCGTGAAGGAGGTCTACCCCGACAAATATGTAGGCACCTTTGCCTATCAATATACGCGTAAAGCTCCCTTAGGCATAATGCCTGCAGATAATGTCGTCATACGGCTATGCAGTATCGAGTGCTGCTTTGCTCATCCGCTCGACCAATGCGAGCACAACAAAGCCTTTATGGCAGACCTCAAGGCCTGGCAGCAGATAGCGCCGCGCCTCTACATCTGGGATTACGTCGTCAACTTCGCCCAATACCATGCTCCCTTCCCCAACATGCAGGTGTTAGCACGTAATATCCAGATTTTCAGGGAACATAATGCCATAGGCATTCAGGAGGAGGCTCAGTATCAGTCGGCCGGAGGAGAGTTTGCTGAGCTTAAGTCGTGGCTGCTGGCACGTCTGCTTTGGAATCCCTACCAGCCCACGCAGCCGCTCATAGAAGAATTCGTGCGCGCTTACTACGGAGCGGCCGCTGATGCCGTGCTGGAGTATATTAAGATGTGCCGCGACCTCGTCACACCGCAGACGGTGCTCGGGATATTCATCCGCCCCAACCATGAGCTCTTCAACGACGAGTTCACAGCCGCTTCACGCCGCCTTCTCGATGATGCCCGCAAGCTTGTGGCTGGCAATGCAACGCTCGCAGCACGTCTCGACCGCGTGCGTTTGCAGCCCATGTTTCTCCACGTCATGCGCTCGCCCGAGGCTGCCGTTGCCGACGGCACGCGCGACGAATATTTCCGTCTGATGCGCGACAATAACTATCGACCGCGCGAGAACAAGGACATTGAGGCTTTCATCAGAGAATGTGAGTAGAACGTTTAACCATGAAATATAAAATATAAAATATAAAATATAAACCGTAAACTGTAAACTGTAAACTGTAAACTGTAAAGCCTCTCCCCCGACCCCTCCCCCAAAGGGAGGGGGGAAGCCTCCCCACAAGCCCCTGAAGGGAAGGGGAGTACCGCTGCAGAAGTCCTTCCCTTTAGGGGAGGATTTAGGAGAGGCTATAAACTGTAAACTATAAACCGTAAACTGTAAACTATAACACTACCCTTCCGCAAAAGTTCGCGTTGAGCGGCTGTTTGCCCTCTTCATCTCCATCTGCCTGACGCTCAACGTGCTGGCCTTTGAGCGCCAAACCCTTTGGCCCAAAGGCAAGATGCCAGATGCTCAGCCACACCAAATTGCGGCCATGACCGACGAGGCAGGCTCGAAATCGTTTAAGGCGGACAAACACCGCGTGGCTTACCTCGAGTGGTTCGACGCCCCCGCGCCCGACATCAGGAACGGCGGCTGCATGATACTCATCTCTGGCGGTGGCTACTTCAACTGCTGCGACGTAGGGCTCATCAAGCTGTGGCGCGAGCGCTTCACCGAGCTGGGCTTTCAGTGCGTGAACTTCGTCTATCGCACGCCACGTCCTGTGGGACTGCCTGTCTACCAGACCGCTTGGGAGGACGGACAGCGAGCCGTGCGCCTGGTGCGCAGCGAGGCCACGAAACGTGGCTTCGACCCCGAGAAGATAGGCGTCATCAGCATGTCAGCTGGCTCGCATCTGGCCTTGCTGCTCGCTACCAGTTCGCAGACGCCTGCCTACACGCCCGTGGACAAAATAGATGCACTACCCTGCCATATCAACTGGGCACTCGTCAATGCGCCCGCCTACGTCACTACCGACGGCGAGACGGGCACGCCCGCCACACGCCAGGGCTATGGCACCGACGTTCGCCTGTCCTCCATCTTCAAGTTCGACGAGAAGACGTGCCCCATCAGCCTGCAGCATGGAGGCAATGATGAATATACACCAAACGGTTCTACGCTCATCTACCGTGAGTTGCGCAAGCGCAAGATACCAGCCGAACTGCATCTCTATCCTGGCAAGGGACATGGTGCCTACGGGCTGGAACGCACCGTGGAGTTCATGCGTCAGATGGGATTCCTTGGCAAGCCGGAGGCCGAAGTGGACATCATGGAGCGCTATGCCAGCGACGATGCGCGCCGCGAGAAAGTGACGGAGGACGTATGGCCCGAGGGCAAGATGCCCGATGCGCAAGACCACCAGTGCAAGCCTTACCTCGAATGGCATTTCCCCAAGGAACTGAAGACCACCGCCATCCAGATCATCTACTCTGGCGGCAGCTATGAGGGTAATGGTCCTGACGGCTTCGAGGTGGCGCCCGCCCTTCGCTACCTGAACGAGCGTGGCATGACCGTCGTCACCATGCGCTACCGCACGCCGCGACCCAAAGGCCTTGCCAAGCACACCACAGCCTGGCAGGACCTGCAGCGCGCCATACGCATCGTGCGCAGCAAGGCTGCCGGCTACGGCCTCGACCCCAACCAGATTGGCATCATGGGCAGTTCCGCAGGTGGACACCTCACCCTCATGGGCGTCACCTCGTCCCTGCATCGCGCCTACCTCCCCATCGATGACCTCGACAAGCTGCCCTGCAACGTGCAATGGGGCATCAGCATCTACCCCGCCTACGCCCTGACCGATGGCAGCAATGAGCACAACACCACGGGCGGCAACGACGATGCGGCTGTCCTCGTGCCTGAGTTCAGTTTTGACCTGAAGACCGCGCCCATGCTCTTTGTTCACGGCGATGCCGACGGTTGGGCTGCCATGAACTCCGTAAAG